>CAJUFP010000016.1 GCA_910585645.1 uncultured Hungatella sp. | reverse complement strand
AAATCGTAAAGAATTTGAAAAACAGGTTGATAATTTCTCATAATCTGTATATACTATAGTAGAAGTAAATATTTGCCGCTTGCTGATGGCGCGGGGTATAAGTGATTCAGTTCGTAAATAATGCCACTTGCTATACAGGTGGGATACAAATGGTATAGTGCGTAAATACTCCCCATCGGCTGATGTCGATGGGGAATTTGCATAATGGAAAGTTTACCAAAGGGAGACTATTGTAGTATATGGAGATACGACAGGGATATTCTTATCATATTAAAGATGCATTTTTTGACATAGTGCAGGATAAATATTTGATGAGTAATAAAGAAAATGGAAATTACCGTCCACACTTTTATGCAATACAAGATAAAAAGAATCAATCCCTTTTTTGGATGATTCCCATAAGTTCACAAGTAGAAAAATACAAGGTCATTCTAGAAAAGAAGAAAAGAAAATATGGAAAATGTAATACAATAATCATTGGCAGGTTCGCTGGAAAGGAGAATGCTTTTTTAATTCAGAATACTTTTCCTATTATTTCAAAATTTTTTGACCATATACATACAATTGAAAATAAACCGGTAACCGTACATAATGAGCTGAACCGAATTCTTGCGAAAAATCTAATGGAAGTGCTTGCACTGCACAACCATGGGATTCATTTGATATATACGGACATTACCAAGATAAAGACAATCATGGAACAAGAATTAAAGTAATCTGACGTTCTACAACGAATCCTGCTTTTCCTCCCTGGCCTGCGACTAAATCCGCCCTTTGCTCACTCAATAATACAGCAAAACCCCTGCCTTACGGCAGGGCCTTTAAGAGCATTTTCTTTCAGCCTTTAGGGCCTACGCCGGTTTGAGGTCTCACTGCACCCCCTCTTGCAAGCTCTGTAAAACAATTCCTACCGGCGCACTCTCTTACTTCAACGCTTTGACAGACACACGCCGTTGCCTGCCTTGTACTATCATATGTTTCCTGCGGAAATATGTCTACATTTATGTCTAAAACTTTCACCAACGTTCAGATCGCCGTTCTATCCGCCGTACAATCATCTCTAGGCAAGATATTTCCACATATTGTAGACACTAATAACAATGATTAAAACCATCACAATTACAAACATTTGATCTACCACACTGCTGTCAATCCTTTTGTTAACGCTTCGCCCGGCCATACCTCCCCCAATCCCCCCAGCAACCATCAGCACCAGGGCAGTCGGCTCAAACTCCGGCACACTTCTTGTTACAAAAGTCGTAATCAGACTGGTGATCTGGCTGAATAATATGATGTACAAACTGTTGGCAGCAGCAGTCTTTGTATCCATACTGAAAAAGTAGAACAGCACCACCAGATTAATAGGACCGCCTCCAATGCCCAGAAAACTGGACATCACCCCCAGTACAAAACCGATAGAAAGGCAGGCTGCAGATGAATGAATGTTTTGGGAACGAATCTTGCTTTTATTCACTGAATACGCCAACGTCCCCACCGTGATCACGGCAAGGCATCCGGCCTGGATGCCGCCTGCCATATTCTGGTTTTCAAATATTTCCCGAATCCCGTTGAACATCTGTTTTCCTGCCATGCCGCCAAAGGCCGCCCCCAGGGCCAAAGGCGTTCCAATCTTTATATCAACCGATTTTTCACCGGCCAATATAGATTTAACTACAGAGTAGAAGCTCATGGACAGGACCGTGCATCCTGAGAGAAAGCTGATAGCGGATACACTGGCCCATCCAAACAAGTCAAGGGTGGGCTTGATAATAACGCCGCCTCCGATACCACAGACAGCGCCTATGACGGAGGCCAGAAAGCTTACAACCGCAAACAGCAATAACTGTATAAATCTCACAAGATCAAACCCTTTCCTTACTCAAAATCATTCATTGCTCCCCCAAGATTTTCCATAAACTGACGCATTTTCTCCTGCCCATAAGAAGCATACCTGCCGCCGCGAAACGCCTCTAATCCTGTTTTTTTAAGTTCCTCCCAACTCTCTGCCTCATGACGGACCAGGATGGGATAGAAGAACACCCCGTTTTCCCTGGCAGAGTCAAGGTCGCCGGGGGCATCCCCCACCATCAGGATATGGTCCGCGCCATAGCCCTTTTTCATCAGCCTGGAGATACAGCGGGATTTGCTTCCCGCATCCTGGCACAGAAGAATATCCACAAAGTCCAGCAGGCCGCAGCGCTTCCACTCCTCCTCCACAGCCTCCCTATTGGCGCTGGAAACAACGGCAATATCCGCAAACTCATGAGCAGCCCTAAGTCCTTCAGCGACACCGGGAAAAGGCTTTTTCTCATCCTCTGACAGTGTATTGACGGCCTCATTCACTGCCCTGGACCAGTTTAGGGCTTTGGCAAAAATCAAAAGACGGGTCTTCTCATACATCGCCTCCACCGCCCTGTTAGAAAGTTCCGAAGCCTGTTTCACCCAGGCATTCAATTCTTCCACGCCGTCAATGGCAGAATATCTTTTATGAACTTCCCCAAGAGCAAGGGCAAGCCCCTTAAACCGGTTAATGCCCCTGGTTAAAGTGTAAAGATTCAGGTCATTCCACAGGGAAAGAATAGGACCGGCCCACTGATCCAATTCCCACTCTCTTACCATACAGGGACCAAAGCAGCGAAAATGCTTAATATCCATGGTGTCCATGGCGCAGCCGTCGCTGTCCACACACACAAGAAACCGGCGCCGCGGCACAAATCTGTCAAAAATCGTATCCATAAACTCATTCTCCTTTTTACAGTCTCTTTTTACTTATACCCCGCTTCCCCGGCCATGTTATCCGCCAGCTCCTGACAGTAAATCTTTGTGACAAACAACCCTGCCTTTGAGGCGATCTTTTCCCTAACCAGTTCTTCGCGTCCAGGCGGAACCAAAAGCTTAACTTTTTCCCAGATCATTTTATCGCTGAACCGCTCATCTTTATCAAACGGTACCACATCGCAGGTATCCTGATACCACTGCAGAAGTTTCTGCATCATGGACATTTCCACGCCGGAGTTTTCCGGGATGCCGGAAATATTGTTAAGTTCCAGAGGGTCACGGCGCAAGTCGTACAGTTCGCATGTTCCGTGGGCACGGTAAATGTATTTCCAGTCTTTGGTGCGGATCATAGTTCCCTTTGCGTGGGCTTCATGGTCATACTGGGCCGCATAGCGGGGCCACATAACAGCGTAACAAAAGCCGTCCTTGACAGCAGGGTCAACCGCTTCGCTGCAGTGGCCTTCCTCAGCCATCCTTCCTCCCTCACAAAAGACACAGTCCCGCACCTGCCGCAAACGGTCAGCCACAACCGGCCAAAGCGAGCGGCCAAAGTGGGTGTGGCTGGGGGGAACCTCTGCCAGTTCCATGGCTGTGGCGTAAAAATCCACCAGCTCCGCAAAACTGTCCGTAATCCCGGCGTCCACCTTCATGCCTCTGGGCGGTTTAATCAGCAGCGGCACCCGGACCAGAACATCTTCAAAACAGTTCTGAGCTTTTTCACTGATGTCATAATCCCCCGCATAGTCGCCGTGATCGCTGAAAAAGAAAATAGCGGAATTATCATACTCCCCTGCCTCTTTCAGAGCGTCGCACAGCTTTTTAAACTGGGCGTCTACCTTGGTACACATTGCCAGATAAACTGCCCGCAGCTCATCCCACTGTTTCTCGCTCATGGCTCCCAGATTCTGATAGTTCCGCAGAGCCGTCTCCATAGGCGGCTTTCCCGTGGTCTCTCCGGCTGTGACGCGGCGGGGCAGTTTTCCGCGGTCAATCCCGGAAAAATAGGGTTCCTCCACATTGTAAGCCGGATGGGGGTACAAGGTGCCTACAAAAAGGCATAAAGGCCGGTCATCCACCCGGTTGCGGATGCGGTAACAGGCAGCATCTACATCCTCGTCATCAGAAGTATAGTTCAGGCCTTCCTGGTCGGTCTTAAGCTCACCGTTACAGAAGGAGTAAAACTGAGGGCTGCCGGGCCGACCCCGATAATGGGGGTCCGCCGGGCCTGGGGCGGCAGGTACATTGCCGCCGTAAAACAGCTCCGTCACATGGGATTCTATAAGCCCCGGCGTGTTGGCGGACACAAGGTCATTGCGGGCGTTGGCCCAGACATAGTAACCTGCTTCTTTCAGCTCCTTTAACAGAGATGTCTCATGAGAACGGAGCAGATGCCCCATGGTTCGGTGTCCCGCAGTGTGAGGATACAAGCCCGTAAAAAAGCTGCACCGGCTTGGCACGCAGACCGGATTCTGACAATAGGCATTTGAAAATGATACTGCCTCCGTCCGGGCAAAGCTGTCCAGAAAAGGCGTCACCGCAGCCGGATTTCCCATGTGGCCCATGGTATCCCAGCGCATTTCATCGGGGTTGAATATGATGATATTCGGTCGTTTTCCCATATGTTCCTCCTGTTACCGTTTTGTGTCCCATCGGCCGCACCAGACCAGTTGGTTATAGGTTCCCTTAAAAGGACTCTTTCCGGTCAGCTTCTCCACCAGGGCATGGATATACTCTCTGGAAGGGGCGTAGGCGTTGATAAACGTTTTCATCATGGGAACGTCTATCAGGTGGTTGGTGTAGTTCAGGCTGACACAGATCGTCGGCAGCTCATGAACATACCAGGGAATCTCATAGCTGTGTCCCACAGAGTAGACTACCCGGGTATTGTTAGCCTGGGCATACCCTTTCATGCTGATGGCCACAAGGCAAAGGTCATAATCCTCCTTAACTTTTTCCATAGAGTGTTTTGCCATCATCCGGTATCGGTTAAATCTGGACGGCTTCTCCATCTCCAGCTCATAATAATCCGGTCCCGCTGTCACCTGAAAACCGACGGCTTCCAGTTCCTCTATGAGGATTTTCTTGCCGCTGTCGCTGCCGTCCTCCAGACTCACCGGCGCGCTCTGAAGGTAGTAAAGAAGAACCCTCTTTTTTTGCGCGACATCCACCGGAAGCAGAGCCTGAGTATCTTTTACCAGGGTAATGCTGTGGTCAGCGGCCCTGGCTGCAAGGGCGTGAAATTCCGGGTTCCCCACCTTTTTCAATCCGTCTTTTGACGGAAACCGCAGATGATTCAGTCCAAGTTTGGCCTTTAAGCCCAAAATCCGGTGTACCGCGTCTGACAGACATTCCTGGGTAATTACGCCTTCGGCAATGCCGTCCTTCATGTACTGAATATCTTCTGCAGGATCATTGAAAAACAGCAGCATGTCGCACCCCGCGGCGATAACACCAGGCACAACCTCCCTTCTGGGACCGGCCGCGTTAAGACCTGCCATATGGCTGGCGTCGGTTACAATAAGACCGTTAAACCCAAGCTGTCCCCGCAGAAGATCCCCCAGCAGTTCCGGCGCCATGGTAGCCGGCATAATATCCTTATCTTCAATCCCGGACCGGAATCTACGGCTGTAAGCAGGCTGGCAGATATGTCCCACCATAATGGATTCCAGCCCTGCGTCAATAAGGGCCTTATAGACCTTGCCAAAGGTGTCGTCCCACTCCTTGCATGTCAGATCATTGCAACCCATGACCAGATGCTGGTCCCGCTCTTCGGTTCCGTCCCCGGGAAAATGTTTGGCGGCGCAAGCCAATCCCTGCCGCTTCATTTCCTCCATATAGGCCAGAGAACAGGCGATAACCGTATCAGGGTCATCCCCGAAAGCCCGGGTATTAACAATGGTGTTCCTCCAGTTTTGAACTACGTCGCAGACCGGCGCAAAGGTCCAGTTGCAGCCCACTGCCGCAGCCTCCTCACCGCCTGCCCTGGCCATGTCCCGGACCGTATCCGGCGTATCACTGGCCCCGCACGCCGCTCCGGTGGCCACCATGGTCCCCTCACTTACGGCTCCGTTTCCTCCCGCCTCACAGTTAGCCGCAATCAGTACAGGTACTTTGCTTTTCTCCTGAAACATCCGGTTCTGTTCATAGACCTCCTCCAGGGTCCCTCCCTGCCATCGCACGCCGCCGATATGATACTCTTTACAAAGCCTGGTTATGGTCTGTGGAGACCGGTCCAGGGTAAGATTGATGAAAAGCTGTCCAATTTTTTCTTCCATTGAAAGGGAGTCATAAGTTCTCTCCACCCATGCCAACTGCTCTTCATTTAGATTGAAGGGTTTTTCTCTCAGATTTACCATCTCTAATATTCCTTTCCTGTGTGGTTATATATCCCATGCCAAAGCATACAGGTTTACCGCGTAGTCAGCCTGCCCCTGGCTGTAGGCGGATTGTCCTTCCACCGCTCTCTGTCTTCAAAACCTGCCGAAGCCTCATAGGCACGCAGCCATCGGACCATCTGAAGCCTGTCTAAATGCTCCTGTTCTATCTCTTCCGGATCCCCGGCTCTATGCGCGATCTGTCCCAGTTGCCGGGCGATTTCAGGGTACTGCCAAATCACATTGCAGCGCTCCTCCGGGTCGTCTTTTAAATTAAACAGCACATCTTTACAATGATGATAGCGAATAAATTTCCAACAGTCCATGCGGACCATAATCCCATATGACAGTTTCAACGGTTCCCGTTTTTTTGTAACGCTTCCTGCCGGTTTTTCCCAGCCCCCGTCCCCGCCGCCGATGCTGTCCAGGTATTCGCTTAATACCGGCCGTTTTGCCAAGTCATCATCCTGGGTGTCAGTCAGCAGACAGGCAAAACTTTGTCCGTCCACAAACTGTCCTGTGTAGGATGTTCCCGCCCACTGGCATATAGTTGGCCCTAAATCCATGATGCTGGTGGGAATCTCCACACGTTTTCCCTCCGGGATGCCGTCCCCGGCAAATACCAGAGGAACACGGACAGAGTTTTCGAAAAAGGTCTGCTTGCCGTAAATCCCTCTCTCCCCGCATGTATCTCCGTGGTCGCTGGTGTATCCGAATATGGCTCTGTGTCCCGCCTTTTTCGCATAGCTTGCAAATGCGGACCGAACCTGTCCCACATAGCTGTCCGTCTGCTCTGTCAAAGCGCAATACGCCGCGCAGGCATTGGCCGCCTGTTCTCTGGACACTTCTTTCTGATGGGCTTTTATCCAGGGATTTTCATCAATCTCATCCGTCGTCTCTCCAAAATACCTGGGCATCACGCCCCGGCGTTTATATTTCTCATACAGCGCCGGGTCAGCCACGTAAGGCGAATGGGGGCCAAAGGTTCCCACCACAATAAACTGAGGTTTGTCATGGGGACGTGAGAGATAATCCAGGGCCTGCTTAACAATGGTCCTGTCATAATAGATCACCGGACTTTCACCGCCTCCTACCACGGATAAACTGCCGCCGGAGCTAAATGTGGGAAACAGCTCTCCCCTCTCTTTCAACAGATCGCTGCGGGGAATACTCCAGCAGCTTTGAGTTATGTCTTCCCCCACCCGCTTCGTAAATCCATGGCGAAGGTCTTTTCCCAAAAAATGCATTCTCCCGATGAGGACCGTTTCATACCCCGCCTCCACCAGAGGGAATAAAAATGTAGGCGTACATTCGCTTAAGGTGTGGGCATTGCTTGTAACCCCCACACGGCTGGCCAGGCGGCCCGAAAGGAAAGACATTCTTGCCGGAACGCACATGGGGCAGGCAGTATAGTGGGCGGAAAAATACGTTCCTTCCTCTGTCAGCCGGTCCAAATTAGGGGTATCCGGCAGACCGCCCTCATACCCCGTATATCCGGCTGCGTGCTGGTCGCTTAAAAACAGTAATATATCAGGCTGCATAACACCATCTCCTATCTCTTAAATACATCTTGACAAAACGCTTTTTGCCTGACTATGATAGATAACAGTAACCGATAACCATACAACCATCCATTGAGGAGGTTTTCTATGGACAAGATCATCGAAACCGCGCTGCTCTATATTTCAAGTCTGCTCCTTGTAAATGCCGTTGCAGTGGACCGGGAACATACTGATTTTCATTTTCCCTCTCCCTATGACACAGAGAAGGAGATGAACATTCTGCGGCAGCTTATTGACAGCGGCAGTGACAATCTGATCTGCTATGTACAGGACCGTATGCTCTTGTGTTACTGCCTCATTTTCACCTGTCAAAAACTAATCCTGGTGGGTCCCTACCGCATCGGTCCCATACGCCGCAGAGATCTGCCCCAGACGCTTTTATCCGACAGCACCCAATGGGAAAATTATCGAAATTATTACAATGCTCTGCCTCTTGTGGAAGACAAGCAGATAAAACTCTGTGCTCATATGCTGTTTATCAGCCTTTTCGGAACCAATATTTCCACGGAATCCACCATAAATGTCCGGGAATATGACATGGATACCATTCCGACGATCAATGAAACAGGCATCCCTCTCTCTGACTCTGACGAACTCTATGATAAAGATGAAGGATTTTTTTACATGGCGCAAGTGCGCAGCGGAAATTACGCCGGGGCGCTGACCGCCTACCGAAAACTGATGAAAAGCCGGGGCCGCTCTTTTGTTCTGGTTAAAGTGATCGAAGGGCTCAGCGTCATGCGCGCTCTGACCCGGCTTTCCCTCAGAGACGCAGGCGTCCCGGAACAAAGCACTGCAGAACTGTTTCAAACCTATAAGCTCAACGGCCGCCGGGTCACCAGCATTGATCAGGCAATCCAATTATCGGAAAAACTTATTGAAGAAAGCTGCAAGCTTGTGGTGAACCAGAAATCAGGGCAATACGCAAAACCCATCCAGGCTGCCATCCAGTATATCCACAAACATCTGGGAGAGGAAATCTCCATGGATGACCTTGCAGCGTACAGCCGCCTCTCATCCAACCGTCTTTCCACCCGTTTTAAGGAGGATGTGGGCATTCCGGTATCTGCGTATATTGCGCGGGAACGAATGCGCACCGCGGCGGAGCTTTTGGTCTACACCAATATGGAGATTCAGCATATTTCTTCAACCGTGGGCATTCTGGACGCCAATTACTTTTCCAGATGCTTTCGCAGAGAGTTTGGAGTCTCCCCCTCTGTATACCGTAAAAACGGAATCATCCCTTCTTTCGCTCATCCAGCTCCCTGCGGATCTCCTCCATCTTCTCCGGAGTCAGGCTGTACTTCTTCATAGCGATGATATTGACAAGCAGTCCGATTATGACGATTCCGTACATTCCAAAAAGCCCGATGGCAAACAGCGCGTTGGAAAAGGGCGTGGTGGCGTCGGGAAGCTGACTGCCAAATCCGACAGCCGCAATGGCGATGCTGACCAGGGTTGGCCCAAGGGAAGAGATGATCTTGTCCGCAAAGGAAAACATGGATCCGATCAATCCAGGCACATAGCTGCCGCTGCGGTACAGCTCATAGTCGATCACATCAGCGATCATGGGATTGGTGACATTGGAGGTGACCAGCGTAAACCCTTTATACAGGCACCACAGTACCAAATAGGCAAGAGTAAAGAATGTCCAGCCGTTAAAACTTTCCATTCCCGGGTAGCTCATGGACCTTGGGTCTCCAAACACCCACAGCAGGATGCTGAGCACGCAGACAATAATTCCTCCCCAGCTTCCGAAATTCATGGCTTTGCGGGGTCCCAGTTTGCGTGCCACTCCTCCCAGTCCCAGAAGAAGCATCAAAATACATGGAATCAGCGTGTAAGTATTGGCGCCGCTGTTCAGCTTTGGATTGCCCGCGGTAATGGCAAACAGGATAACCACCACAGTGGCATTGTTCTGGCAGACCGTAGCCAGCTTGTCCGACCCGGCGGAGAGAATCAGCATCTGCAGAGGCTTATTGTGCCTGATAATGGATGCCATCTGCTTAAAATCAAATTTTTTGCTGGAGGGAGGCGCAAAGTCTTTCTTTTTCACATCCTTATTTTTCAGTCCAAAGCAGGCGATGAGGCAGAACAGAATGGTGACCACCGCGTAAACCTTCCACCACCTTACAAAAAAGTTAAAATCAAATTTGCCGCCGGAGGCAGGCAGAAGATGGGAGTACACGATGACAGGCAGGACAGAGTACATGATCTGCAGGCTGACGCCCCGAATCATGCCCACGCTGGCCCGCTGTTTCGGGTCGTCGGTCAGCACCTGGGCTGTGGAACGGGTGGCTGGGTTGTACATGGTAGCTCCCAGCACAAAGACCATATAGATGATAATGTAAGCTGTCAGGCGGAGAGTCGTATTTTCCGGCAGCCCATGGGGAACGAACACCAGTAAGCCGGAGGAAACCACGCAGATCATCATGCCCGCAAGAATCCATGGGCGGAACTGCCCCAGTTTCGTGTTTGTGCGGTCCACCGCTGCGCCGACGCCCAGATCGGTAAACGCGTCCCAGATACGGAAAATCGTAATAAAGGAACCTGCCAGCACCGTCCCCACTCCCACGATTCCGGTAAGGTAATACTGAAAATAATTGGTAAAATTCGTAAATACATTCATGGAAATGCACAGCCATGAAGCCATGACCAGCTCCCATATTGTTGCGGTCTTCGCATATTTTATTTTTTCATTCGCCATAACTACACTCCCTGGATTTTTTAGTGGGCAGAGCCGTCACGCTCTGCCTTTTAACATTTCGTTTCGAACCCCGGCCGGAACTCTTTTGTATTTTTAGTATATACCGCCAATGCCTATTTCTGTTAGCATTTATCTTTTGCAAAAAGCACTTTATTGTCTTATTCGTAAATTTTTATTTGGTTTTTTTATCTATTACTAGCATTTTGTACAAACCTTTTGTCTGTTTATTGGGGAAAATGCCAACTTACAGGATTAAAGTATCTAAATGCTACTGCCAAAATAATAATTCTAGTTCTTCTTTTCCCTCTTTCCTATAATAGAAAGAAACAAGAAAAGGAGTGATCTTCCATGGCTTCCCCAAATTTTATCGTAATCCACACAGACCAGCACCGATATGACTGCACTGGCGCGGCAAGGCGGCGCAAGGGAATCTACACGCCCTATATTGACTCCATCGCTTATCAGGGCATTAATTTTACAAGCGCCTACGCCGCCTGCCCGCTGTGCATTCCTCAGCGTCTCTCCTTATTGACCGGACAACTGCCGGAGCATCACGGCCTGTTGGCAAATGTGGGGATTCCCTATCTCCCATTGGAAACTACCCTGCCCTGCGAAATGCGGCGGGGAGGTTATCAGACAGCGCTGATCGGCCGCACCATGCATACATATCCCTTTGATTATCCTTATGGATTTGAATATTATCTTCCCGGCGACCCCAGCAGCGACAAAAAAGACAGCTCAGATCATTTCTTTCATGATCTGAGGGAAAACAGTTCTGGTGAGACAGGCGGTTACTATGGCTGCGGCCCTCATAACAATTCCCGGGCCGCTGCCCCCTATCATCTTCCCGACCACCTTCATCAGACAAAATGGGCTGCCAACCAAGCCCTGGAATTTTTAAGAAACCGGGACAAATCCCGCCCTTACATGATGTTTGTAGGCTTTTATGCCCCTCATTCTCCCCACAATCCTCCGGCGGAATTTTTTAACCGCTACTATGCCCGCCAGGATTTAGATGAGCCCTACATCGGAGACTGGGACATCCCTCCTGTCAGCGGCGGCAATGTGATGTCCCGGTACACCACGCTGTCAGAGGAGGACAAGCGCAGCCTGTACGCCGGTTATTACGGCAATATTGCGTTTCTGGATACACAGATAGGCCGTCTTTTGCAGGCAGCTATGGGAGACCGCAATACCTATGTGATCTTCACCTCAGACCATGGTGAAATGCTGGGCGACCACTATCTGATGCAGAAAAACCGCCCCTATGAGGGGGCAGTCCATATTCCGCTGATGTTCATGGGACCGGATATTCCGGACAGCCGCTTATCTGACTGCCCTGTTGGCTGGCATGATCTGATGCCCACCATCCTTGACCTTGCCGGGCTGCCCGTTCCCTCCGGCGTGGACGGCAAAAGCCTGACGCCGCTGCTGAAAGGATGGGACGACTCACCCCTGCGCAGCTATATCCACGGTGAATGTACCCATGACTTTTTGTTTGACGCCAGGAAACGCCCTGAAAGTCCGAAGCACAATTATGTGTATGAAAAGGGCTCCCATTTTCTTACAGATGGCAAGATGAAATACATCTGGTATGTTACCAGCGGGAGGGAGCAATTATTCGACCTGCAGACAGATTATCAGGAATGTCACGATCTGGCCGAAAAGCCTGATTATCAGCAGACACTCTTATCCTGGCGGGAACGCCTTGTAAAAGAACTTGAGGGAAGACCAGAAGGTTTCTCTGACGGGAAGAATCTAATCGCCGGTCAGATACCCAGGCGCACAAGCGACGCCATGGCATCTCTTATGAAGCAGCGCCAGGATGAGGGATTTTCTTTGGCATTTCAGCACAAACCAAATCCTGTTGATGGGATGGATTTTTATAATCATCTGATGGTTTAAATTCTCCTGTCTTATCCATAAAAATACCGCCCTTTTCAGGCGGTATTTTTCGTTCTTTTTATTTGCTTTTCCCAACAGAATAATCCAATGGAACAACTGCCAGCGTCTTTCCCAAAGGCGCTAACACCTTCAAGATCGTGCTTAACTGCGGTGTGGTGCTGCCCTTTTCCATCCTGGCTATCACAGGCTGCTTAACCCCGCTTAATTCCTCCAGTTTCTTTTGGCTTATACCCTTTTCCTGCCTTGCCTTTATCAGTTCCCCAATAATGGATACCCGCAAATCGCTTTCCGCTATCTCCTCTGGGGTAAATAATTCTCTTCTTACCTCATCCCAACTGCTGCCGATAGCGCTATGATTCATTGTCAATCCCCCTCTCTTTAAAATCAGCCAATTCTCTTTTAGCTTTCTCGATTTCCCTAATCGGTGTTTTTTTCATAAAATAATGCAACAAAACAAACGTATTATCATGCCACGCAACAAACAAAATTCTGTCACGCATTCACCTCCCCCTTTCTGGCATAATAATTACAATATTTGGCCGTAAAACTAATAGATTTATGGAACTGTGGATGCTACAATTACCATATATTCCGTTTTCCAATTTCCACATAAAACAAGGGGGATTTATCCATGGAAAAAGTATCCGACAGCTCTCTAATCCGGCAGTTCAGACAATGGGTTTTGACCCAGACCAGTCCCAAGTACCGGCTTTTTGTAAAAGAAACCGATGAAAATGTAATCATAATTGAAACCAGCTACTGCCGGGGGGAAGTAACCTTTTTTCCCATGGATATCATTCAACTTAGCGTGCTGAATGTGATATCGGACAGCCATGAATTTTATCTTCACTTTCAGATGCATACTCTGGAGCATGCCAAAAAGCTGTTTGAAGAGATGCTGGAAAGCGTTAGGGAACTGGCTGTCCGGCCGTTAGTCCGGGTACTGCTGTGCTGCACCAGCGGTCTCACTACGGGATTCTTTGCCCAAAAGCTTAACGAATCCGCCAAACTTCTGAATTTAAACTATGAATTTTCCGCTGTCTCCTATGGAAATCTGTATCAAGCGGCTGCCCAATACGATGTAGTTCTCCTTGCCCCCCAGATTTCCTATATCTGGGAGACAGCGAAAAAGATTCTTTCCAACAAAAAGATATTTAAAATACCGCCTAAAGATTTTGCAACCTATGATGTGAGGGCTGTATTTACGGAATTGAAATCCATTTTCCCGCCTGACTTGTCATATGACAGCCCGAAGCCCCGCCTGCTTCCTTTAAAACAGCAAATAAAATCTCATGGCAATATTTTATCCATTGCCCTGGTTCCCCAGGACCAGTATTATCTTTTTGCCTCCAGGGTTTACAATGAAGATAATGATGTGATTTATGATGAAGTCAGTATTAAACCAAGGATTTCACTGGAAGATATTTATGACCTGTGTGATGTGGCCTTTGCTCACGATCCGGATATCCGTACAGTCGGTGTGTCCATGCCCGGAATCATCAATGAGGGCCGTCTCACTCTGGTACATCAGGGGTTCTTTGAGTGCGATATAGAAGAATCCCTGTCAAAAAAATATTCCAGGAATTTCATTTTATCCAATGACGCCAACTGTATCGCCGTGGGGTACTACGCCTCCCAGGACCACTATCAGTCCCTGTCCCTGATCTTTCACCCTGCCATCGGCTCATTTGCGGGAGTGGGAAGTATCCACAACGGTCAGTTAATCGAAGGTTATAAGCATGTAGCCGGAGAAGCCCAGTACCTTCCCATAGAGTCTGCGGATTCGGCTCCGGAGGGAGACAGGCTCTCTTCATGGAGTACGCCGGAAGAGGCCCTGGCCTGTGTGTCCAAAACCATGGCTTCCATCATCAGCATTCTTGGGCCTGACGCCCTCCTTCTGTACTGCCGCCTGATCGTGCAGACCGACGAACTTATAAAACAGATAGAAAAATATGTCCCCAATCCATATATCCCCGAAATCATACGCCTGGATGATGTGAAAGAATATATGCTGCTGGGGCAGATGATTCTCTGTACGGAGATATAGACTTGAAGAGTTGTCAGGTAAGCACAACTTAATGACCATATATGTAAATCTTGATTTAGAGGAGGTAGTTATCATGTATTATTCTTATGTTTTGGGAATAGGTAATGAAATTCATGCTTTAAGCGATAACGGATTTACAATTGAAACATTTGGCAATAATTATGGTGTTGCGTTTCCAAAAGAAAAAGCCGACCAATGGGAACGATTTATAAGCCAATATCTAGAATTAGGCTATTGGAATGAATATCTTTCAGATGATGGTGTCATCTTCTTATTCCATCTTGAAGATGGGTTAAAAAGATATGACGTAAAAGATTATAAGAATGATGAAGTCCTATCTCTGTGTGAAAAACTCTGCGAATGCAAATTCAAATCCATAAAAGATATGCTAAAGGAAAACCACTATTATAGTGATAAGATAGATTAATAAATTCCAGTTGTAAATCCAATTCGAAAGCCACCTATGGTTGTGATTTTAGCGGTTTACGTATATAATATAGAGAAAACAGATGATACCAGTCTCATAATTTCGGGACAGGTTTACAATAAAAAAGAAAAGGAGTGAAGTTTATCATGTTTCCAGAAAATTTTTTGTGGGGCGGCGCGATTGCGGCCAACCAGGCTGAGGGCGCGTGGAATGAGGACGGCAGGGGACCGGCAAAAACAGATGTAACCACAGGCGGTTCCGTAAAAGAGCCAAGGTATGTAACTTACATAGACAAAGACGGCAATCCGGGCAAAGTGGCAAATGGAAGGCCCATTCCGGAGGGAGCAAAGTATGCGGTTCTGGAAGACTATTACTATCCTAACCACGATGGTGTTGACTTTTATCACCGATACAAAGAGGATATTGCTTTATTTGCCGGTATGGGATTTAAAATGTTCAGAATGTCTGTCTCATGGTCAAGGCTGTACCCTCATGGGGACGAGGAGACGCCCAACGAAAAAGGAGTGGAATTTTACCGGGATGTGTTTAAAGAATGCCAAAAATATGGCATTGAGCCTTTGGTGACGATCTGGCATTTTGATACCCCTCTGTATCTGGAGGAGCATTATGGCGGGTGGAATAACCGCAAACTTATTGGCTTCTATGAGAAGTTCGCAAAGACCTGCTTTACGGAATACAAAGGGCTGGTAAAGTATTGGCTTACCTTTAATGAGATCAACAATACGGTGATGATGCTGGATTTATTTGGCAAAGAAGCCGGAGATGCCCAATATCAGGCTGGCTATCAGCAGCTTCACTATCAGTTTGTGGCAAGCGCCAGGGCCGTAAAGATTGGACATGAGATTGACCCGGATAATCGGATTGGCTGTATGATATGCGGCATTACGTTCTACCCCGGCACCTGTGACCCGGATGACATCCTTTTAAACCGCCATTCCTGGGAGAAAGGTATTTTCTATTGCGGAGATGTTCAGTGCAAGGGCAAATACCCCACCTTCGCCAAACGGCTGTGGGCAGAACACCAGGTAAACCTGGATATTACGGACCAGGATTTGGAGGAATTGAAAAACGGATGTGTGGATATGTACACATTTTCCTACTATATGTCATCCATTGTGTCAACCCACAAGGCAGAAGAGATGGTTTCCGGAAACTTTGCGGCAGGAGCTAAAAATCCCTACCTGCAGTATTCCGACTGGGGCTGGGCATTTGACCCCAAGGGTCTGAGATATTATCTGGAAATGATCTATGACCGTTATGAGAAACCCATTATGGTGGTGGAAAACGGCCTGGGCGCTTTTGACAAGATTGAGGAGGACGGCAGCATTCATGACTCCTATAGAATTGATTACCACAGGGAACATATCAAAGAGATGGCCAGGGCCATTGACAACGGAGTAAACCTGATCGGCTATACTACATGGGGATGCATTGATCTGGTCAGCGCAGGCACCGGGGAGATGAGAAAACGGTACGGATTTATCTATGTGGATAAGGATGATCAAGGCAAGGGAACCTTTGACCGAAAGAAGAAAGATTCTTATTACTGGTATAAAAAAGTTATAGAATCAAGGGGAACGGAATTGTAGGATACACTTCCAAAAACCGAAAAGCTTTATTAATGAAAAAGAGGCTGTGAAAGAGTCATGATTCACAGCCTCTTTTAGACCCGTCTGCGCCGGTACGGAATCTTACTTATTTACTCACAGAATCCAACTGCCCCTCAATAATATACTGCTGAAGAAGCAGATACAGAAGAATCACCGGAGCCAAAGCCACCGCGCATTCCGCGCAGGCCAGAGGTACGTTCTGTACAGAGCCGTAAGCCGTATAAAAAGCTTTCCTCACCGTCAGAATCACGGTAGCCTTGTCGGTATTTGTCAGCAGGTAGGTGGGCATGGCATAATTGTTCCAGGTTCCGTTTAACATGGCTTCATTGTTGTTAAACTAAGCTCCCTCATAGCTGATCCAGGAACCGTTGGCATTTGCAAGACTCTACCGGGTGTTTAAGGAGATCGCCTACTACTGCAGCTACTCCTCAGAACAGTATTTTTCCATGGCATTTAAGAAGCATATGGGGTGGCGCCTTCTGTTTATCGGAAAAGGGAATATCTCAATTGACTTTTATGCTCTATATACGTATCATAACAAGCATGAAAGTTAATAGAAAGTAGAAAAAGGATTTTACATATGCAACAGATATTGGTTTTAGGGATACTTGTGATGCTGTTGTGCAGTTGATGGATTTAATTATGCATACTTAACCTGAAGTATTTACCATAGTGTGGTGATGTCAACCACCCCCGGCTTATCTGCTGTTTGGCCTGAACTCCCCACAAAAATCCTTTACCAAATACAAAAAGCCAGCAAGTTAAAAAAACTACACTTACTGGCTTTATCGCCCAAATACCTATCTCCTAACTTCCAAAAGCGTATCCCCGATTTCAACAACCCCCGTGACAGCCTGTCTGACCTCTGAAAACTCATGTGTATTCGTCACGGCAACAATCACCGTAGCCGGATGTCCCGCGTCTGCGATCTTCTTCAGATCAACCAAAAGCAGTTCTTCCCCTTTCCTTACCATCTGCCCCACTTTTACCTTACTCTCAAAGCCATCCCCTTTCATATCCACCGTGTCAATTCCCACGTGAATCACCATCTCAACAGGCCCTGCCTGTATCCCGATGGCGTGAAGCGTATCCGCCACCTGGACAATCTTTCCGTCATAAGGAGCGGCAATTCTGCCCTCCTTCGGGTCAACGCCAACACAGACGCCCAACACGCCGCCGGAAAACACGTCGTCCTTAATCTCTTTCATGGGAACCACAACACCCTTTGCGGGCGCTCCAATCTCTGCCAAAAAACCCTCTTCCGCCGCTGCCCCATCCTCTGTCCTGTTATCTTCCGGCGCCTTTTTCTCCGTATCCATCTTTACAACAAAAACATATGAAAGTCCAAAAGAAACCCCAAACGCCATAATCCAGCCAATGGCCGCATAGCCAAACCAGGGGCCGATGTACGCCGGAATACTGAACACGCTGGAAGTAATATAGCCAAACAGCCTTACACCAAAGGTCCCGATAAACGCGCTTCCAACCGTGCTTCCGATGGTAGCCGCCGCAAACGCCTTTTTATACTTGGTCAATACGCCGAACAGAGCCGGCTCCGTGATGCCAAGGATTCCGGAAATAACCGAAGAGCCGACGATCTGCTTTTCCTGCTGGCTCCCCGCTTTAAAATAGCAGGCAGCCGCAGCGCCTACGATGGAAAGATTCGCGATAAACATCATTGGCATTAGCTGATCATAACCAAGGGTGGCAAAATTCTCCAGCGCAATAGGCGTCATGGCGTGATGCATTCCCACAAGGATGGACACCGGACGGATAGCCCCCATGACAATCCCCGCAAGAGTAGGCGAAACCGCAAACAAAGAACCAATCACCCACGCAAGCCCTTTGCCGCAGTAAATACCCACAGGACCTACCACCAGCAAAGTAAACAGCCCGGCAATAAACAGGGTAATCGTGGGAACCACCACGGTTTTCGCCGCGGTGGGCACCACTTTATCAACCCATTTATGGATGTAGCTCAACCCCCATACTCCAAATATAATAGGAATCACGGAACCGGTATAGTTAAACACCGGAACAGGGACAAATCCAAACAGCATAAAGGCGCTGATCTCACCTGCCTGGGCCGCGCTGACCATGGTTGGATACATAATGATCGACGCGATGGCAATGGCAAGATACTGGCTTGTGCGGAATTTTTTCGCGGCAGACGCTGCGATAAAAAACGGAAGAAACGAAAAAACGCCGCTGGCCAGCATGTCAATGACCCGATACGTATCCGTTGTATTGGTTATAACTCCAAGGGCCACCAGGCCTCCCATAAGCCCCTTGATCATACCCGCGCCGGCAATGGCAGGCACCAAAGGCCCGAAGATGCCGGATACCACATCCATAAACCAAGTGGCAAAATCCTTGCGCTTTTCGCTGCCATCCGCCTCCACCGGCCCATTGGCGTCCAGCCCCAACTGGCTTACCAGCTCCTCATAATACTTGTCAACACCCACGCCGATGACGATCTGAAACTGGTCCTTTGCAAATGCGGTTCCCAACACGCCATCCATCTTTTTGATCGCGTCCTCATCAATCTTATGATTATCCTTCAATTCAAACCGAAGGCGGGTAATACAATGCCAGGCATTTGTTACATTATCCTTTCCTCCCACATATTGGATGATCTGTGCTATCTTTTCTTTAATATTCACTTATTCTCCCTCCTTGACGGGCCGTGTCTTATTTTTGCCGTTCCGTCTGTACAAGTTCGCTGCAGCCTTGATGGTGAAAAGATAACACAGAAAAAATATATCCGCAAACAGTCAATCCAGGGAACTCAAAGGCAAAAAAACCCCGATTTAACAGGATTTTCAGACTGCAACCCCGCAAAATTGGACTGGAAATTTTTCCTTATCCTATCGAAAAAAATACACCTATTGTATTTTCAATCCAAATGTGGTGTAATGGTCATGTAAAACAGAAACGCTGCAGAACTTGGTAAAATAACCCATAGGAGAAGAAAGAACATGACACCAACCATTATCACTGACATCAGATGCTATGTGGTCAGGCCTGACCGGCATAATCTGACCGTCGTAAAGGTGTTCACAGACAAAGACGTTTACGGCGTGGGATGCGCCACCTTTCAGTTTCGTCCCCTTGCAGTAAAAACCGCTGTGGAAGATTATATGAAACCTCTGCTTGTGGGAAAAGACGCCAATCACATTGAGGATCTCTGGCATCTCATGTCCTACAATTCCTACTGGCGCAACGGCCCTGTGCTGAACAATGCCATTTCCGGAATTGATATGGCGCTTTGGGATATCAAAGGAAAACTTGCGCATATGCCCTTATACCAGTTGCTGGGAGGAAAATCCAGAACAGCCATCCCCGCATATACCCATGCGGTGGCGGATACCATGGAAGAGTTGTACGACGAAATAGAGAAAATCCGGGCCAGGGGATATCAGCACATCCGCTGCCAACTGGGCTTTTACGGAGGCAATCCTGACGATCTGAAAACGCCCCGGGACCCTATCTCCGGAACTTATTTTAATCAGGATGATTATATGCGCAATACCCTGGCCATGTTCCATGACCTTCGGGAAACGTATGGGGACTCTTTTCATATTCTCCACGATATCCATGAACGTCTGACCCCTAACCAGGCTGTCAACTTCGCAAAATCCGTTGAGCAGTATCATCCGTATTTTATAGAGGACATCATGCCTCTGGAGCATAATGAGTGGCTGGCACAGCTTCGCTCCCAGTGCGCAACGCCTATTGCCACAGGAGAACTTTTCAACAATCCAAAAGAATGGCTCTATCTGATTCAGAATCGTTACATTGACTACATCCGGTGCCATGTTTCACAGCTTGGCGGCATCACCCCGGCGATCAAACTTGCCCATCTCTGCGACGCTTTCGGCGTGCGGATTGCATGGCATACGCCGTCAGACATTACGCCAATAGGACTGGCAGTCAACACACACTTAAATATCCATTTCCACAATGCGGCGATTCAGGAAAACATTGAACTAAAAGAACATACAAAGGCGCTGTTCCCAGGCTATAATGAATCAAAGGACGGATTTTTCTATCCCATTGAAAGACCTGGAATCGGCGTGGATTTTAAAGAAGAAAACGCAGATCAATACCCCGGCAGTTACCGTCCTCACCCGTGGACCCAGAGCCGCATTCCGGACGGAACTCTGGTAACACCATAAAGGAAAACATCATGGCATCTCCCAAAACAGAATTTATTGTCGAAGATCTCATAAGCAAGATTTACCAGAAAAAGTACCATGACAGCAGGCTCCCGTCTGAACGGGAGCTTGCCAGTCAGTACCATGTCTCCCGCTACACAATCCAAAAAGTGATGAAGCAGCTTATCAACATGGGACTTTTAATCTCCATACAGGGAAGCGGCATTTTTGTCAATGAAAAAATGCGGGGCAACCCTCTTGTATATAACTCCGCCACCCTGGTTCCTTATAAAGATCTGCAATCCCGGACCGTCTATCTGAAAAAGATTCCGGCAACTCCAAAACAGCAAAAGATCTTTAACTTAAAAGAGCATGACATGGTATGGGAGTTTAAACGTATCCGTATCATGAATTACAAAAAAACACAGATTGAAACCGGCCATATGCCCTGCGCCCTCTTTCCTGTGATGACTTCGGAAATCATTGAAGATTCCATTCAATACTTTGCAATGGAAGAAGGCTATCGAATCTCCCATTTTATGACCAACTACAGCCCGACCCGGCTTACACGGGAGGAGGCAGAACTGTTAAACTGCAAAGGAAATACTCCCGCCTTTTCCATACGGTCCAGAGGATTTTTAAGAGGCGGCGCTGTCTTTGTCTCCAGCAAGATCATTGCTGTTGATTATGAGTGTACTTATGTTGTGCCTTTTAACAGGGAGGTGTTTTGCAGAAGGCGGAAGGACTGAATTTGGCTTGTAAAATCAGAAGGTTTATGGTAGTATGGAAATACGAAAACAGAAGGAAAAACAGGTATCTTATACAATAGAGAATATAGAGTAAAGGATGGTTGGTGTAATAAGAGATATAAGGAGAGACTATAATGGCAAGGACTGTAGGGATAGGGATACAGTGTTTTGAAAAATTGATAGTGGAATCTTGCTTTTATATTGATAAGACCGGTTTTATTAGAGAATGGTGGGAAAACAAAGACGAGGTAACATTGATTACACGCCCCAGGCGTTTTGGGAAAACCCTAAATATGAATATGCTGGAGAGATTTCTTTCTGTAGAATATAAAAATAAGGGAGAGATATTTGAAGGATTATCCATATGGGAGGATGAAAAATATCAAAAGCTTCAGGGAACATATCCGGTGATTTTTTTGAGTTTTGCGGATATCAAGGCAAATACTTTTTCTCTGGCAAGGGAAAAGATTTGTATGGCTATACAAAAATTGTATAGCAGATTTGACTTTTTGTTAACCGGTAATATATTAAAAGAAGAGGAAAGAAGATTTTACAATAAGGTATTATTGGAAATGACGGATTCCACAGCTTCCTGTTCTTTGCGGGAGCTTGCCTGTTATCTTTCCAGGTATTATGAAAAAAAAGTAATTATTTTACTGGATGAATATGATACCCCCCTTCAAGAAGCCTGGGTTTATGGTTATTGGGAAGAAATGACAGAATTTATAAAAGGGATGTTTAACTCAACATTTAAAACGAATCCTTATCTTGAACGGGCGATTATGACTGGCATTACCAGAGTTAGTAAAGAGTCTATATTTTCTGATTTAAATAATCTGGAAGTGGTAACCACTACTTCAAAAAAATATGAAAGCAGTTTTGGGTTTACACAGAAGGAGGTATGGGAGGCATTAAAAGAGTATGGAGCGTATGATAAGAGACAGAAGGTAAAAGATTGGTATGACGGCTTTACCTTTGGAAGAAGACAGGATATTTACAATCCATGGTCTATTTTAAATTTTCTGGATAAGAAACGGCTTTCCATGTACTGGGCCAATACCAGCAGCAATAGCCTGGTTAACAGGATAATTAAAAGAGGTAATCGGAATATAAAGATGGAGTTGGAGAATCTTTTAAAAGGAGGGGTTCTCAAAACCAGGATTGATGAACAGATTATATTCAGCCAATTGGACGGCAGAACGGATGCGGTCTGGAGCCTTTTGCTGGCAAGCGGTTATTTGAGGGTGAAACATTATTTTATTGATGAAGAATGGGGACGAGACACTTATGAACTGGCATTAACGAACCGGGAAGTCCGTTTTATGTTTGGCCAGATGATAGATGGGTGGTTTAAGGATTTTGTTCCAGAGTATAATGATTTTGTGAAAGCTATGCTTCTGGGAGACATAAAAGCCATGAATGGTTATATGAACAAAGTAGCGCTGGCTACTTTTAGTTATTTTGACAGCGGGATAAAACCGTCAGAGGAGTCGGAACCGGAACGGTTTTATCATGGATTTGTGTTGGGACTTACAGTAGATCTGTCAGATCGGTATGTGATCACCTCCAACCGGGAAAGTGGTTTTGGCAGATATGATGTAGTGCTAGAGCCAAAAAGGCAGGAGGATTGTGCTGTTATCATGGAGTTTAAGGTACGGGATCCTATGGAAGAAAAAAATTTGGAAGAGACGGCATCCGAGGCTTTGCTACAGATTGAAAGGAAGAGATATGCGGCAGCCTTAGAAAGCAGAGGGGTCACATCGGAACGGATTCGTAAATATGGATTTGCGTTCGAGGGCAAAACTGTTTTGATAAGAAACAAATGATGTGAGGGGGTTGTTCCTCTGTACCGAACATATGGCGCGTCGCTTCGTTTTAACCCATTTAACAAAGCACCCGAATACTATGATGAGGATAGAACTGCGTGGGACGTGTATTTTTATCGTTTCCATTATCTCATGCTATTCGACCATGTGCCGGAAAGCTGGCGGTGCAGTCCTGCAGAACTGCCCGAAGATTTTGTGAATAAGGCATTCCGTTCCTTTTCCAAACTGGCAGGACGGAGTGTTCAATAGGAGAATCGCCAATTATATGCCCGCCTTTCGACGGGCAGTATATTTATCTGAAAAACTTATACCAAAGCAGTTTTTTTGGCCCTCTCAATATCCGGAATTAGAATCCTCAACCACCACAGCTTCCGGCCTTACTTTGCCCAAAAACGACGTTCCACTATAAATACGATACAACTCATTATAAGTACGCTTTAAATCATGATACTTCCCGGAAGTATGGATACCATAAATCTCATCCACTGAATAGGGCAGATTTGGCAAATCCTCTCTTGTAACAATCACAAAATAATTATCCGAAGCCTTCACCGCAGCGGCAAACTCCTGAGATTTAACAAATCTATTTTCTTCATCAATAAAAATAATCTGCTCATGGATATTTGGAAGCACAAGGTTCCAGTCATTCCCCCCAAGGGTTCTGCATGGCCTCTGACAAACAACATCAACACCAGAACTCTCCCCAAAAACTGCCGCCTGCTCTAAAAGGTTAATCAGTTGCGTTTTCCCTGTTGCGCTGTCCCCGCGAATGATCGTAATATTTCTCCGAATATCCATTTCATATCGAAGCTTATTATTTTGTACAATAATATGATACATTCCCTTCATCCATCAGCGCTCCTTTATTTTAATCGCCTCTTCCAGATACTCTCTGTAACTGTGAACTACCACACCCGTATTCACCATAACAGCCTCAAACTCAGGCACAGAACTAAAATTCATCACATGATGCAGATTAATCGTCAGATCATCCCGTTTCCCCAACCTGGCAATCCACTTTGCGCAATTATCCCCACACGCGGAAGCATTGAATATCCTGCCGCTCTTGTCAAATGCCATGAGAATCAGAGTCTTGACACCGTCGGAAATCTCTTTCGTAGAAATAGGCCCCAGCACCGGACTCTCAATCAGATGCGTACCTACCACCTCTGATTTATCAATATCCCTGATCATCTCAACGGTCAGAGGGTGGGTAATCCACTGGTCCTCATATCGGTTGTCAAAATACGTAGGGGTATGGTAAATCCCATGCTCCACATCTCCAAATATAATTTTCAGCATTGTTTTCTTCTCCAAACTCAGACAATAATTTGCTGTTTAGTATAGCATAAGTATAATCCAAAAGCCACACATATAAAAATTTTTATTACCATCCCTCCTAAAATCTCTGAAAAAATCTGCTGATGCTTGTCTCCTGTTCTCTGCAATACTGGCTTAACCGTTCTGGTTTATCTGCCAGTTTCGATATAAAATCCAGAATCATCTTAAACTTCTGACTGTTTCCGTGAACATTGAGATTCATACAGACATACTGTGTAATTCCATTGGTATCCATTCCTTCATTATCAAAATAAAACACATCTATGGACTCTTCATTGGAATCAAAACATACATACAGCGCAATGGTATGATTTTTTCCTATTAAGGTATCCATATAAACCGCGCTTCTATTCAAAAATTTCTCTATAGGAAAGGCCTGGATTTTATAAATATCTTCGATCTGAATATAATGCAGGGACGGAAGTAAGCCGTCATAGTTGTAAGCGCTGACAAAAATCATATCCAGTTTTCTCTCATATTCTTCTTCCGTTATGCCTTCCTCAAAAAAATAAACCGGTTTGTAAGGAATATCCATATTTTTACCATAAGCCGGACAAAAATAATAATCGTAATCCCAGTCATTTTGCCGTTCCAGTTCATAGAGAACCTTTGTATCAATTTTTTCAATAAAGGAAGCATAGCCTTTTCTCATACAAAACTTCAACTGCTGAGTGGAAAGACGCCCATTGATCGCAATCAAAGCAATCTTTAACTTCTTATGGCTTAGCTCGATTCCGTTTATAAACTCATACAGAACATTCAGAATCAGATTTCTCTCACGGGCTGATACCTCGTATTGAAAAAACTCTTTCAAAACCGATGAGACCATATCAATAAAACCAGTGATAATAGGCTTGTTGCTCTGCTGGTTATAAAAAAACAGATCTAGATCATCGCTGATTCCAAGCTTTATCTTCATGGAAATCGGAATCATAACCTTTACTAAATCTTTTTTCACTGTGTCACTGATCATTTGCACCTTGAATACACTTTCAAATTCAGATATGACCAATCCGCAGATTTCCCTGGAAAGGGGAATAAGACTTCCGTATTTTTCTTCCGTACAATCTTTAAAGCGATATAAATCCGTATTCATTACTGCCATATATGTCATAAACTCAATGAATACCTGATTACCGCTTTCATACCCGGGAAAACTTTCCTTCATTTTTTTATCAATTGACAAAACCAGCCCATACTCATCTGTAATCCTGTAGTCAAAGTCCATCATCTGTATCGTCCGGGATTTATGGCTTTCTGTTATCTGTTTATTGCACAGCAAAATATAAAAAATCATGAATTTTTCCAATGCAATGTCCGAAAAAACGATTCTCGTCGCTGACAGGCACTGACAGACAATCGTTTTTATCTGTTCCCTGGTTCCAAATTTAGGAATAAACATCTGAAAAAAAGGAGCAACATCAAATTCCTGTACTTCCGTATCTGAAAAATAATGATACATTTTTACAATGCACAGCAGCTTGTTAAAATAATCTCCCTGCACACAAAAACCATATTTGGATATCATCTGCAGGGACAGATTGTATTTTCTTAAAATTACACGTACTGCCTGTATTTCCTGCTGGATATAATTTGATGTATTCACATAGAGTTCTTCCTGCAGTTTCTCAACCCGGACAGGCTGTCTGGCCGACAAAAGGCGCCTGACAATATAAGTTACCCTCTTTTCAAAATCCGTTCCGATGTTGTTTACCTGATATATTTTAAAATATTCTTTTGTGGCATTCTTTAAAGCCTCGCTTTCAAATACCACCCGAACCCCTTTTGACCTTTTGGCATCAATACGGATTCCGGCCGCCGTTTCTTCCAGATTCCTTGAAATGCTCTTTATATCGCTTTTAATCGTTCTTGATGTGACTGACAGTTTATCAGCCAATTCATCGCTTGTTATAAAATCATCGCTGCGAAGAAGAAGGAGGAACAATGCTTTATGACGGGATATATTCTCCAAAAAAAACAGACTTTTTGCCAATTCCCGCTGCATACCTTGTCCCTCCTGTTTCTTCCTTTACTCTAAGTAATTCTTTCTTAATTGCACCACATCTTCACTGGTAATGTCAAGTTCTTTCTGCACATATTCCTCAAAAGAACCATAGGCATTCATAATGGCATCATAGGAAGCTCCGATAAATTCCGCTTTTGTATCAATCAATGAGTACAGATAATCCAGCACTACCGGGTCATTTGTGAATTTTTTGTATATATCCATTTTGACCTGATTTCTCTTGACCCGGTTATAGTGGGTGAGCATATAATCTTCAATCAAATCTTCCTTTTCCACCCCTAAAAGTCCCAAAAGAAGCATACTGCCAAACCCTGTTCTGTCTTTCCCACCCCGGCAGTGCTGTACAATGGCAGATGACTTTGAATCAGCAGCAATTTTCAGCATCTTCCCAAAGCACTCTTTACACTCTTTCTTGCAGGCAAAATTATGATACTGTTCCATTACAATGTCATAACGGTTTACCAGGGAACCATTTTCCTTCTGGGAAATGATCTTGTTTACCAGATTCTCATCTTCGCTGTCTTTTGAGGAAGTAAATTGCGCCGCCAGTTCAGCCGTGTGAGCGCTTGGGTCTAAACAATAGGTTCTGACATCCGGCGAAATCGTTTTGTTTGGATACTTTCCCCGTTCATCAGGGCTTCGGTAATCAATTATGGTGCGAATCCCCAGCCCTTTCAGATACTTAATCCCCTCTTCTGTTGCATTATAGATATGATCTGAGCGATAAAGCTTTCCCCATTTTACATGGTATCCATCTTTTGTCCCATAGCCGCCCATATCCCGAAAATTGTTCATCCCCTCCACAGGAAGATTTCGCTCTGCCATAATCACATACTGCTGCCCTATAGCTGCGCCAAAAAATGGACGATATGAAATATCCGGAATTTTTACCTCAAATTCCTCTGCTGTTGTAGTGAGCATCCTGTCAGCCTGGTGACTGCATTTTGGTGAATCCAAAAGATAAATCTCTTTTTTCACGCCGGCTGTATGGGGAAGCAGGAATTGATAGCGCAGCGGACCAATATTTTTGACACATCTGCTATTATCCATCATTTATAAGACTCCTATTGTCACTAAAAGTATGCACACGATCATGGTTCCAAGTATCAACAACGGAGCATGTTTTCCGTTGGTCTTTTTCAGTATAAAGTAAACCGCCACTGTTACCAGAAGGCTAAGGAGACCGGGCATTACTTTATCAAAAAGGTCCTGCAGCAGAATCACATTTTCTCCTGCTCCAAACTCCAGGGCCACTTTCATCTTAACGCTGCTGGCGATCAATCCGCCTACCACCATGAGCCCTACAATATTAGCCATATTGGTAAGCCTTTGCAGGATATTGGTTTCTGAACCATTGATAAGAGAAATCCCTTTTTCATAGCCCATATGTATTCCATAATATTTTGAGGAGACATTTACAATGTTGTACAGCAAAAACATCAGTATGGGGCCTAAAAAGTTGCCGGACAGAGCCAGGGAAGCCCCAATACTTCCGCATATAGGCAGCCATGTGAACTTTAATACACTGTCTCCGATTCCCGCAAGGGGGCCCATCAAACCTGTTTTTACAGACACAACGGTTTCTTTTTCTTCCTCTGTTGTGGATTCCTCCACTGCCGCGGCTACGCCAAGAATCAAAGCATCTGAATTTACATGGCTGTTAAAGAATTTCAGATGGCGCTTCATTGCCTCCACTTTCTGCTCTTTGGGCTTATCCCCATACAGCCGTTCCAGAATCGGCACAAAGCTGGAGAGAAATCCTATGGCCTGCATGGATTCATAATTGTTGGTGACATTTAAAAGCTGCATCCGCCAAAATACCCGGTTTAAATCTTTTTTCGTAATTTTATTGTTTTCCATTATAAATCCAACTCTCCTTCCTCATCATCCATAGAATTTGATACTGCTTTACTCTGGGACGCCAGATCATAAAGGAATGCCAGAGGCAGGGAAATCAAGGTTATGGCCAATACGGACAAGTTAAGGTACACGGCAAGAGCAAAACCGGCAATCAGGAAAACCCATAAATCCGCCTTTTTTATCATCATCAGCATTAAGAGGCCGATTCCTACGGCGGGAATGATTTTCCCCGCAACATTCAGTCCTCCCATAATATTAGCCGGAAGCGCCGCCACAATCGTGTCAATAACCGTTGCTCCGAAATAAATGGCGATAAAGGTGGGAACCGCGCGAATTAAAAACGCGATCGCCATGGGAATAAAGTTAATGCGGAAGATTTTCTTAAAATCTCCTGTTTCTGCCATTCTTTCGGCAATCGGATTTAAAGCCACAATTCCTGAACGGTAAAGAATCAAAAGCTGCTGAGCCAGCAGAGATGTGGGAACTGCCAGGGCAACGGCAACTTCTGTCCCGCCGGAAGCGATTCCCAATGCCGTACCGATACAGGTTCCGGATATGATATCCGGGGCGGAATAGGCTCCCACATTTCCGACGCCCATCCACATAACCTCCAGGGTTGCCCCAATGTACAGCCCTGCTTCCAAATCTCCCATCATCAGTCCTACAATGGGCGCAATCAGCAGCGGCCGTCTTAACATCTGTGTTCCAATATCATCAATCGCACATATTCCTGCCCATATTGCAACCAGTAATGCTGTTATCATATTACATTACCTCCCGCATGTTCTTTGCCTCATCATTGGGAACCATCTGAATCGTGATATCCACGCCCTTATCCATTAAGCTGTGAAATGCTTTTTCCTCTTCCGGCGTGACAGATAATGCTTTGGTAAGCTGCTTTCTTCCTTCCTGATATCTCATTCCGCCAATGTTTAGTTCTTTGATATCCACTCCCAATTCAACCACTCTGTCTACATCAATGCTGTTAGTAAAAAGCAGCATGGTCCTTTTTTTAATGGGCGTTGTTTTATAGACGTCTGCAAATTTTTCTACTCCGAACGTATGCACTTTCACTCCCTGGGGCGCCGCCATATTCAGGATATTCTTCTGAATTTTGTCTTCTGCCACCTTGTCATTTACCACAATTATCTGTTCGATTTTCTTAATATTCACCCAGGTTGTTACAACCTGCCCATGGATTAAACGGTCATCAATTCTACAAAAGCAAATCATCTTCATCCTCCTCCGTAAATTCGGCGCTGGTTCTCATAACCATTCCTGATTGATATGCAGCTTTTATTAATTCCTCAAGTTCTTGTATGGTTTTGTCTCTGTTAAAGGAACATTCCAGCACCATAGGCAGATTCATGCCGGAACATATCAGTATATGTTCACGTTCCAGTAAATGTCCGGCAAGGTTCATAGGCGTTCCGCCTACAATATCTGTGAACACTACAAGACCCTTTTCTGTATCCAGGCTGTCGATCTTTGCGTACATCTGTCTTTGCAGATCATCCACCTGGTCATCCAGGTGAACCCCTAGTGTTTCATAGTTGTCTTGCTTTCCGATGACAAACTCCAAACTCCGCATCAGTTCTGCCGCAAAATCACCATGACTCATGAGCAGCAAAGCTACTTTTTTATCCATCCATGTGTACCTCCTTCTTTTTCTTTGCGCAAATTTAAAGTTCTTATAAGATATTTTTATTATAATTTTCATAAATTCTATTTTCAATGTGTATAATTTCACTTTTATTAGTGAAATTATACAAAAAAGCCTGTAAATCCCATATTGGAAATTTACAGACTTTTCTTGTTGCTGTACTGTTCTAATTAGTTGCTATTGAATTTTTATAACAAATTTGCTATAATACCTTTAAGAAAGGGAAATATTATGTACGAGATTGAATTTTATGAAGATAAAACGTGAAATCGAACATGCAAAAAGAAATCTGCAAGATTATTTAGAAAGGAATAAATAATATGACCACATGGAAAGAACTAAAAAGTAATCTGTCTGTCAATCAGGAAGATCAAAATGCAATCTCGCTGGAAAAAGATCTAATCAGGACAATGGTATCTATTCGTGAGGAAAAAGGACTCACACAGTCCCAACTAGCCGAACTTTGCAATGTCAAACAGCCAGTCATTGCGCGAATGGAATCTTCCGTTCATTCCCCCCAGATTGACAGTCTTTTGAAGATTTTGACCCCGCTGGGATATACTTTACAGATTGTACCTATGACTAAAAGACAGTAGTAATTCCCCAAACCCATTCCCATTCTCCATATGAATGGGAATAACCGCCTCCCTTGGACAAACCCTCCTAATCACTTCCCCAATCACCTCCGCCGGCGCATGTCCGCTGGTATGCATGCAAATCCCATGATATTTCTCAACAAAATCATAAAGCCCTTTATCAAACGCCTCATTCCCCGGCTCCACATACCCCTCCCACATGGAATACACAACAACAGGATTCAAATCCCCAAACCGCTCAATCCACTTCTCATACCCTGGCTCCCCCTTAATCACAGCCACAAACCCCTTTTTCCTCATAAATTCCTCCTGGGTCATGCCCAGCCCAGGCAGAACAAAATCAAACCGCGCCTCATAAGCATACTTAAAATCATAAAAAGGAGTCGCCTTCCCCGCCGTCTCACGGAAAGTCTTAAGCTGGGAATACACATAAGAATTGCCGTACATCCCCATACCGTAAGACGCCGCCGCATGGTAAAAAGAGGCCAGAGAATCCAGATTGGTAGAAGAACAAATTAAAAATACGTATCTGTGGTCCTTAAACAATTCTCTGGCTTTCCCCAAAAGTTCCGCCTCAGAACACACCTTCTCCCCCATCCGGCTCATCATGGTCCCCTCCGTAATAAGAATATCAACCGGACGTCTGCCATAGCAGACAATATACTTATCTATTACATCAAACAACGCCTTTCCCCGGTATCCATGGTTTCTGAAATCCCCGGTGTGAAGAATTCTCTTATCCGGCGTCTCAATCAGAAACATATACGCGTCATAAGCCGAATGGTCCACCAGATACGGCGTCACCCGGATATCCCCCATCTCCACCGTATATCCCGCTTTCAGACAGCGAACCCTGTCCCTGTCCAAAAGTACCGCCAATTCATCCTCCCTGTGCAGCGCCCTGCTTATATTCACCCGCACCTGTCTTGCGGCTTCGCCCATATAGAGAGGAATATGGGCAGGAATCTCCATAAACCTGCCCATATGGTCCCCATGATAATGAGTAAAAAATACGGCGTCCACCATTTCCTCATTCCAGTTAATCTTTGCCCTCTTCGCCTTCCCCTGCTGCCCCGGAAGATTTTCCCCAAAATCAATGCAGATCTTAGACTGCCCCGTGGAAATCAACACCACACACCCGCCGATCTGATTCTGCCCAATAACCTTAATCTTCGTCCCCATATGTATCTCCCCTCCCTCTAAAGCCTGGATTCCCTTTCTGCCTCATTAACTGCGCCGACAAAAAGCCTGCACTCCTGCTCCACCTCATTGACTGCACTGACAAAAAGCCTGCGCTCCTGTTCCACCTCATTGACTGCACTGACAAAAAGCCTGCGCTCCTGCTCCGCCTCATTGACTGCACTGACAAAAAGCCTACGCTCCTGCTCCGCCTCATGAACTGCACCGACAAAAGCCTGCGCTCCTGTTCCGCCTCACTGACTACGCCGAAAATTTTCACCCTCCTTACCAGTTCCCGTCCACAAAATCATCATCAATTTCCTCCCTCACATTCGACCACCCCAGAGGGAAACGATAATCATCCTGATAAAAACGATGTTCATCCGGAATATATCCAACATCATATCCAATATTCCGCAGAACCTCAAAATCCCTCTGCCTTGTCCTTTCCGACAAACCGGGAAACAGTTCATTATAAGAATCCTTTGAAGTAACATACTCCTGAACATCACCGCTCTCCTGGTTGTCCTTCTTTTCCCACAAAGGAATATCCTCATTTACCAGTTCGGACATCAGGACTCCCAGACGGTACAGCCGTTTCAAATGAGCCTTTTTGCATGGCTTTGTCCCTTCATTAAATTCCGGTACTCCTGTTTTCACATACCCCTTTCCCTTTTTCGAATATTTCACGCTCACCAGCCCCGCATCCCTTAAATCCGCCAGGTCACGCTGCAGCAAGCGCATATTGTAAGGAAATATCTCACACACATCAGAAAACTGGACAATGGCAAGCTGACATACAACTTCATAAAGCCGCAACTGACGTTCAATCCGCACTATCTTCTCCATTTCACTCATAAAAATCCCCCAATTCATATGCAAATCCATTTAACCGACATACGGTCTGCGCATTAACTGCGCAGACCTGCCTCACCCATTACCGAAACTTTCTCCTGGCCTCTGCTTCCATTCTTTTTATCTTCTTCTCAAACTGCCTTACCGTCTCCGGCCTTTCCCGGCAGATATCGAGACAAATACAGCTTCCCACGTCTTCCGGTATCTCCCTGCGCACCTCCATGACTCCCTTTTTGTCAGCCTCCCTCCACATCATACAAGAATACGCTTCCTCCACAACCTGAAAATCACTTCCAATATGGCATATCTTAGCCATGCGGAGCGTCAAAACCGCTTCCCCAAAAACAGGACTGTCAAAGATTTCAGAACAAAACTCCTGTTTTTCTTCATAATTCCAATTCTGAATCTGTTCCCATCCGCCCTCCAACTGCCTTTCCACCCATTCCAGCTCTTTTTTGGCCATGTCCCTCCGTCTTGAACATTCGTCCCTTACCTCCCTCTCCCCCACATGCTTTTCGGCCTTTCGGTCATAATAGCGAATCCTGCCCTCCAGTTTCTTCTTTTCCGTCTCCAGCTTTGCCATGAAACCGTCCCCGAATCTCTCCCAAAAATACTCCTGGGCCTGTTCCCTGCTGCCGCTTTCACTTCTTGCCACTTCTCTCCAAACTGCCAGACATAAATAATCCATCCATTACCTCCAAAAGTGAATGATTGTCAATGTGCGTCTTTGATAGTGGCAGTATATCACATCAATCACAGGAAAAACGACATATATATGACGTGTCAAAAATCTCCCTTTATTCCTTCCCTGTCAATCCGGCTGCAATCAGGATGGCATCTATAGCTTCAAGTACATCGTTCAAATGATACTGATGATTCCTGTTATGCATCCACTCATCTACCACAAGCTCTCTCTGTCTCAAGGACATATTTTCCAAAAAACGATTTCTCACCGGCTCCTCTGCATACACGGTTCCTGCTGCCAAAGTCTTATAATCCAGCTCCCCCGCAATATACCCTATCCTTTCCGGTTCCATATCTCCAAATATCCTGTGGAAAGCCGTTTTCACAGACCTTTCTTCCTCAAATTTTTCGTTTAACCTTTCCAGATTCCCCGCCAGTGTTTCTTTCCTGTGATTTTCAATCCATGGTCTGCAATACCTGTCATACTCCCCCTGCCATTCCTCTGGCACCATGGCCCGAAAAGTACGGTAAAACCTCTCTGTTCCAATCCCCCAATCAACAAAATATGTATCAAAATATTGCACGCCTGTCAAATACAGACAGGCAATATACCACTCATATCCCTCATATTTGTTGTCATCCACCCAGGTCATAATTTCCTCATTCATACAATCCCCGTACAGTTCCTCATCTGATTCCTTGCAAAGCAAATGTACCAGCAGTTCCTTCAAAGGCGCATCCGTTTCAGCCACACACTGCTCCACAGCATCTTTTCGAGTGTACTCCGCAACGTCCCCAAACACAGAGTTAAAAAACGTACTACATATTTCACCATACAGACAAGCAATCTGCTCTATGACTTGCAACGCCCCAAAAATTTGCTCCTTGTGTTCCTCAAAGGAATCCCTGGCATACCTTGCCGCTTTCCTTTTCAATATTTCAACAGGCTTATCCATCCGTTCTCACCCCTATCATTTCTTTCGTCGTAACAATTCAGATAACCCTTGAACTGTTACCTTTCGTCTACAAATTTCTTCCTATGATTTTTTCCAGAGAACCACGCAGTTCCTTTTCATATTCATGTTCCCAGCCGCCATGTGCCGCCGTAAGCATACCAATCAATCTCTGTTCCAACCCATAGATCTCTTCGGGATAATACTCTGCCATCCACCACTCCATAAGTATCATTTTCTCTTCTTTCGGCAGGCATTGAAAAAGCCGCTTTTTTAATCCTCTGTCTCCATAGACAAATAACTCCAGCAATCCCAGGACTTTAAAGCTCTTCATTGCCCGAAGTCTCAATTCAGAACCCCATTTCCATCCTTCTCCCCAGCTTTCTTCCCAAATTTTATCTGCCTGGTACTCCTGTTTCACAAACTGTTCAAATTTCCTGCCGTCCATTTCCTCCATTTTCCTGTGAAAAAGGTCCAGAATCGGAATTCCCCCATTCTCTTTTCGTCTCATCTCCAGCCGTCGGTCCCGTTCATTTAAAACCTTTGTCATAGCATCAATCCTTTGGTCTTCCAGTTCCTTTAATAAACCGACACAAGCGCTGTCATACCATTGCATCTCTTCTTCCGGAACCAGTTTTCTAAAACTGCGAAGCAGATATTGTGCATCTCTAAAATCCCCTCTAAAGTAATGGCAATTAACTCCGCTTTGATATTTTAAAATTTCAAGAAGCCCCAGAACGTAAACCGCCTCCAAAAATACCCGGTAATCCCCGTACTGGTTTGCCATCATCTGTGTTTCCATAAACTCCAGCCACTGCTCCGGGGACAGATTCTCTGCCGCTTCCTCCATCATCAGGATAATCCCCTGACAAAGGAAATTTTTAAGAGGTATCTTCTCTCCCGCCTGCATCTTTCCACTGTCCAGCGCTTCTTTCAATTGCCTTATCTCTTCCACACGCAATTTGTTGTCATAATCCTTAAAAAAATTCTCTTTCCATACCTCCTCCGTATTCCCCTGTCCTATCTCCGGAATGGCCCGCCTCCTGCCCCAGTCCTCCAGATTCTGGAGAAATTCTCCACAGAGGCACACAGCTTTTATAGCAGCATACGTTTCCTCTTTATGGTCTGAAAATGCTTCTTTGCCGTAATCCTTTATGGCCCTTTCCATGTTTTCACTTATATTCATCCCAAACCTCATTTCTAATGCAATGCTGTACTACTCCGTCTCATACGCCTTGATGTTCCTAAAGCTTCCCGCATCTTTCCCTTAATTCATATACATAATTCCCACAGTTCTCATAGGACCTGGATTTGTCGCCAAGCTGCCAGTCTTTTAACATCAGGCCAAAGCACCGTTTATCCTCTCCAACCAATTTCCCTAATTCCTCAATCCATTTCTCACTTTCCGAAAAGGTTCCATAATACCGCCTTAAAAATTGGATAAAAGGGAGAACAAATTCTTCACCAAATGCAATGGATGTATAATCGCCAAGCAAAACAGCTCCAATCCCTCTGCACCTGTTTTTGTACAGGCCATCGGGATACAAAAGCCATTGTTCGCCGTTTTGTTCAAATTCTTTTTCCCACGGTTCCGCCTTATTGACGATCACACCTTTTATGGATGGAAAAAAGGGAGAATCAACCGTTTCCACAACCGTCCCGGAAGCAAAGGGAAGTCTCATGTAATGGTAATCCATAGGACCAAACCAATAATCATTTTTCCGTATTGCCTCTGATGTCTCCGGAAGACAGTAGATGATTTTTCCTTCCCAATTCAGGATAATATTCCATTCCAGTTCCATATACCGGGCGCCTCTCCTGTAAAATTTGCGGAGAACCCCAAAAAATAAGTCCTTTTCAATCTCATACCTGTTCGCTGCTTTTTCAATCTGTTCTTTTATATACTCAATCCCAGCCCCGGGAACAGTAAAAATCCGCCTTTTCAGAAATTCTTCTTTCCTTCCGTAACAGAAAATATCCGTCTCATAAACATTTCGAAGTCCGCCTCCATCATAGATGATTTCTTCCAGCGTCTCTCCCGCTTCAATCTTGTCGTCCAGAAGCTTTAAAGGGCCGACTTCCTGCCGAAGACGCCGCAGCCCTTCCAGCTTATCTTCCAACGTTCTGTGAGGCGCTGAAAGGATGCAGTTTATCTGTTGTGCAAAGTCTAACCGGGGTCCTCCGGACAGCCATGCGGCAATGTCCGGAGAATAAATCCATCTGCTTAAGTCCGTCATAGGTTCTTACCTCCTTTTGTGATGCCATTGTAACACTTCCGTTACATGTACAACGACAGAAGTAAGACGTAGCTGTTTTAGGCAGCGGTTTCCTATTCATGAAAGATTTCTTTCTTGTTAAGATTAACCAAATCGCTAATCTTAATTTCTTCCTCTGCCTTCTTTCCATCCTTACGTACAAACCGGACCAGACAGGAACTTTTTTTATCCCTCATGCTTTCTGATACCTCAGTCTTTCCCTCTAAATAAGTCCTGCATAGAAAATCAGCAATCATCCATTGGATTTCACTCTGTTTTTTTCTATTCGATTTATCTTTATTTGCATAGGATGATTCACCGGACTCAAATTTACATTCCAAAAACAGAAGATATTGCTTATTATCTTTTTCATACAACACGGCAATATCCGGTTTCGCTTCCATCATACATTTGATTGTAAATAATTCATCCTCCGACAATTTAGCATGAGGTACATAACGGCCTAAATTGTATATCAAATCCTTACCTTCGCAATCTTCAACTTCTCCTTTATGTACATATTTCATCAATTTATAGTTAAAAAAGTCATTCATATCCATAGATTCAATCGCTTTTGTTTTACGGTTAAAATCCTTTTGCGTCAGTATCCCCGGAATCTTCCCCTCTTCGTTTTTCCCCAGAACAAGACGCCGGTTTCTCTCAAAAAAGTCCCTCATAAAAGTCGCCTCATAAAAGACCTTCTTAATATTTGCTTCCTTTGGCATTCCACAAACCTTAAATATCCTTCCTGTCTCTCCACAGCGCATCTCCGGTTTCCGGTAAAAACGCAGTATATTGTACAATAAAACAGCATACTGCCGTTCCTCACGACAAATAGAATACTCTGTTTCCTCATCTTTAATAAAATTCTCTGCTGTACACCCATACTTTTCATTTATCTCTTCATAATTCATAACACAAATTCCCCTCTCTCCCTCAAAATTCCAATTGTATTAATCACTTTATTAACACTTGCGACCAGGTTTTCTTCATCAAAAAACTGCCATTTCACCGCTTCCTCTTCCACCGCATCTCTATACCGTGTACTAAGATTCTTAAGAACCTTTGTCCGTGTTCCCTGGTCAAAAGCATATACACAGCCGGCCAAATCATGACCGTCTACATCACGTACCAATCTCTGTATACATATATCCGGTAATTCATTCATTTTATTCCCAAGCAGTTGTACCGCTTCTGACACTTCCTTATGTTTGAATGTTGGACACATAGCAGAAAGTCTTTCCCTAATCTCTTTTTTATGCAGCCGTTCCTGTTCCTCTTTTCGCTCACATGTCAGCTTCTCATATTCTTTTCGCTGTTTAGCGGGCATCAGACTTAACAGAACATTCATGAGCATTTCCTTACTTTCCCGCTTTTGAATACCTATCATTCCTCTTAAACACATATAATTCACCATGGCATCCACGCCTTCAGGCTCATTTGTCCAATATTCATTGGTTGCGATTTCGACGGTCAGTTTGGGGCTGACCTCATTTGCCGTCAGCAAAATCAAATGTTTCAAAAAATCTGACTCTTCCTCTTCTGCCGCCTCTTCCAGCGCGACCAGCCCCCCTGCTCTGCTAATATCATAAAGCTCCATAATCCCATCCACTGCGTCCTCCAGCTTTTTCCGTCCAAACTTATCTTCCCTCAACTTGCAGATTGCGTCACGTCTGACATCCTCCAGCCATCTCTTCACAATATCTTCTCCATCATAATTTCCATTTCTTTTCTCTGTGTCTGTCAAAAGATTTTAAATATAAAATACCTTCTCATCCTCCAGCCTCAAACAAGCCAGCTTCGCTTCCGGCAAAACGCCTTTAAACCCATAACCGCAGTCCAAATCATAAAAAATACAATCCATCGCTTCATCATAAACCCGGTAAACATTTCCATAATTAAACGGCAGTTCATACCTTTCCGTAGTGGGAGTATGTCCCGCAAGAATCATCCCATGTTCCACACCTCCGTACCTATAAGCGTCGTCCCTTGCTTTCAGATAAAAGTCCTCCAATGAGTCATAAGAACCATCCGTATCCAGTCCTTCCAGACATTCAAGGCTTTCAATATACCCGCCATGGACAACGATACACCTTCTCCCGTTCATCACAGTTTCATAATAATAGGGCATTTTCCCGATGCACCCCGCCCAGACTGACAACTGCTCAAACGCCGTCCTCCTTTCCTTAACAAGATTTCCTATAGTCCCATACAGATCAAAATAGGAAGTCATCTTTTTAACTGTCCCATACACAGAAAAGGTATCCTCCACACTGGCAGTATCCAGCCCGCATTTCTGAAAAATCATTCCCATGGCTTCCACGCAATAGCGAAATTCCTCATCATGGTTTCCTCTCACCAGAATGATATTTTCCCCTGGACTTTCTATCCACCGAAGCATCTCGTAACTGTTTGGCCCTCTGTCAATATAATCGCCTGCACAAATCAGCCTGTCGTCTTCAGAAAATCCGATTTTATCAAACATACGTTTCATAGCGTCAAAATGCCCATGAATGTCTGTCATAACATATGTACTCATCACGATTACCTCCAAACAACTTTCCGAGAGTGCTCTTTCAGAGTCTTCTTCTATAAACTATTCTATACCCTTATCATCTTCATGACAATAATAATGTCTGGAATTGTCCACAATCACCCTCACAGCAAGCCCATCCAAATGAAACCTGTCCATAATAGCCCTCTGAAAATTCTCATACCGGATAATATTGATATTCACATACAAAAACGCTCTTCCGCCTGATATTTCAACCCTCCCCCTTGGAAAATAGTTCCATCCATATTTTCTTAAATCTTTTCGGTGTTTTACAAAAGACGTCCATGTTTTTTTATGATTATATGCGTTCTCCCTTTTGGAATTAAAATCCCAATCCCCTGTTACTCTTCCATCCCTGTCACATGGAACGGGAAAAGCAATCAGTTCTGTCTCCGAAAAATCGCACTCATCCATTTCATTGAATCCACAGATAAACCAGAAAATACCTTTTGAAATAGGTTCGCTCATTTTCAAGAATCTCCCCTTAGCGCATCAGAATGCTCCGACCATCGACTGCCTTTCTCCCGCTCATCTCCCCGCAAGAAAAAGCCGCTCCATCCGAAGCCCTGTAATCCGCCCGCCTGGTTCTTGCTCCCTCTTTAAGCCTCAACTTTCCAAATGCATCATTTACCTCCCGGGGGATAACCGTCATAATCTCATATCCCTTCTCCTCCCTGTCCTGTGCTTTAAATGATACGTAAACCCCCACACAAAATCCGTCTCTCCATGAAATTTCCTGACTCCTGCTCCCTCTGTATGCCTTTGCCCCCTGTTCCATAAACCGAACCAGATACTCCATCAGCATCAAAACAGCATGGGCATCTTCCTCAAACCCAACAAAACAGATACAGGAAACAGGTTTCAGCCGGTAAAAATTCCTGCACCGAAAATTCTCTGACAAAGCCGTAGCCAGCATTAAATGATGCTGATTTAGGGGGATGCTTCTAAATCGCAGTTCTTTTATCACTACCCCCTTTCTTATATCCTCTTTCCAATCATTTTCTCCCATAGAAATATGGTATTTCATCATAAGATTTCTGGCCGCCTGGGCAGCGGCCAAAGCCTCATTCTCATTATCACTCTCCGCTAAAGCCAAAAGATTTTTAATCTTCCTCCGTACCACTTCCCTGTCCAATATCCCATCCTCCCCGTCCCTTATGATAAGTAAAACCCTGTTTCATATTAAAATAATCCTGTAATACTGTTGCGGATGGCCTCCTCATCCACATAAATGGGAGTATCAGGGTCTATCTCAGGAGGAAGTTCTATGGTTTCGTACCATTCAGCTCTTCTTTCAATATTGTACTTCTGACTCCACAGAGAGTCCCAGGCCCTGAATTCGGCACTGTTTGTTATTCTTCCGCTTTCACGGTCAGCTCTCAGCTTTGTCATTTCCATCTCTATCATATCTATGGTCTGCTGTTCCTGGGGCGTCAATGGTCTGGTGTGCCTGATCTTTTTAATCTTAGGTTTCCGCTTCTCTTCTTCCTTTTTATATGCAGCCCGTATGGCAGCTTCCTGTCTGTTCTTAATCGCCTTTTCTTTCATCTCAGCCCAAAATCCCTTTTTCTCACCATTTCCCGTCTGCCCGGATGTTTGAGCATGGCCAGCCTGAATCCTTTGGCCCGTCGCCTGCTGCCCTCTTTGTCCTGCCTGGGTCTGAACCGCCTGCCCCGCCGACTGCTGCCTACTTTGGCCTGCCTGGACCTGAACCGCCTGGCCTGTCTGCCCCGCTCCCGCCGGATTCGCCTGCCCCGTCTCTCCTGCTTTATCCCCCTTTTTATCTCCCCCCTTAACCATCTGATAAAAGGCAATACACACATCCACAAACCATCCAATCCCAAATAATCCAAAAGTAAAAAGCCAGATAAACCCTGTCACATATTTTTTCTGCATAAACCGATGTACCCCCAAAAATCCCAGAAAAAACGCAGCCAAAAAATTAGCCATTCCCACATACCCTCCTGTCTCTCAATTTTCCATAAGCATAGCATTTATAATTCTTTTAGTCAATATAACACTTCTTATAGTATATGTACCATCACCCATCCAAAAGCCCCGCAAGCCTCAACCCCTCATCCGTAATATTCATGCGTCCTTTATTCCTCTTTGCATTCTCCTCGCACATGATTAAATAATATGCATTAAGCGCCAGAGTCAAATCAATCTCGCCTTTCAAATAATTGCTTACCGCCTTCAATATCCGCTTCTTCCCGTCCAGAGGGCCCGTATAATACTCCAGGCCCAGGTAATCGTGCATACACTCATAGTAAAGCCCTCCATCCTCATGCTGGAACTGTCCACAAGCCACCATATCCGCACTGTGGCAATGCCTGGAAGAAGAATATTTAACCACATATTCTTCCTCCAATCCCTCATACCACACATGGTCAAAGACAAAAACATCCGCTCCTGGCAGGTACATCCCCTCATAAAAAGGAGCATAGACAATATCGCCTTTTTTAAAGGGAACAGGACACACAAAACATACCCCGTCAATTCCGTACACAATATCCTGTTCTTCCTCAGACATCCCCCATGCCCCTTCCATGTCAATGTCTGTTACCTCCCTCTTTCCGTTGAAAGAAACAAGAATTGACTGACTGCTTTCATCCATTTTCGACTTGCAGACCCGGATTTGAACCACCTCATCATCCGAAGAAATGTCCTGGTCAATGTGGGAAAATACAGAATCAACACTATGGCAGCACTCACCCTCCCAGTAATCATCCCAAGAACGGTAGACCCTGTATCTATAAACCTGATGGTCCCCATCTCTAAAAAATTCCTCCAAATATCTACTCTGAAGCTCCATATACCGGCTCAAAAGCCAGCGAATCCCCGCTTTGCAGGTCTGCCCATCATCCATATGGCGAACATAGGAATTGTTTTCCTCATCCGGCATATGTTCCATAATATAGCGAAATGCCTGACGCTTCTCTTCCAGGGTATGCAAAACGCTTCGGTTAACCAGAAAAGCAGCCTGAACCGGCGTAAATTCATGCCCTATCCTCCGGCAATAATCGCTGACAGTCTTTGAATTCATAAAATCATATATATCCATATACGTTTTCCTTACAAGTTAGCCGCCGGGCACACGCATAAAAATTTACTCATGAAATATAATCTTATCCGGCTCTGTGAGATAACCAATCCCGTCAATGGAATGGAGCCAGCTCTCCAATCTCCGGTCCAATTCCCCCGGCTTAGTCTCCATCAGCTTCAAATTCAAAAAAATCTCTCCCTTTTCATTGATATCCGTTCTCCCCATAACCAGACTATCCGACTGGTAAGCCTTGGGGATTGCCTGGGTAATATGACCATCCTTGTCCTTTTCCAGATAAATTCTCATATAAGGGTCCATAATCAGGTCTCCCTTGTAATCCTTCTTCTCACACATCTCAATCAAGATAGATTCGTCATCCTCATCCTCAATATAAACCGCAAAATCCCATTGCCCCTCTTTCTCGATTGTAGCCCCGGCAGGGCCTACAGCCTTTAAAATCTCTTCCATTTTCTTTCCGTTTTCCATTCTGATGCTCTCCATAAAGATTCCTCCGTTTCACAAGCGTTCTTCCTATAAACAATCCTCGCCGAACTCATAAAGAATATCATTGACCTCTGCCACGGAAATCCCCCGCACAATCCCGAATATAACCATAGAATCCCTTCTGTTCCGCGCATCCAGACAGACCATACGTCCAATCCGAAGCAAATGCTGAGTTTCCTCCAAATCCAGCTTCATGGCCAACGCAATGCACAGGACCACATCCCTGCCCGGATTTTTAATTCCCCGAAACACCTGGTAAATGTACTCCCCCTTATTAGACCTGTCAGCCACCTGAGACACCCGCATCCCCTTTCTTTTCAGCAGTTCTTTCATATGGGCGCAAAGGGAAATATCCAAAAATTCCTCTGCATTGGAGGCAAGATACTCCGCCATATTCTTCCCCTCAATAATCTCATTTACCAGTTCCTCCGTATTCTTTTTCATCAGCGCCTCCTGTTCGCCTTTCTCTAAGAATTCTTATAGTTTATATAATACTTCTTTTAGTTCATTTATCAAGTCTTTTTATCCGTGTATACTAACAAGGAAAGGTGTATTGGTTTAAGGAGGTTTTCATGAACGATTCCATCAATTATCTTGAAATCGGCGCAAGAATCCGCAGACAACGGGAGCAGATAGGTCTGACCCAGGAACAACTGGGTGAGGCCTGTGATTTGTCAACCTCTTTTGTAGGCCACATTGAGCGCGGTTCCCGAAAACTATCCGTAGAAAGCCTGTTCAGAATCGCATCCGTACTGGGCATCAGCGCCGACTCCCTGCTCTTTGACCGCATGGAACAGGAAACCGCCCTCCCCCCAGAGATTGCCTCGTTCTTAAAAGGAACCGACCCTGCCAAAAGAAGCCAGTTCTGGCGTACCGTAAGAATACTGGCTGGTCATATTGAGGAAATGTAAAAACAGCCGCTTTCTATTATATAACCTCCAGACCAATTTGTACTGAACCGCCGGCACAATCCCCTTTCCCTGAACCATTCCCTTTCATTCCCGCCACATTTCGCTCCAAATCACATCCCAAAAACCTCCCTGAACCTTTTCGCCGCCTCTACCTCCCCACTCTGCTCCCTTATCCTGCTGATTTTCTCTGAGATCTTTCCCAGCTTCCTCTGCTCACCCGGCAGTTCCTCCCCGGACGCCGAAGAAAGCCAGTCCAGAACGCTAAGCGGTCCCACTCCGTCCACCTGATGATATCCCATATTCCGCACCCCATAAACCGGCATTTTATCCCTCTCCCAGCTCTCCATATATCCCATGTAGTTATACCAGCATCCGTCAAATCCGTATTCCCCGCACCATACGCCAAACAAAGGTTCCGAAAAAACAGGCCCGTCCAATTTCACCAAATCCCCAATGGAAAACGGAAGCCCATAGGGAAGGCGTCTGTCATGGGAAAACGTCATTCTCCTGTAATCATCCATGTACACATCTATGGTACAAAGTTGACCTCCCACCATCCTTAATGTACATTCCAGCACATCCTTTGGCTTCTCCTTCCCCAAAATCCATTTGCAGACACAGTGCTCAACACTTTCATCCTCATACTTCAAACTCCATATCCATTGTTTTGCCGCCTCAAAAGAATAGAACAAATAAAACGCCGTCAAATCATGTTTCCCCTCTAAACTTCCCATTCTATTTTCATAATCATAGGTTTCCACTGTCCAGATATCCTTTGGGGCCTCTCCCCTTTCCCCTGTAAAAGCTTTGTCTCCCGGCTTCATACGTTCCATGGCAGCCTTGTAATAACACACCGCCTGCTCCAGCTCTTCCCTCTCCTCACATTCCCCGGCCTTTTCCAAAATCTCCATAAGCGCCTGCAGCTTATCCTCTATGGACCTGTAAGCCGTGAAAATAATTTGCGCCTGTTCCCCTGGGGGCAAAGGAGGCTTTTTCTTCCAATCCTCCCGAATTTCCTTAGACAAAATCCAGTCATAAATATTAAATTCCGCACATATAACTTGGTTTTCCTTCATTGAATTTCCTCCTGTTCCCCATCATTTTTCCACAACGTCAACCGTTCAGATAACCCTTGAATGGTTACCTATCTGGCCATGAAAATCACTTCGCCATGAACTGGATGTCCGCTGCCGCTTCGCTTCCCAAAACGGCATAGGGTCCTACGGTCAGCACAGTAACTGCGCAAATCTACCTTAACGACTACCCAGAGTCTCCGCCGCCTCTTCGCCGCACATGGCAATCATAACATAGGCCAAATACGCAAAATGACAGATATATGACGGGTCAAAAATCCCTCATCTTTATCCCCAACAAAATAAAAAAGCCTGTAAATCCCGCCACCGGAAATTTACAGGCTTTCTCTTTTTTATTCTTTTTTATCTTCCCTGTTTTAAACCTTAACCCCCTGGTCCAATATCCTGTTGAGCCGTGAAAACAGCATAAACGCCGTAACCGACGCCGCCAGAATATCACTGACCGGTTCCGCCACAAAGACGCCAAACACCTTATTGGAAAGAATCATGGGCAAAACAAAAATCAACGGAATCAGAAGCACCAGTTTTCTAAGACACGCCATAATCAAACTGATCTTAGCCTGCCCCAGAGCCATAAAGGTCTGCTGGCAGGAAATCTGTACCCCTGTGGAGAAGATTCCAGCCATATAGATTCTCATAGCCCATACCGTAAAATCCACCAGAGAAGAATCGCTGCTGAAAATATTGGCAAATACCCTGGGAATCGTAAGAAAGAGAACCCACAGCAATGTGGCATATCCCGTACACGCCAAAAACTGGCACGCAAACGCCTGCTTCACCCGGTCCTTTTTGCCGGCCCCAAAATTATAGCTCATAATCGGCTGCCCGCCCTGACAGATTCCCTGCAAAGGCAGAGTCACCAACTGGCTGCATGAAGAAATAATGGTCATGGCCCCAACAGCCACATCCCCGCCGAAACGCGACAAGCTGCTGTTAAAGCTGATATTTAAAAGGCTTTCCGTGCTAAGCATCACAAAAGTGGAAATCCCCAGGGCCAGACACGGAACGATTACCTTGGACTCAAGCTTTAAATCAGCCATGGTCAACTTAAGCATGGTCTTTTTCCCTCTCAGGAAAATCAGCACCCACACAGCGCTGACAGCCTGGCTCAATACCGTGGCAATGGCAGCTCCCCGCACCCCCATGTTAAATCCAAAAATAAGAATCGGGTCCAGGATAATGTTGCACACAGCCCCCATAACCGTAGTTATCATGCTGAATTTGGCAAATCCCTGGGTTGTGATAAAAGGGTTCATCCCCATTACAATCATCACAAAAACGATTCCAAGAATATAAATCCGGGCATAGGACAAAGCGTAAGGCAGCGTCACGTCGCTGGCTCCGAACAGCCGTAAAAGCTGGGGCGCAAACGTATAAAACACCACTGTCAGCACCACGGCAAAAGCCATAAGCACACAAAAGCAGTTTCCCAGAATCTTCTGGGCGTTTGCCTGGTCATTCTTTCCCATGGCAATAGCCGCCCTTGGCGCGCCGCCGGAACCGGCCAGCATGGCAAAAGCGTTAATCATCATCAGTATGGGAAGAAACAGCCCAACCCCTGTCAGCGCCGAGGCCCCTGCTTCGGGAATATGTCCGATATAGATCCGGTCCACAATATTGTACAGCATATTAATGAGCTGGGCTACCACCGCCGGAATAGCCAGATTCAGCATTAATCCGGGAATGCTGCCGCTTCCCATGTCCTGTTTTGTTTTCGACTGTGCCATAAAATGTTTTCCTCCTAAATGCATATGCCGCTCATCTCTCTTAGTAAAGCTTGATGATGAGAAAAATTATCGGGTTAATGTTTATCATATCTCTTTTGCTGTGATATTTCAACGTTTTATTTTAACCGATATACTCTGCTTTTTCCCCCTCTTCAATCTGTTCATACAAAGACCCTGTATTCATCCTAAAAAATCCGCATCCTCATCTCCCCCCAAAACCTTCTGAAAAACCACAACTGCCAGAATAGGAACACACATCATTACCGCCAAAAAGTACCTTACAGTCACACAAGGACCAAAAACCAATGAAAAACCATAACAGCCCAGAAAAAGAGGAAGTACCAAATACTCATATCTCCTTTTTGCTATAAGAATCCCTGCTGCCAAAACCACGCACCAGCTATAAAAAGAAGTATAAAAGAAAATTGACAATCCCGGCAGAAACTTCTGCAGATTTCCATCTGTAAACCAGGTATAATACTCCTTAAGCCAGGGCAGTTTGCTTCTTTCCTCCACCACATGCTCCTGGTCAAAAGGCGGCAGCATCTTATACTCTACATAACAACTGGAATCCCCGCCCATGTACCATAACCCCATTGTATTATACAGAGGAGACAGCACATACTCTCCAGGAAATTGTCTTCCCAGCCTCACCCACAATCTCACAAAATCAAATACCTGGAACTTCTCCATATCCAGACCATTTTTTACAGGGTCAGACAAATAATACGTATACTGCAAAAGAGACGCTTCATCAAAAAACCGAAGAAGCGCTTCCCTGTCCTCCTTAGAAAATTCCTCCTGATGATAAACATAAGACCTGGCCATCTGCTGCATAGGCAGGCTGAGCATTTCCGCCTTGCTGCCCTTCTCTGCATGAAGACCTCTTTCCAAAGCCATAAACATGATCTGGCTCAACAAGATACACACCATTGCAATGCCCGCTGCCTTTAAAAGGAATCCCCTGTTCCTGTTCCTTGCCCTTAAAATCACCCAAAAAATCATCAGACAGCACACCATCACCGCTAATCCGTAGATAGCGTTATTCCGAAACAGGCACATAAGCACGCCGTTCATAAGAAACAACACAAGCCGCCGGCCACGATAAAACTGTCCTTCTGCCGCCATATCGCAGATATCCACAAACGTAATCAAAAATAATCCGGCAAAAATAGTATCTTTTGTGGTGCTGATTCCCATAACCGGAAAAAAGGGAAACAACAAAAAGAAAAGCCCCACCAATATCACGCCAATCCGATTCATCCGCCGCTTCACCATAAACCGGATTCCATAAGCAATGGCTCCGGTAAAAAGAAATGTCTGAACCAGAGAATGAAGAAAAATCCCATTGTTATAAGAACCTCCAAGTATTTTCCCAAGTTCAATCACCGCTCCGCTAAACAGCGTGTGAATCAACGGGTGGTGAGTGGTAAAGGACCAGGAATCAAACTGCAGCCACTGCCATATCATATCATTGTTGTAAAGTCCCGGATAAAATGCCAGAATACATGGAAAATATCCCACAAATAAGATTCCCCACACCACCAAAAACACCTTGTTCAATCTGTGTTCATCCCCATATTCTCTGCCTGGTTCTATGGAAAAATCTATCATTGTCATAAAAAAAGGCGCTACAAGTAAAGCCAGGGCCACAGAAGCGCCTGCCATAAACAAGGCTCCTGATATCCGCAGATTAACTCCCCCTCTGGTCACCTCCAATCTCATAGCCGTTCCCAGAATCTCGCTAAACACCAGTCCATAAGCCATAAGATACCCAATCACAAATGTCCGTCTGTTCTGACGCCACCCATCCCAGGCCTTCCCTGCTGCGGCTGCCCCTAAAAGGAACGCTCCCAGGGAAATGATTCCTTTATTAAAAAATATGACATTTTCCAGGCCATACACTTTGATAATGCCGCTGAACGCTGCCACCATGCAAACGGCTGCAACAGCTTTCATCCACATTTTCATCTTTTCACTTTCTATTTCCACCAAAACCGCCCTCTTTCAATCCCTCATAATCTGTCACTTCCAATGATAAAAAAGCAGCCCTCCCAGACTGCTCTCATCTGCCGCTATTCTTTCGCATGGCCGCACAGTAAACCCGCAGACCGATCTGAACTGCTCTCACTTCCCCATCAGCTTCTGATACACATCCCTCTTGCTTATCCCCCGGTCTTTAGCCGCCATCCGCATCGCCTCTTTCCGCTCCACCCCCAAGCTCTCATAATAAGCCACATGCTCCCCAATACTCATTTCCTCCCAGACCTGTTTCTTTTCCTCCTCTTTCTTCTCAAAACTCTTCCCCTCAATCACCAGAACACACTCGCCCTTCGGTTCCTGGGACTCATATTTTTCCAAAGCTTCCCCAACCGTGGTCTGCCAGGCTTCCTCATACTTCTTGGTCAGTTCCCGGCATAAGGTAATCCTCCGATTCCCCAAAGCTTCCCCAATCTCCCCCAGAGTCCTCACAAGCCGATGGGGCGCCTCATATAAAATAATGGTTCTGGTTTCCTCTTTCAATTCCTCCAGAATCCTCTGTTTCTCCTTCTTATCCGACGGCAGAAACGCCTCAAAACAAAATCTTCTGGTACTCATCCCGGACAATGTCAGAGCCACAACACAGGCCGCAGGCCCGGGAAGGGAAGTCACAGGAATCCCCGCCTCATAACACTGTCTCACCAGTTCCTCTCCCGGGTCGGAAATCCCCGGAGTCCCCGCGTCCGTCACCAGGGCCACATGGATTCCCTCTCTCATCTTCTCCACCAGATGCCTGGCCTTGTCAACCTTATTATACTCATGATAACTGGTCATAGGAGTCTTTATCTCAAAATGGTTCAAAAGCTTAATCGTGTGCCGGGTATCCTCCGCCGCGATCAAATCCACTTCCCGTAATGTCCGTATCACCCGAAAAGAAATATCCTCCAGATTCCCAATAGGGGTAGCGCATAAAAATAAAGTCCCATATCCATTTCCATGGTTTTCATGTTCAGATTTCACAACCGTCTCCCCTTGTTACTAATACCCGTAAACCTGATAAATCTCATCCGTATAGACGCCCACATCCCTGTACACCACCAAAGGCGGCTCCACCTTAACCATAGATTTTCCGCCTCTCACCGCTTCAATCAGCACCATATTGGCGTCCTTATCCACAAAGGGATGGACCATCTTTATCCTCTTTGGCTCCAGCTTATAACGAACCAAAGCGGAAATAATCTCAATCAGCCGATGGGGCCGATGCACCATAAAAAAATGTCCTCCCGGCTTCAAAATCCCGGCTCCCTCCCTGACCACATCTTCCAAAGTACACAGTACCTCATGCCTGGCAATGGCCTTGGGAAGTTCCGGGTTCTTAAGCCCGTGGGCATCATTCATATAAGGCGGATTGCAGGTCACCACGTCAAACACTGACAGCCCGAACAACTCCCTGGCCCTGCGGATATCTCCCTTGACAATCTCAACCTTTCCCTCCAGGCCGTTGAGCCTCACGCTTCTGTCCGCCATTTCTGCCATTTCTTCCTGAATCTCAAGCCCAATATAGTGTTTCCCCTCATACTTTGCCTCCAGCAAAATAGGGATAATCCCTGTCCCGGTTCCCAAATCAATCACCTGGTCCCCAGGCTTCACCTGCGCAAACCCGGACAAAAGCACCGCATCCATGCCAAAACAGAACTTGTCCTTGTTCTGAATGATTTTGTACCCGTTTCTCTGGAGGTCGTCAATCCGCTCATTTTCTTTTAGCTCTACAGCGAACTGCCCCTTACCGCCCTCATCTGACACAATTTTCTCACCCTTCCCCCATCTTAGACTTCCTGTCCCGTTTCTCCAAAGCCTCCAGCTTTTTCAGCTCATCATCCTGAACATGAACCTTTTCCTTCTTCTTCCTTGGCTTAAACCGAAGCTGTTCCACTTTGTACTCCCGAATCTCCTTTTCGTCCCTGTCCACAGTCACCACAACCTTAACCAACTGCCGCAGCACATTGACGCTGTGAACCTCCCCCCGCAGATTATCATCCGTAGTCACATAATCCCCAATCCCCGGAAGCTTGCTGTTCAGATACTCATAAGTCTCCTCCTCATTTTTCAGGCAGCACATCAGCCTGCCGCACACCCCGGAAATTTTCGTGGGATTGAGAGAAAGATTCTGCTCCTTGGCCATCTTGATGGAAACAGGAATAAATTCCGACAAGTAGGAATGGCAGCACAAAGGCCTGCCGCAGATTCCCACGCCGCCCAAAATTTTCGTCTCATCCCGCACGCCCACCTGCCGCAGCTCAATCCTGGTCTTAAACACAGCCGCCAGATCTTTCACCAATTCCCTGAAATCAATCCGCCCGTCCGCCGTAAAATAAAACAGAATCTTATTATTGTCAAAGGTATACTCCACATCAATCAGTTTCATTTCCAAATTATGTTTTCTGATCTTCTCCAGACAGATTTTAAAGGCTTCCTTTTCCTTTCTCTTATTGGCGGCCTCAATCTCCTCATCCTCCTTAGACGCCATGCGGATCACGGACTTCAAAGGCTGAATCACCTTCGACTCCTCCACCGCCCTGCATCCCAGCACCACATACCCGTACTCAATCCCCCTGGCCGTCTCCACGATCACATGGTCCCCTGCCTCAATCTCATACTTTCCGGGGGCAAAATAATATATCTTTCCCGCATTCCTGAACCTGACACCGATTACATCTATCATTCTGACTTCTAATCCTCTCTTCCTTTTTAGACAAAAATTAATTTTCTTTCATGACCAAAAACATCAGCTCCAAAGCCAGCTCCATATTCACATTAGCCTCCAGCCGCACTTTGGCCTTATCAATGGCCTGTAATATATTCTCAAAGCCATCATATCCTGTCTTCTGACTCAATTCATTGATGGCACTGTATTCATCCTTAAAAATCAGCAGGTTGGCATCCTTAGTCACCTTGAACATAAGAACGTCCCTGTACCATATCTGCATAAAATCCAGACACTCAAAAAGGTCTGCGTCCTCATCTTTCATTTTTTTAATGCTGCTTAGCAGCATGGAAATATCCATGTCCCGGATATTTTTCAGCAGATACAAAAGCTCATCATACAGATGTTGAAAATCCTCCGACTCAGCCATTTTCATGGCTCTCCCCAGATTGCCCCTGGCAAAGGCCGCGTAAACGTCAGCCTTGATTTCCGGCACTGCCAGATTATCCGTCAGAAAGTCACGGATAATGGAATCCCTCAAAGGCTTTAGCTTCAACTGCACGCACCGGGAAAGGATCGTAGGTAGAAACGTGTCCGGATTGGCGGTGATCAAGATCAAAACCGCGTATGCCGGCGGCTCCTCAATGGTCTTAAGCAAGGCATTCTGAGCCTGAACCGTCATTTTCTCCGCCTCATCCACTATATAAATCTTATAATTCCCGCTGTAGGGCCGAATCATAATCGTGTCATTAATCTGCTCCCTGATATCGTCCACACCGATACTTGCAGGCTTCTCATGGGTAACATAAAGCAGATCCGGGTGATTGCCAGACAGCACCTGCCTGCAGCTATGACAGGACAGACAGGGATTTGTTCCCCCCTGCTCACACAAAAGCGTCAGCGCAAATGCATTTGCCAGAGACTTCCGGCCTGTCCCGGCCTCCCCCGATAAAATATAGGCGTGAGACACCTTATTATTCTCAATCGCTTTCTTAAAATGAATCTTTATATGGTCCTGGCCCTGAATATCCTGAAAGCCTGGCATGGCAAATTCCTCCGTTTTTCATTTTTAGCCGCACATTTTTTGTCTCCAACCGTCAGGCTGCAGACCTGCCCACCCATCAGCGTGCTTCTTAATTATATCATGAAATCAATTCAATTCAAATACCTTATATATTCCATTCCCCAATAATCGCCTCCCGAATCCTCCTATGAATCACCTCCACAGACTCCATATTCCCCTCACTGTCACAGCACTGTATATTCCTCCATCCATACTTTTTCCCCACCAGAATGCTGTTCTCATAAGACTTCACCAGAAAATCCTTATTAGACTCATGGATATCCTTCTTTGACTCATGGGTAATCTTATTTTCCCTGTCCTTCATCAGCCGAAACGCAGTATTCGGCAGAACATCCAGAAAGAACACCAGATCCGGAACCGGAAGTCCGCCCTTTACAAACTCAAAATCATATTCCCAGTCCAAAAACGCCTCCTTCTCCGCCAAAGATTCCAGTTTCGAAGTCTGATGCAGCATATTGCTGGTCACATACCGGTCGCAGATTATGATGGCATCCTCTGACGACTCATAAAAACGCTTCCAGTTCTTAAGATAAGAAGCAAATCGGTCCACCGCGAAAAAAGCGGAGGTCACATAGGCATTGACATCATAAGGGTTATGGCCAAACTCACTCCCCAGGTACATTTTCACCAGAGAAGATGAAGGGCTGTCATAGTCAGGATAAGAGACCATCCGCACCTTTCTCCCCTGTCCCTCCAGATATTCAAAGAGAAGCTTTGTCTGGGTAGCCTTTCCGCTTCCGTCGCTTCCCTCAATCACAACCAATTTTCCCATCTCTCATAACCTCCATCACTCTGTTTTCTTTGTCCTTCAATCCCTGAACAGGAAGCCCCAGCCGCCTGTACCCAAGGACCACATCCAAAATCTCTCCGGTAATCCTCTCCCCCGGAACAAGAATGGGAATCCCCGGCGGATACAGATACACAAACTCCCCGCCTACTCTCCCCGCACAATCCTCCAGGGCAATGGGTTCCTTTTCCCCCTCCCACGCCTCATAAATAGTCATCACCTGCTCCAATTCCCAGTTATGCCAAAATTCCCCGCCTCTATCTTTTTCTTTCCGCTCCCCCTCCTGTTTTCCGTCCTCTCTTCCATTCTTCTGCTTTCTGTTTTCTTCCCCGTTCCCTGTCAAACGATCATCGATCTCCATCAATCCATATTTCAGTCTTTCAAGCCCCTCCTTTGTATCCATCACCGTGGTAATCGCCGTCACATAGTCCTGTGTACACATTTCCATCTCAAGACCGTATTCCAGCCGCAGCCTCTCACACAGCCTCAATCCGTCTATCTCTGTCCCTCTTGTGGAGACAATGATTTTAGAAATATCCAAATCATAGATCCCTTTTGTCCCAACCACATTTCTCCCAAAAAGCCGAAGATGCCTCATCCCCTCAAGTTCCCGCCGCATGGCGGTCAGCTCCCTGGAAAATTCCCTCATCTTCTCACGGCCTTCTCCTTCCATCCACCGAATGCCCTGTTCAATCCCGGCCATCAGCACATAGGAAGGGCTGCTGCTCTGATAAATCTGAAGAAACCGCTCAATCCTCCCCCTGTCCACATACCCTTCCCTTATGTGGAGAATAGCTGACTGGGTAAAGCAGGGCAATGTCTTGTGAACGCTCTGTATCACCACATCCGCCCCCAGATCCAGGGCAGACACCGGAAACACCTCACTGTATCGAAAATGCGCCCCATGGGCCTCATCCACAATCAGCGGAACCCCATACCTGTGACAAATCTCCCCGATAGCCCCGATATCCGAAACAACACCGTCATACGTAGGCGAAACCACAAACACAGCCCTTATATCCTTATGCGTTTTCAACATTTTCTCAATATCCAAAGGACTTAATCCACATTGAACCCCATATTCCGGCATAAATTGTGGATAAACATACCTGGATTTCAGCCGATTGAGGAAAACCCCATGATAAGCTGCCTTATGGCAATTCCGGCTCATAAGAATCGTCCCAGATGTACCTGCCACGGCGCTGACAGCGCTTAAGATCCCGCCGCTGCTCCCATTGACCAGGTAATACGTTTTGTCCGCCCCATACACCGAAGCCGCCCAGTCCATGGAATCCTTTATAATCCCCTCCGCATGGTGAAGATTGTCAAAGCCTTCTATCTCTGTGATATCCAGAGAATAAGGATTGGGGAAATGAACCGCCGGTCCAACAGATAATTGTCTCTTATGTCCCGGCATGTGAAAGGGATAGAGTCCTTCACAACTGTATCTTTTTAATTCCTCATATAAATGGGGCTTTTTGTTCTGATTATTTTTATACATGGCAAACTTCCTTTTATTTTTTTAAACAGTAATATTTTAACACACAACCATTTACATCGTCAAAAAAATTGTATTTACAATCGTCCTTTCTTTTTTTATAATAGTACAAACAGGTAAATTACCTTTCTATAAGGGAGTCTTTTATGAGAGAAATCGAATTTAAAATGGAACGCCCTGGTCTGGTGGAGGCCGGGCAGATGGTAGAGATCACGGAGCACGAAGCACTCAGCGGGTGCAGCTACATTATTGAACCTGCCGTTGCCATGTCCGCCTGCTACAAAGGCCGCGACCGTCTAAAATCCACCCATGGCATTGTCAAGGAAATAAAACACAATGACCGGGGATACTACGTGATCGTAAATTTTGATGAGTAAGTAAATCGCAGGCTCTTAAATATCTGCCTGCCAGTCAAATCCTATGCAGCACTCTGCGGAAATGATCAAGAAAGGATAGTTTATTTATGAAACGACTGCTTAAATATGTTCTCTCCGTTGCCGCCATATCCGGCCTCACTGTCATACCTGCGTCTGCCCAGACAGAGGTTCATGTTTTGGACGTGGGGCAGGGTTTGTCTGTTCTTGTAGAATCCCAGGGACATTATATGCTTTACGACGGAGGCGACCGAGATAAATCCAGCTTTGTAGTTTCCTACTTAAAAGAAGAAAAAGTTGATTCACTGGACTATGTCATTGCCAGCCATTATGATGCCGACCATCTCAACGGCGTTGTCGGCGCATTAAACGTATTTCCGGCCAGACAGGTTTTCAGCCCGGACTACACCACAGATACGAGAGTTTTTCATTCCTTTCACACCATTATAGATACAAAGTCTATTTCCCGAAAACAGCCGGAGGTTGGAACAACCTATCAGTTAGGGGACGCATCTTTCCAGATCTTATCTCCCTCTCATAGCGACTATTCTGACCCCAACAATTATTCCATCAGTATCCGGATCACAGATGGGGACAGCAGCTTTCTTATAACCGGGGACGCAGAATCAGATAGTGAGAAGGAGATATGCAAAACGAAACTGGAGCTGGAAAGCGATGTCTATGTGATGGGACATCACGGAAGCGGCACCTCCACCAGTTGGGAACTGCTCCGGAAGGTAACTCCCGAATATGCGATTGTCTCTTGCGGAACAGGCAATCCATACGGCCACCCCCACATTGAATCTATGGAAAAACTTCAGGATATGGACATTCAGCTGTTGCGCACAGACAAGCAAGGTACCATAATAGCCTCAACAGATGGGAAATCCATCACCTGGAATACAGCTCCCTGCAATGATTACAGTCCAGGAGATAAAGACGACAAGCCTGCGCAGCCCCAAAAACAAAGTACCATAAAACAGAATTCCGAAGAAACTACCGCTAAAGCAGCTGTTACTACAGAATATATTTTAAATACATCCACAAAAAAGATCCACTATCCTGACTGTAACAGCGTGAAACAGATGAAAGATAAAAACAAAAAATCAACCAACCAGAGCAGGGACTCCCTCATCTCTCAGGGATACAGTCCCTGTGGAAACTGCAGGCCATGACCATTTAATCAAATTAAACAGAGGCTGTCACAATACGGTAAATTAATACCATCTGTGCAGCCTCTGCTTTTTGTACAGTTATTAAAACATAAAAAAATCCAGCTGATACTGGATTCTTACATGAGCGTGCCGGGGTTCGAACCCGGGACAACTTGATTAAAAGTCAAGTGCTCTACCGACTGAGCTACACACCCACAAGTCTTATGATGTAAAAAGTATGCCTTGGACCGGAATCGAACCAGTGACACGAGGATTTTCAGTCCTCTGCTCTACCAACTGAGCTACCAAGGCACATCTGTGCTTGTCCTGCAGACTTTGCACAAAATTGCGGGGGCAGGATTTGAACCTGCGACCTTCGGGTTATGAGCCCGACGAGCTTCCAGACTGCTCCACCCCGCGACAACTATTAAATTATATGATGCAATAATTGATATGATTCTCTTATTGCGAGTGGGGGAAGGTGGATTCGAACCACCGAAAGCACAGCTAACAGATTTACAGTCTGCCCCCTTTGGCCACTCGGGAATTCCCCCATATTTGCTTATTACCAAGCCGATGATCGGACTCGAACCGATAACCTGCTGATTACAAATCAGCTGCTCTGCCAATTGAGCCACATCGGCATTACATGTTATTTGAAGAGAATGGGGCCTATAGGGCTCGAACCTATGACCCTCTGCTTGTAAGGCAGATGCTCT
>CAJUFP010000015.1 GCA_910585645.1 uncultured Hungatella sp. | reverse complement strand
ATGGGGGAAGGGGGAAGTCTGTCCATATGGGTCCCCAGGTAAAGTTACACTATCGCCGACACTATCGCCGAGTCACTTTTATCTTGACAGTTCACTATTAACTATGGTATGATAAATACATGTCATAGAACAGTGTATAATTAGAAAGATTATGCATATACTAAAGAAGGGATATACAGAGAGGTAGCTTTTATGAGGGAGGTATATTATAAGACTCGGGTTGATACTTTTCTGGCTTCCGTGGACGTAAAGCCCAAAGAAAGTAAAGAGTATGGGTATACGAAAGCGGATCAGGAGCAGAAGTGCCAGAAGTTGCTTGAGGTTAACCCGGAAAGAAAAAAGTTTAAACACCATTGATAGGGATCTTTTGGATGTGAAAAAAGGATCCCTATTGTGTTCTAAAGATTCATAGATTATCCGCTCATTTTCTTGGCCTATTAATTTAATTCTATGGGTTTTCCGATTTAGTAAATTTTATATTCAAAGGAGAAATTTTATGTTAGAAGAGAAGTATAAATATTCGACACATGTTCTTGAATTGGTTAGAAATAATGGAAAATCATCTGAGAAAGAGAATATGGATCGTGGTTTTTTGATGTTCGATTACTTTGATATTCTAATCCATAAGGAGTTAAAGGGAGAAGAGAAGGTATACTCAAATTACTTTTCTATAGAGGACACATTTGAAGATGACAGGGATTACAAGGTGTCCTTTAAGACATTGAGTTTATATTGTGGTGCTGATTGTGATGAGAATCCATTTACGCTTGGGAAAACTCCACCGGAAGATGAAGCAGAGGCGACATTATCCGAAATTCCTTTTTTGGGATTAATCCAAATCAGTCTTTGCCGTGAAAATTATGAGTGGAAATTAGTGGAGTCATATAAAGATGTGGATGAGTTTTTGAAGCGGTGTGAAGATAAGATTATGGAGACAGTAAGTAATTTGGATTGTTTTGCTGACCAAGACCTTACTGTTATGCAGTTGTACAGAAGTTCTACCACGGGTGATTTTTGCCTGGCGATCAGGACGGATTCAGTCAAAAAAATATATAGAGCAGCACTTGCGCTGAACGATTCTCAGAATGTGCCGGATGATTTCCCAAAGGTCTTAACATATACAAATGTAGGAATAGAATGTAAAATGGGTCCTGATAAATCGTATAGCACTTTGGCACCAGAATTTATCGAAAACCATGTTGATATAAATTTTGCTGTACGATTTTCAGCGGACAAGGGTGTACTTCCGCTTTTAACAGAACTTGATCCTGATGGTAAAAAATATAAGGCTATAAAAGGATTATTTGGAAGATATGATTATCTGGTTCACATTAACTTAAAGGATTTTGCCGATATTTATCCGCTGTTATGCGAGAAAAAATTTGGTGTATTAAAAAAGTCTGAGTTTTCTGATAGAGAACATATCTCAATTTTGGAGAACATTCTTCAGTACTCCAATGTTGAAAATATCAACGAACGAATTTTAGTAGATTTAGATTTACCCAGCGGAATACAGCCAGATAGTGAGAAAGATGCCAAATCTCATCAATTGGAAAAGGGTAGTTGGGTTGAAGCTGTAACCAGCAGAAATAAGGAGCTTTATGATCGAATACAGGGGTTGGATAAATGGAAACAGTATTTTTCTGAGGAGAATCGTTCTTTTCGGGATTTGCACAGATGTATGATAGGAATATATAAGACATTTTCGGCTATAGGTATGGAAAAAGAGGCGTATCTTAATTGGCGGATGTTTGGACAAGATATGGAAATGCTTTGCGAATGCCTTGAGCTTTGCCTTCAAAAATATTCAAAAATAAACGAAGACAGTTCTATGGATGAACAGCAAAGGAAAACTTATCGTTTACGGCTTTTGAAAGACTGGAGGATTAATATTCAGGCAATTAATCAATATACGAGATTGGTTCAAAATATTAATTATCAGACCTACCAGTCTCCAATTTACGAAATTCAAACACAGATCGATACTGAGAAGACGATGATAGCATATCGGCAGGCCATGAGGTCTTATATGGATTCTTATGTAACAAGTGGAATTATAGATGTGAAGGATACAGCCCAGATTGTACCTATTATTTTTCCTGATCTGTCAAAAGATAGGGTAGAAGTAACAGCGCCTTTTATTAGTCAGAAAAAAGATGATGTCTATTTAAAAAGGGCTATTATGTGTACGGTACCCTCTTTTGAATATTTTGGTAGACTTTATGATCTGCTTCCCTGGCTGCTACATGAATCATCTCATCATCTGCGGGTTATCGACAGAAGAAAGAGAAATGAATTTTTGGTAAAATATTTATTTTCTCACATTTATACGATTGTATTGGAAAATTCATTGCCTTACTTAGCAAATGATAGTTTATATTGGACAGCAGGAAGAGTAGAGCAACATTTACTTGGCAGTATGGTACAAGTAACAATAGATGAATTTTATAGCATGATATCATATGAAGGGGAAAATAAATGTTCTTTTCAGAATTTCAGTTTTGAAAAATTAGGTATTGAAGCAGAAGAGTATCTCAAGAAGCTCTTTTTTAGCAATAAGAGAGATGAGATACAAAATTACAATGTAAAAGAGATAAGAGAAAGAGCATTTGAATTTTATCTCAGCGAGTATCGGAGAATTGGGCTGCTGAATGAAGATAACTGGGAAATTATTGTAAGTATAAAAAAGAAGTGTGACGAATCTGGCGAGGAAAAACTTGCAGAAGAATTATTGGAGTATTATTTTGGAAATCTGTGGATGGATGAGAATGATGGATTGGAAACAGAAGGCGGTATTTGTCTGAATGACCTAAAGGGGGAACAGGAATGGTTTGAAAGAAAATTATTAGAAGTAGATAATCATTTAATTAAAGATGGGTTGTCGGAAGAGGCAGTTAAGGAATACCATTTCAAAATCAATGAGATATATAAAATTGTAAACGCATATGCCAGGACAGACCAGGAGGAAGCGTTTGACGATGATAAAATAGAAGCCTATTTAAAACGGGTGTTTAAACGGTATCAGCAATTGAGCAAAGAGAACAATTGGGAAGAGATGGAGAAGTTTTTGAGAAATCCCAGTACAGCACATGTCTTAAGAAGTTTAGGGCTTTTGGATATGGAAGAATCGACATTTTGTTCACAGATGAAAGAAGTCTTACGCAATATTGATTATAATAAGATCAATGCTCATAAAGAGTTAAGACTTGTGATTTACAGAGAGGTGTTTGCGGATTTATTGATGGTGACGTCGCTTGGCATTAATAGTTTCGGTTATTGCAGACAGGTTTTACAGACCATTAGTGATGCAAGGACGAAGGAAGGAGAATATTGGTATAGTGATGCTAACATTCAGCGTTTCCGAATTGTAGCGGCTGTTCTGCTGGAGGAGGAGTTGAGGACAGACTCTATGAGAGATAAAATTTTAGAGGATGAAGAGATTAATCGGGCGAAATTAGAGGGGAGCAGTATTATAGAAAAAGGAAACACATACTGTACATATACATTGGAATGTATTTGTGGAAAATTATTGGAAGCTAAGGACATTAAGGGGAATGCAGATAGAGAGACATTGACCTTACAGTTCCTTGAAGATGTCAGGTCACAGCTTGAGCTTTTTGTTACGATGAAGGGAAGAAATGAAACTTATTATAGCACATATCTGTATATTCTGCTTCATGGGAAGGGAACAGCTAGATGTGAGGCTGTTAAAAAGTGGGAAGAGTATGGATATGATAATTTAGTAGAAGCGTGTCAGAGTGTAAAGTATATTTTTTGGCGTTTAGAGATCTTCTGCCTAGGAATTAAGAATATATTGCAGGATACAAATCTTATAGTACCCCTTGATATTTTTCAGCATATGAGGGAAATTAGAAAGATAATCAGAAAAGAGGACGGGACAGGTGGATGTTGTTGGGAAAATGAATGGGAATGCCTGGCAAAGACTAAATTGGATGTAGGTGAATTTTATAATGATCCAAAGCTGGTTTATGAGAAAAAGTCTCCGCAGAAATTGGAAAATACGATAGACTTTATACAGAATTACTACTATTATAATCGTTTTGAAATGACAAAGGAATAGGAAAAGGTATGAAAAACGCTAATAAAAGGATAATGACCAGATATGCTGAGAGTTTATCTGAGATATATGAGCACATTAATGGTATTGTAAAAGAAATAACGGAAGAGGAGGATTGTGAGGGTAATCCGGTGATGTGGTTTCGTGGTCATGCAAGAGCTGACTATCATTTGGAGCCTAATATTTTCAGAGGTGCTAAATATTCCTATAATGATGCCGAAACTTACAGCAATAACCATCTAAGGGAAGAGTACCGATTCCAAAGTTTTATGTCACGAAATTATGATAATGTAGATTATCGTATGCCGCAAACAGTGATTGAATGGCAGGAAGTGATGCAGCATTTTTTTGCTAAAACAAGATTAATGGATTGGACGGAGTCATTGACTGTGGCCTTAGAGTTTGCATTGGAATCGTTTATTACCCCTGTTAAGGATCTTGAGATTTCGGAAAGATGTAGGATAGCAGATCCGGTTGTTTGGGTACTACAGCCTATGAAGTTAAATAAAGCAGTATACGGTTCTTTTATCGAAGAAAGTCAAGAAAAAGATTGGGAATTAATCCGAAAAACTTTGACTACAGATGATGCTTCTTCCTTAGCAGAACAGATTGGAAGAGAATTGCAAAAGGAAGAGCAGAGAGGTATTTATTATGACATTAAGGATGATAATGATAAGAATATAAATACTATGGTTGGATTGTCCTCTCTGGAAATTATTCGTATGGCATATAAGGGGAGAGAAATGGAGGCGTTGAGAAATTTTGAAATAAATCCATTTTTTTACCTGCTCTTAAGGTATTTTTCCGATGGCATACCGGTACAAGCGGACAGCCTTCCACCTTTAGCTATAATCCATCCTTATCATAGCCAGAGAATAAGAATGCAAAAGGGTGTGTTTACAGTATTTCCTTATTATATTCCAAATAAACAGATGAAAAAGATTCAAGAAGAGTGTGAAAGATATTCACTGTTTGGAATGGAATATATGCCAAAATGCATCCAGTGTTTACATAGCATTCATATTTTGAATCCAGAGAGAGTGGCCAAAGAGTTAATGCAGACTGGGGCGAAGAGAGGAAATATCTATCCGGAGATGCAGGTCGTATCCCAGGATATGGAAAATGTGGCTAAATAGTATGGGAGAAAAGTTGACTATATGGGGAAGCCATGCTGTCTGTCGGAAGGCAGGTATTCACGGAAAAATATTCTGGAAGATTTGGATTACAGAAGTTTGACAGATGGTTGTAGCTGGTCTTGGGAATCTTGATGCAAATTGTAAAGAAGGGCTTGCGATAGTTTGAATGCCAGTGTAATAAGGCAGGGCGGTTGAACATTTATCTGGGAACCGCCCTGATGTTTTCTTTGGATAAATTGCACATACCTTTAACATAACGTTTGATAGGTAATAAATTCTTACATTATATCATCGAATTTCATATCAAAACTTTCCGGCAACGTTCTCCCCGCATTCTCAAATCCTTCTCTCAAAGCGCCAATCTGTTTTTTTAAGTAATCATGTTCCTCGATTTTTATAGGTGTCATATAGTTGTCTCCATAGTCCATCCGGCATATCAGATCATAATCCTCCAAAATAGGAATCGTCGTATTTTCAAAAGGGACTCTTATGGTCTTCTTAAAACAGGAAATAGGAATATGGTATCCGGGGTCATTGATCAAACGGGTCAAACGGGTCATACTGTCGGAACCGTCATCCCAATACATGGCAGCGATCCTGTCCGCAAGGAAATATAACTGTTCCCTTAGGGGGCTCTGACGGTCAAAATGATAGCCGGTAATTTCCTCCACTTCTTCAAGATAAGTCCATTTGCTTTTACCTTTCCACTCTTCATGATCTTCGGGATAATCCCAATTGACACATAAGGGGAGGACAGCCTGAAACATATTTTTCCATAATTCCTCATCCTCTTTATGTTGGGGGACGTGGTCTACACTGAAAATATCGATGCCGGTGATATAGGGGCAACCGTGGTATTTGTCTAAAAATTTTTGATCCAGGCTGGCTTCATTTGAATTGAGCAGGCATATCCATGTGGGATAGTCTTCCTTGATCACCCATCCCTTTGGAAGCTCAGTCTTGGCATAATACCGGAACCGTTCATAGTCGTCCCGCACCATGGCAAGATCAAGATCGTCATCCCAGGGAATGAAGCCATGGTGGCGCACAGCTCCTAAAAGCGTGCCAAAGCATCCAAAATAACGGATCCTGTGACGTCGGCAGATTTTATCAATATCTTTTAACATATCCAGCTGCACGGCCCATATGCGTTTTAACAGCGGCTGGACATAATAGCCGTCCCGTACTTCGCCTTCCATAGGTTCCACTTTTAAATAATCCATGCTTGATTCCTCCATTGTAATGATCTTCGTTTTATTCTTCAAATATCATATGAAAGCATTCCGGCAGCTCTTTTCCCTGGTCATTAAAATATTTTTGTAAGTCTTTCATCTGCTCTTTGATATCACTGTGCAAGGAATACCTCCTGGGAGTCATGTAATCTTTTCCGTAACTGAGGCTAAGGAGAAAATCGTAATCATCCAAAACGGGGATAGTCTGATCTTCAAATGGCACTTCCAGGATCATGTCAAAGGATTGTCTGGGGATGCGATAGGCGCTGTTGCGGCGTAAACTGGAAATAACGGCTATCTCTTCAGAATCTGTATCCCAGTACATGGCGGCGATCTTATCGGCAAGTTCATATAGCTGATCGGATATAGAACTATTTCTATCAAAATGGTAACCGGTAAGATTTTCTATTTCCATCAGCTGTTCATATCTGCTTTTTTCTAATTCGGAATACTCTATAAAGTTATTCCAGTGTGTGTGCAGGTTACATACAGCCCAAAACAGATTCAGCCATATCTCTTCATCCTCTTTCGATGGAGGAATATGATCCAGACAAAAGATATCCACTCCTATGATAAAAGGACAGCCATGGGATCTGCTCAAAAACTCCTGATCCAGCCTGATGACATCTGTGTTTAATATGCGGATCAGAGTAGGATCTACTTTGAGGACTGACCAGCCCTCTGGCAGTTCTGTTTCGGTAAAATACTTGAATTTTTCATAGTCCTCTCTCAGCATAGCCAGATCCATGTCATCATCCCAGGGAATAAAACCGTGATGACGGACAGCTCCCAAAAGGGTGCCGTACCATGCGTAATACTTTAGATCGTGACGCCTGCAGATCGTATCGATGACATTTAGGATATCCAGCTGGACAGCCCATACACGTTTCATCAACGGCTGGACATAAAATCCGCTGCGTTCTTCTCCCTGTATAAGTTTCACTGTACGTTCCATGATCTCGTACCATTCCTTTGATTAACGTTAATGCGATACCTTGTGGCGCGGATTCTGCCTTACTCTGTCGCATGCCTTCATAAGCTCTGTCAGAACAGATATTTTGTATTTGTTTTCGTAGTAGCTGATGAGAGGGGAGATGGAATCCCGGCTGGTTACCACGTACTTGGAAGGAAGCCCTGTAAGCACAAGGGCGCATACATCGGACATACAGCGGGGGCAGGTGCATACGTCATACTGGGTCAACACAGCTTCCAGGTTCTGACGCATGAGAAGCTGCTCCATCACATTGATAAAGCGGTACTCCTTATCCGCAAAGCGATCGTTGAATTGTGACTCCGGGATAATGGGATGGCGCTCGATCTTGGGAGTCGTTTTTACGTTTTCGGCTTCTATGTGGTCCTGAACATTTGCTTTAGGAGGCTGGGGGGCGTCTGTTTCCGGATCTGTGACATCTCCGATATCTGTCGGTTGGCTGTCCGTTATCTGTGAGACATCTGTATCGTCAGGATAGGGACTGCTTATCTCTTGGGTGACATCGGGTGCCGGTTTTTCGACCGTCTCTTCTGGCTCAACCTCTATAATGGCAGCTGTCTCACCGGATTCTAAGTCTTGCCGGGTTTCTTCTTCTAGTTCTTCGGTAAGTTTTCCTAAAATCTCCTGGGAGAGACGGTCATTGCGGCTCCCCTCGTCCACTACGGTGACCTTTGCCGGGGTGACTGTGGTGGACTGGACGTCAGAGACTTTCTTCTCCTGGTTGGATACAGCCTCAGCCACCGGGGAGTCGGCATCCGCGGAAGCGCCATTGGTCAAAAGATCCATGACGTGAGATGTTTTGTTGGTTTTCTTGGACATTACTGTGATACCTCCTTTAAGTGGATGTCAGGGGCAATCTCTTCAATAAGAGCCTGATAATCTTTCACCGCCGCAGAGCGGGGATTGTAAGAGAAGATGCTTTCTCCGTGGGCCGGAGCCTCAGCGATGGCAACTCCGGTTCGGATCTTGGTGTCAAAGACCCGGGAATGGATCTGCGCGGCAAGCTGCTGGGCCATCTCAAGAACATCCCGGGACAGGGTTGTCCGGGGGTTAAACCGAGTCAGAAGTATGCCCAGGACATTGAGTCCGGGGTTAAAGGAACCGCGTACAGACTCAATGGTCTCTTTCAGCTGGGCCAGCCCCACCAGGCTTAAGATGTCGGAAGCCATGGGAATGATCAAAAAGTCGGAAACCGAGTAGGCATTCACAGTTAGAAGGTTTAGGGCCGGCGGGGTATCTATGATAATATAATCAAAAAAATCTATAACGGGTTTGATGGCGTCTCTTAGGATAAACTCCCGGTTCGTGCGGATGCCGTCCAGACCATTGTTGCTTAAGGTGATGTCAGAAACCAGAAGATCCCCGTAGTCGCAGCGAACAAGGGCCTTGTGAACCGGGACGGAACCCTTCATCACGTCAAGAATCGTGTGGGGATTGGCCATGCCGGCTCCCAGGCAGAAGCCTAAATTGCCCTGGGGATCCAGATCAATGCCAAGAACCCGCTTGCCTTCCCGGTCCAGACCTGATATAAGAGCAGCCGACGTGGTAGTTTTGCCCACGCCGCCTTTCTGGTTGGAAACTGTAATGATGATAGACAAAACAATACCTCCAAATATAAAAAGTAGTAAAAATGATTTTTAAGATATTATTTTTATTATATATCATGTCGATAAATAAGTATAGATTAAAAATGATTTTTTTCAAGGTATTATAAGCGTGCCGGCTGGTAATAAGGAAGTTTATGGCTGATAAGAGAGAAAAAGTCGGCGCGTGTCGGGATGAAAGGAGATAAAACATATGGCAAGTGTATCAAGTACCAGCAGTTTAGGGAATACAGCCCTTAGAGGATTTGGCGGTATGGCGTCAGGTATTGACCGGGATAGTATTATCGAGAAGATGACCCTGGGAACTACCACTAAGATCAACAATCAGAAGAAAAAAGTTACAGAGCTGCAGTGGAAGCAGGAGGCGTACCGGGGGATCAGCGACAAGATCATAGACTGGGCAGATACCTATGCAAGCTACGCGTCCAGCAAGAATTTGAAAGATGCCACCGTATTTTCCAAGAATCAGATCACGGTCAAGGGAGCGGAGACTTCCACCAGATTTGTGTCTGCCACGGGTTCCTCCAGTATGGTGAATAATGTCTCCCTGCTGGGTGTGAAGCAGATGGCCACATCCACTGTACTCAGGTCTGCGAAGCACTCTAACCAGGGCGGCGAGGGATTGGCGACTAAGATAGATAATCTGTTTGCGGATGTGAACACATCTAATCTGAAGGGCAAAAAGATGAATTTTTCCATCTACGGCACAGAGGGGCAAGTGATAAGTTCGGCATCGTTTACCTTTGTCGAGTCCTTCAAATATACAGATAAGTATGGCAACGAGCAGACGGAGACGATTGATTATTCGCAAGATGATCTGGATACGATCGTAAGCAAGCTAAACCATTATCTGACCACATTAGAAGGCGGGCAGAAGGTGGGTGATACTCCAATAGAGGATTTCTTTGAGTTTGGTAAGAGCGATGATGGTAAAAATATTGTACTGAATGCAAAGGGTACAGTTCCGGAAGGCGTTAAGCTGGAAGGAAACGCTTTGGCGGCATTAGGGCTGGGCGAGGGTCAAAAAACCGATGGAAAAGTCAATTTTGAAACAGGTAGCAAGATTACGATGGAGCAGGATTTTGAGACTGCTGCCATCAACAGCCGGAAAATGATCGACTATCTGACAGAGGATAAGCTGACATTTAACTTTGACGGGAGCCAGAAGTCTATTCAACTGGTCACAGAAAAAGAGGCCAAGACGATCAAAGAGGCGGTTGCCAATGGTACCATGACAGAAGATGAAGCCAAAACAAAGGTGGCGCAGAATCTCCGAAAGCGTCTGAATCAGGCATTTGGTACGGACGCGGTTAAAGTTACGTTTGACGCTGACAACAGTTTGAGGTTTGATACGAACAATCCGGGATCCACCCTGTCTGTCACTTCTAATAATTATGAGATGTTGAATAGGATGGGGATCAGCTACGGAGCTTCCAATAAGGTGAATCTTGAGGGGACGCTGAGCCAGTCCGCGCTGCTGGGTGAGGATGCGCCAAAGACTGATGCGGAGATGGTCCTGACGATCAACGGTGTAACTATAGAGGGGCTCAAAGCAAATAGTTCTGTCAAAGAGATTCTGTCAAAGATTAACTCCACTGCGGAAGCCGGCGTGAAGGCTACGTATATAGAGTCAACCGGCGAGTTTATGCTGGTATCTTCTGAGACTGGCAAAGGGCGGGAGATCAACCTGGATAGCGATTTAGCCAAAAAGCTGTTTAGCGGTGGCGGAGTCAATGATAAAGGTGAGGATATTGGTTTAACGAAAGGACAAAATGCCCAGATTCTGGTCAGCTACGGAGGCGCCAATGTTATGGTGGAGCGCTCCTCCAATACATTTAATCTGGAAGGTCTCAATATTACGGTATCCGGTGAATTTGGCGATGTGAAGGAGACATCTAAAGGTTCGGGTGAATGGACATCTGACAGTTCACAGGCTATTACATTCTCCGCTAAAGCCGACGTGGAAGGGGCGTTAGAGAAAGTAAAGAGTTTTATTGAGGATTATAATGCTCTGGTGACAGAGATCAACACTCAGGTGACGACCCGTCCAGACCGCAATTACGGCGCTTTGACGGATGAACAGAAGGATGAGATGGATGAGACTTCCATCGAAAACTGGGAAAAGAAGGCAAAGCAGGGGATTTTGTACGGCGACTCTGCCATGCGTGACCTGAGTATGGATGTTCAGAGCGTATTTACCAAGATGCTGAACAACGGCGCCAGCTATGAGGATTTGAAGGAGATCGGAATCACTTACGGTGAGGATTGGGGCGACGGCGGTACACTGGTGCTTGATGAGAGCAAGTTTAAGACTGCCATGGAGAATGACCCTGAAAAGGTGTCCAATATCTTTACAGGCGGCGGCAATGTAAAGAAAGGTCTTATTGATACCATTGATGAGACTTTTACCCCTTATGCCACCAGATATGGCAGCAAAAATAATAATGGCAATGGCAAAGGGTCATATGGTCGGCTTATTGAGATCGCCGGTTCCGAGAAAAAGCCCACTACTCTAATGGAGAATGAGATTTATAAAGAGCTAGAGGAGATGCAGAAGACGATTGACAGTCTCAATGAACGTCTGAAAGTGGAGCAGGATCGTTATATCTCCCAGTTTACCACGATGGAAAGTTTGATCAATAAGATGAATACCCAGTCAAGCTATCTTTCTCAGCTGTCAGCGTAATTTTGACTCTGCTGCCGCCCTGTGCCATAGGGCGGCAGCGAAAATATGATTAAGGAAGGGATTCAATGAACGGATATAATCACTATAAAGAACGAAGCATTTATTCTATGTCAGGAGCCGAACAGCTTCTTTTGTTGTTTGACGAAAGCATTAGGCGTCTTACAAGGGCTGAGGAGTCATTGAAAGAGAAGAATTATGAGGATTTTGAGGATTGTCTGTTGCGGGTAAGCAGGATTGTCCGGTATTTGATCGATATTTTGGATCTGGAACAGCCTATCAGCTGGGACCTGAGAAGAATCTATGAGTTTCTCATTTTTGACCTGAGCCGGGTCAAGGCCGGGAGGTATAGAAGACAGGATGAGATCGGACGTATCCGCCATATTCTTTCCGAGTTGCGGGAAGGCTTTGAGGGGGCAAGCCATAAAGTGAATGACATGCATATGGCAAAAGTAGGTGAGTTGAGGGGATAGAAAGGATGTGGCGCTATGGAACTTGATATGGAAAGAATTATGATACTTCTCCAGAGAAAATACGGCGCCATTCAGGAGATTCACAGACTGACTAAGGAGTTGGAGGAGGTTGTGAATCGCAATGATGGAATTTCTGTTGCCATGGTACTTCAACTGCGTGGAGATGAGATGGTGAGGGCAGAACAATGTATGGAAGAGCTTTGGCAGATGGGGGAGGGCAGCAGAGAAAAATATGAAAGGCTGCGTGTTCTGGTAACCTGTAATCTCGATCAGGCCGTTGGAGCTACAAGAGAGGAAAAAAAGATTTATGAGATCAGGCGGAAAACCAAAGCGGTTTTGGATCAGGTGCAGAAGATTGATCAAAGGCTGAATAGAAGGCTGGCAGGAGATAAGTCGTTTTATAAAGAGGGAAAGCTTGTCAGCCATATATAAAAACATCGGGGGAAGGCTATGAATCGATTATTATTTGAGGGACGTTCCCTTGTAGAGATCGTAGCGTCGGTTATCCGGCAGGATAACCGGCATGTCCCTTTCAGCCGGCTTGACTGGGAGAGGATGTATCGACTGGCGGATTATCATAGAGTGGCCAATACTGTGTATTTAGGACTTCTGGGTCATAGGGAGACGGTGCCGGACAGATGGCGGGATCGTTTTTTTCAACGCTACCAGGAGTCTTTGATATTTGGTGAGAACTGTCAGGAGGGATTTAAGGAGATTCTGACTTGGCTGGATATGCGGGAGATTTCCTGCACGGTTTTAATCTCAGAGTCTATTCGGGAGTTGTATAAGCTTCCGGAAACCGCGGATAACAGTCCTGTGCAAATCTTTCTGGATGAGGATAAGTACTATCTGGCAAAGGGTTATCTGATCGATCTGGGTTATGAGACGGACAAGACCTATAAAGGGTTTGGGGAGCGGATGAAAAGGGTGAATGGAGTTACCATTATCCTGTATTACAAACTACCTTTTCGGACTTCAAGGTATGGAAAATATATGGTGAGAATACTGGAAAGCGCTCAGATCCGTGATCCCTATGAGTATATCTGGATGCTGCCTGTTGAGAGTGAACTGGTATATCGTATGGCCGGAGCTGCTTACCGGTATGTGACGGAGGAATTAACCTTACGAGAACTGTTGGAGTTATTTCTCTTTCACAGGGAGTGGCGAGATGAGATCGAGGAGGACATAATCCAGAAACGACTGGAAGAATTTAAAGTAGACAATCTGGCTGAGAAGCTATTGGAAATTTCCTATATGTGGTTTGGGGAGAAGAGTGATCCGTATCTGCTGAGGCGACACGAGGATATGTCCGTGTATGATCTTCTGGAAGAGCGAATTCTCACCAGAGGAATGGTGGGGATTGAGAAAGATGACCAGGCGTTAAAGCTTCAGGAGTTAGTGGAGAAGGAGATCGAGAAGGAGAGAAGGGAAGAGGGATATTCTATACGAAGAGAGAAGGTTGGAAGATTTTTTGCAGAGCAGAGAAAGAAATTGAGATGGATATTTCCGGATTACCATTATATGTCGTCTATTTATCCGGCAGTGGAAAAGATTCCAATCCTTTTGCCTGTATACTGGCTGATCAGAGGTGTGCGGCTCCTGTGGAGATCGTTTATTAGATAAAATAAAAGTTTTAGAGGGAATGCGCGACATAGCCTGTCGTGCATTCCCCCATTTTATTTATCCTTTTTGTGCTGTAAAAGAGACTGAAGCACCCATACAGAATCCTTGTTGGGAGTGAGCGAACGTTTGTTGGTCTGCTCTGCTTCAGACAATTCCTCCCTGAGAATAGAAATTTGCTTTGGCGCGTCAATAGCTAAACGAACACCATCCGCAGCGCACTCGATAATCGTTATACGAATGCTGTCTCCGATGAGAAGGCTTTCATTTTTTTTACGACGAAGTATTAACATAACTGATCACCCCTCAATGACAGATGGAAAATCGCCTAGTCTATGGCAATAATCGTAAGAACTGTTTTCTAAAATAAGCTGAATTCCGCGCCGCGTATGTGGATTAATAGCCAAAGGACATTTAAGATTGACCGTATTCTCCAGGTAGTCATCGCGAACTACGCAGATGACATAGTAAGAGAGTTCACCGCTGTCTGTGACATCCAGGCAGGCAAGTTCCTGAGGAGCCAGACTGGGAGAATAGTCAGCGCAGAGGAAAAACGGATTAATGAGTACAAATACCACATTAGGATCCTCTACAGACAGCATCAAAAGAAGGGAATCATCATCTTCTCCCTCGTTCATACGAAGGAGAAGATAATGGATCAATTTAGGAAATCCAAAAATTCCATCGGAAAAAGTAATCAAATCCTGTGGCGAATATTCCACTGCGCCATAATCAGTTTGTATCGTCATATCAAGAACTCCTATGTGAACAGATTGACATTGCCGCCGGAATCATCTCTGGGCGGAACGTAGTTAAAATCACCCAGATATTCGATGTGAACCTGGGGTCTTTGGGTAACAACCGTCATCACCATAGGCGGAAGATAAGACAACTCACCTTTGGCAACTCGCATCTCAAAAGCGCCGCGCTGGGCAGTATAAGACGAAGTGACAGTAGCTGTAATGTCCTGAGCCGCTGGTTTCTGCGAGACAAGATCCGTGGAGACAGATGCCGGAGCTGTACCGGATGGAACAGACTTCACAGAAGCCGTATCCAAAGCAGCAGAAGACACTGTGGTCGAAACTTGAACCTGTGGCCGCGACTGGCTGGAGATTAACTGCTGTTGGAAAGAAGAACCGCCGTCAGAAGGCTGAACTGCCGTCTGTTTCTTAGAAAAAGTACGGTTGATCTTATTAATTTCGTCCACAGAGACAGGACCCTGGCCCACAGAATTACGGAATGATGCCTGTCTGGCCAGAGCTTTCCTTCTTTCCATGTCAACATTATTGGGAGTTACCAAACGTCCGTTTTGCCGGAAATGTTCTATGCGTATAGGTTCAGTTGTAATTTTAATAAGTGGTTCCACGCACAACCCTCCTTTCTGTGAACTATTTATTTAACGCACAAAATCAAACAGGGAAGAACTCATAAGCTGGGAGCCTACTTTCAGGGCAGCATTGTAGGCATAATTATTGTTGTACATCTCCATGATAGCTTCATAAGGGTCAGCACCTAATTTATCCGAGTATTGCTTTTTCAGATTATCAGCCTTCGTGTTGAGCCTTGATTCTGTGGTCTCTAAAAGGCGATATTTGTTGCCAAGATCCGAATAAACAGTGCTTAAGGTCTGTTCCGCACCAGTCATCTCCGTGAGAACGACTTTGAGTTTTTCGTCCATCTTAGCATTGTCGTCCGCAGTTCTCGGTGAATTTAGATAGTCGCTGATATATTGTGTGGCTTTCCCGACAAGGCCGATGGCACTTGAGTTCAGCTTTTCAAGAATATCATCTGCAAAAGTTGGATCACTAGCCCTGGAAATCGCCTTATCGGAAGTAATGCCTGTTAATAGGTTGAGTCCGCCGGTGAAAGTATCTATAAGTGTGCTATGGTCAAAAATAGTTCCATAACCCACATCAATACGGCCCTGTTCCGTCATCGCCTGCTGTAGTTTAGCCATATCGGAAACTACATATTCATAGGTATCGCCAGTTTTCTGTAAGGACAAAGTAATCTCAGTAGGAGCGGTATCCCCCGTAAATTGGTGAGTGTAAGTCAATACAGGGCCGGCATCGGTCTGTTTAAGGCTAAAGGGGGCGTTTTTGTAATCATTGCCGCCAAAAACAAAATAATCAGAGTACTGAACATTCAGAGAGTCCACAATCTCCTGCTGTTTTTGGAGAAGGTCCTCCATGACGGTCTGCAGGGAGGCGTCGGATGTGGTGTCAGTCATGGCAAACTGAACCTTATTCTTGGCACCGCCGGAACTAGAGAGAATCTCCTGGATGCTTCGGGCTCCAAGCTCCTGCTGATAGATACGGTTGCTGATATCCTTGATGAGGGAGGTCTTGGTCAAAGTATCCTGATAGATACCATCAATCTTCTTTCCCTCATAGTAGGCGAGAGGAGCGTCGGCCGACTTTTCGTAAAGTTCTCCGCTGGAAATCTTATTCATGCTTTTGTTTAAAGAGAGATGGACATTATTCACAGACGAAGTAAAGTTTCTGTATGTGGATGCATTTGTAACACGCATAAGTGGTACCTCCATAATTTAAGTTAAAAAACAGTTATCTCTATCGGCCTACAACGCCGGTATTGTTGATCAGAAGATCCAGAGCCTGGTCCAGGGTGGTCATAAGACGGGAAGCCGCATTGTAAGCTGACATATACATCATCATGTTGGACGCCTCCTCGTCGAGACTGACTCCGGATATGGAATCCCGGGAATTTTGAATGCCGTTGAGTACAGTAACGTTAGTCTTTAAGGAAATCTGATTGGCATAGGAGTCATTGGCATGGACTGTGGATATATGGTTCATGTAATTAGCAAATGTATTGCCATCCAAGTCAAGACCTGCAAATTCTGCCGCATACTTTTTGAATAAATCAGAGTCCTTCGCGGAGCCGTTGAATTCTGTCTGCATGGCTTCAAACATATACTTTACGCCGTCTGTAGCGTTATCTCCGTCTTTCCCCACAAAAACAGTGCCGTCGATCCAAGCTTGACTAATGCCAATATTTAAAGCCGCGCCTTTTTCCGGAAAGTGACCACTAATTAAGAATCCACCGCCATGGTCATCATTAATAACATTCATAACATAGCCAAAGGTACTGGCTAATTTATCTAATTCATTCATGTAGTAGTCGTAACCTTTTACATCGTTGAGACCAGGAGTCTTTCCATCCTTCCAAAGCATATCAAGACTGGCCTGGATAGAGCCGGATCCGGATGGGAACGGATAATTAATATTTGCCGCCTTACCCAGTGAAAATTTCGTTACAGGCTCTCCGTACACGTCGGGATTAACCGGATTTTTAAAACAGCCGTCGAAAGTTAATGTTACACCACTGTAATCATCACCTGCGGCACCTCCAATACTAAGCTTGCCGTAATTCTCATCACCGGTTCCAAAGGTTCCTTCTACAAGTACCAGTTTATCGGAGGTTCCGTCAGGCTTTGTGTAAGTCATGGTGACACGCAGATCGTCAGGCCACTCTTTTTTCATAATAATATTCCCTGCGCTGTCAAGATGATACTTTTCCCCCAGAACTTCCGTGGTGCCGTCGGCGGCCAGGCCGTTATGTTCCTTGTCCTTATAGTAAGTCACCTCAATAGGGATGTAGCTGGACAACTCATCCAGAAGTACGTTGCGCTCATCCATCAACTCCAGGCTGGGCTGACCATAGATCTGATTCTGCTTGATCTGACGATTCAGCCGTCCGATCTGCTGTAAAATATTATTAACTGTGTCGATAGCGCCCTGCTCGCTGGTGCCGGTTCCGTCCAGCCGGTGATATTCGTTCTCCTTGTAGGTGTTGATCTGTCTGGCGCCGTCATTGAGAAGATTTGTCAGAGTCTGGATGCGGGTGCGCAGCTCTGATTCGAAAACTTTATCGTGAATCTTGCTGGGATCCGTCATGTTGTTCAATGTGGACCGAACATCGTCAAAGGCATTGCGTATGCCTGTGATGTGGGACTCATCCAAAAACTGGGCCAGTTCGTCAAAAGATGTCTGCAGGGAGTTGGAGTAACCGGACTTCTGCATCTGATCCCGATACTGGATGTCCAGATAGGGGTCCCGAATCTGGGTTACCTTATCCATATGCACACCAAATCCCACGACAACCTCGGAGGTGCTCATGTAGTGGGAGACAGGATTCGTGTAGTTTAAGCTGGAAACCTGAAGCTGCTGTCTGGTGTAGCCTGTTGTGTTCATGTTCGCTAGGTTCTGCCCTGTGATGTCCAGGCGCTTCTGATTGGCCTGGAGGGCGGAAAAAGCCGTGGAAAAACCGGCAAAAGTTGCTCTTACCATATGTGTATCCTCCAAAATATGTTCTATATCGACAGGTTGGGGACAGATGCCCGCCCCTGCAGTAATCGTGTCGGCGTAAAGATCAGACGTAGGTGTCCCGCATGGCGGAGTGGAGAGGCGCGGAAGCGCCTGCATTGCCCGAACTGTCGTAGGAGCTGCCTGTCTGCTGCGCAAGGGCCACATCCAACTCGTGGAGGCGGACCCTGATGATCGAACCGGCCGCGTCCATAGAGTCCTGCAGCTGTCTTACCTGCCACTCCAACTCCTCAAACAGGGGCTGCATCTGATTCCTCTGGCGCAGGGACACCTGATCAAGGATCTGACGGAACGTGAGACCGTCCCACCCCAGATCCCGGACAAGGCGCATCCTGCGCTGTTCCAAACCTCTCAATTGCAGGATCTGGGCCTGTTCCTGCTGAACATAGTTATTAATCAGATGGTGCTGCCTTAAGGAGGCAGCCTCTGTTTTTGCCGTCTCTACCTGGGCGATGTCGTAGACCAGCTGAACGGTCTCGTCGATGACAGCTATAAAATTCTCAAATAAATCCTGGGTGTTCTGATCCATAAATCAGGGAAACTCCTTTCTGTATACGGAATGGTCAGCTGAGCCCCAACATCCGGCCGGCAATCCGCTGGGGGTCGGGCCGGTAACTTCCGTCCGCCACCTTGCCCTGCAGCTGGATAACCCGCTCCCTGCTGACACCGCCCATCTGGGAAGCCGTCTTTCTGGCAAGCATCCGGGCGAAGGTTTCGTCGTCGTCCGCAGTTTTGGCTCTGCGTATATTGACCGTATCGTAATCCCCTTTGGCTTTCTCCTGGCGGGGCGTGGTTTTTGACCGTGCGGAAACCGTAGAACGATAAGAGGTGTTCAAAGCTGAAAATGTAATATTCATAAAGCAACCTCCCTTCTAAAATTGCATATTTACATTTTTATAAAAATATTATCGGCATTTTTTTCGCAAACATAAGCAAAAGTGAGCGAAAGGCTGGTTTTAGGCAGAAAAATCCGATGGAAGAGATTTAATAAAGATGTAAAAATAATGTTATTTTATACTACTTGTGAAAAACTGAAAAAGATAATATAATAGATAGGGCAAAGACGCCGATATATAATATTATTGTGATTTTCTAAAATGAGGAAACTTTTTAAGATTAGGGGGAAGTATGGCGAATATTTTGCAGGTGACAACGCCTAATATTGATAATCGTAACGTGATCAACCCTCAGGACCCCAAGCACGGCGCAGGGAACCCGGCGGTTCGCAACCCGGCTGATCCTACCAGGGTCGTCCGCTCCGATGGCCGGGATGGGGAGCAGATGGGGAAGAATACCCAGGATGCCCTTTTGAGCGTGGTGGATTATGACAGCAACTACGGCGCGTTTGTCAAGAGCCTGGGAGAGGGAAGCGGGCTGGCAGACAGCTTAGAACGACTGCTGTTTACGGATATGGCCGGTATTGACAAGGCCGAGGTGGCGGATCTGGTGGAGAAGTTCCTTATGTCCATGCGTATGGATTCGCCGGAGGATCTCCTTACTTATCTCCAGGGACAAGGAGGGCTGCAGGCTAAATTTGCCGGTAGTTTCTTTAATCAATTCCGCTCTATGCTTTTACAGAGCACGTCCAGAGGCCTTCAGGAAGCGGCGCTGGATTTTCTTAAAGTCTATAATAACTTTTCTTCCGGGGAACATCTGCTGGAGCAGATGCATTCTCTGATGGATGATATAGAGCAGCTTCTGCTGCGGTCTTACCGGGATGACTTTAAGGAACTGACACAGGGGATGGACTGGCAGGCAGCTAACGGGGACACGGCCCACAATGCCCAGGTGCTGAACAAGAGCCTGATCCCCTTCCTCTCCGAGTATATTTCCCGGACTCATGATTACGGTTCCGTGCGGGAGGCCACCATGCTTCTTATCTTCCACACGGCCCGGTATCAGGATGGGGATGAGGGGCGGCTGCGCAGACTTTTTGATGCCATGGTCAGTGACAGAGAGTTTGACCGGCTTTTTGAGGGGGATGCCCAGAAAAGCCTGGAAAGTCTTTTGGGCACCAGCGCCAGGCAGGGGGCGCGGCCTATGTCGGATTTTGCCGACGGGCTTTCAGGGCTTCTTTTGAAGGGAGCCAACGGCTACGCGGGGCTGGAAAATATCCAGCAGTTCTATAATATAATGAACGGTATGTTGATGAATGAGAGCGTATATATGCCTCTGCTTCATTTTATCCTTCCTTTTCAATATGAAGATAAGAATGTGATGTCGGAGATGTGGGTGGATCCGGATTCTGACAGGGGCGATCAGGAAGGCGCAAGAAAGATCAAGCTTTTTTTGAAGTTTGATATTCAGAACGTAGGCAAGTTTGAACTGGTTCTGGGGCTTCAGAATCGGGAGGCCTCACTGCAGCTGTTTGTTCCGCCTCATCTGGTGAAGGAGGATAAGCGGATCCAGTCCGATGTGGCGGATATCCTGAAGAACAACGGGATTCGATTCAGCCAGCTTATGGTGCGCCGTCATACCCGGGATCGGCGGGTTGACGAGATTTTCCCTGAGATACGGGAGAGGGAGAGAACGATCAATGTCAGAGTTTGATGAGATGATGCGGCAGAAGGCAGTAGCCTTAAAGTACAATCCGGATAAGAACGGAGCTCCGGTGATCGTGGCGTCAGGTATGGGATATCTGGCTGAGAAGATCACGGAGACCGCTCTTGCGGCAGGGGTTCCGGTTTATGAGGATGATTCTCTGGCTACGCTTCTCACTCAGCTGCAGCTGGGACAGGAGATCCCCATTGAATTGTACCAGGCTATTGTGGATATCTACATATATTTTCTGGGCTATGTGCCTGGAGCGCAGGAGCAGGAGGCTTCTGGGGTGCAGGGGGAAGAAATACAGGAGGAGATGAGCGAACTGTGAGAATGAAGGCAGAGCAAAGTAGTGAGAAAAGGAGCAGATGATTATGTATCAGAATATAAGGAGACTGACAGCGCTGGTTCTTGCGATCCTTTGTCTGGCGGCCACGCCTATGGAGTGTCTGGCAGCCACAAAGCCCATGAATTCCATAAGCATTAAGATTTCCTCAAAGCTAAAGGCGGGCGTTAAGCTGCCTCAGATTGACATCGGCAGCGGGACAGCCTCTGACGGGGGGATCCTGGTGACTCAGAAGGGCAGCCATTTTACAGTGACCTCCGCCACATGGACAGATAAGACTTCCAAGGAGATGGTGGCTGCGGATGAACCCAGGATGAGCCTGGTATTGGAGCCGGACGACGTAAGCGAGTACTATTTTCTGGCCAGCTATAAGGCGTCCAATGTAAAGGTCAGCGGGGGATCTTTTGTGTCAGCCAGGCGGGACGGGGATAATTTGGTGGTGACCGTGAAAGTCAATCCCATAAGGGGCGAGTATGACAGCCCCAGGGACGCGTATTGGAATGAGAAAAATCTGGGCGAAGCCAAATGGGAGAAGCCGGAGAATGGCTCCGGATACTATGAGGTGCAGCTTCTCAGGGACAATAAAAACGTGTTCAAGGTGGACCGGACTTCTGCTACCAACTATAATTTTTATCCGTATATGACTCAGACCGGAGACTATACCTTTAAGATCCGGACCATCCCTGGAACGGATTTTCAGAAGAGTTATGGAAAGCGGAGCGATTGGCTGGAATCCGGTCAGCTGGTGATCACGGAACGGTATGTTTCCGACGGCAAAGGACAACAGAATGCCAGATCCACGGCCGTAAAGGGCGTAGAGGATACGGTGGGCTGGATCAAGCAGGGAACTGAGTGGAAGTACCGTTTTCCCAGCGGCGACTTTAAGACCGGGGGCTGGGAGCGGATCAATGATAAATGGTACTATTTTGATGATGCCGGACTTATGAAGAAAGGCTGGCAGAGCATAAACGGATTTTGGTATTATTTCCATGACAGCGGCGAGATGGCTCTGGGCTGGGTCAGGGTTGGTGATAAATGGTATTATACGCGGCCTGAGAAAGAGGGCGTGTACCCGGAAGGATCCATGTTTTCTTCCGGATGGCGGGTGATTGCGGGGTATTATTACTATTTTAATCAAGATGGCAGCGTTTATACGGGATGGCTTAAGGAGAATGACAAGCTGTATTATCTAAACGTGCTGGACAACAGCCTTCAGGGGGCTATGTTTACAGGCTGGATCCGCCGGGACGAGAAAACTTATTTTGCGGATTCTAACGGGGAGATCGTGGAAGGCTGGTATCAGATCGACGGACTGTGGTATTATTTCTATCCTGGTTCCGGTGAGATGGCTTATAATACGGAGGTTGACGGTTTTTATCTGGATCCTGACGGAGTGTGGCGGCAGTGAGTCTTATGCGGATCTTGGGCGGAAACCGGGCAGCGATTCAGGCTGTCAGGTGAGACAGAGTTTAGCAGTGAAAATGGAAAGGCGGGTTAGACATGAAGGTTTGGGATCGGATAAAAAGGCTGGCTGCAGGTATGTGTGCGTTCGCCCTGGTGAGCGGGGCGACAGGCAGAGCCGGAGTTTTGACGACTTACGGCGCTACATCCTCCAGTGTGGTGGAAAATGTGACGGTGACCTTGACCGGAGCCTACGGGGAGGCGGAGGAGATTTTGGAGCCTTCTATCAAGGTTGGGGGAACGGACTGTACCCTGGGAGATTATCAGTACGGCACGGATTTTGATAAGTGGAGGCCGGGCAAAAAAGTGCGGATCGACATCACGGTGGAGGCGGGAAACGGAAAAGTATTTCCCGTATCTCTGAACAGTTCCCAGTGTAAGGTCACTGGCGCCAGCTTTGTTTCGGCCAGAGCCCTGGGAGACAGCAAACTTCAAGTGAAGGTAGACTACACGCCGGTTATGGTATTAGGCGGTACCACGTGGGCGGGATGGGACAAGACGGAGAGAAAGAAAGCCACTTGGAAATCAGTGAAATATGCTACCGGATACTCGGTGTCTCTCTACGGGGACAACAAGGTGGTGAAGCGTCAGACTGTGAAAGGCACCAGCCTGGATATGGCGCCTTTTATGAAAAGCGACAGCAAGACCTATTATTTTGAGGTAAAGGCGATCCCTACCACATCGGAGGAGAAGAAATACTTAAAGGAAGGCATTGCTGTGGCGTCCACGGATGACGAGTACGATTACAGCGAAAACTGGAATGATAATACGGACGACGGCGGCTCGATCCGGGGCAATAATTATATTATGCCGGACGGGGAGAAATCCAGAAACAGCTGGAAGAAGGTATCCGGGCGGTGGTATTATTTTGACGAGAACGGCAGCATGGTGAAAGGCTGGAGGTATATCAATAATTTTTGGTATTTTATGGGCAGCGGCGGCGCCATGCAGACCGGATGGGTCAATCCGGCGGCGGATTCCTGGTTTTATATGAACGCCAACGGGGAGATGTGTACCGGATGGGTTGAGCCAAAACCGGGAGACTGGTATTATCTGGACGGCAACGGGTGTATGCAGCGAGGCTGGATCAACGTCGGAGGCCGGCAGTACTATCTGGACGGCAATGGAAAGATGCAGCGGGGCTGGGTCATGGTGGACGGAACGTGGTATTACTTCAATGCTGACGGGAGCATGGTGACCAATGCGGTTATTGACGGGTGGACCATCGGGGCCAACGGGGCCGCATACCAATAAACAAACGTTTATAGAATAGAAGGAGAAAGAGGAGAGAGGGCTATGGGTTTAGTGTCATCAGTGACGGATTTGGGAAACGTCAGCACTTCAAACCGGCAGGTCGCTCAGACGGAGCAGGTCAGCGACAGCTTTAAGGAGGCGTTTCAAAACGCATATGGGAAGAGTCAGACGGAAAGTATGGACGATATCTTTGAGGAGGCGTCATCCCGATACGGGGTTTCCGTGAACCTGCTCAAAGCCGTCGCAAAAGCGGAATCAAATTTTAATCCTAAGGCGGTGTCAAAGGCCGGGGCTATTGGCGTGATGCAGCTTATGCCGGCTACTGCCAGGTCTTTGGGGGTTTCGGATCCTTATGACGCAAGGCAGAACATTATGGGTGGGGCCAAATATTTAAAGGAGAATCTGGAGCGTTTTGGCGGCAATGTGAATTTAGCTTTGGCAGCGTACAATGCCGGACCAAACAGTGTTCAGAAATATGGCGGGATTCCGCCTTATAAAGAAACCCAGAACTATGTAAAAATCGTCAATTCCTACCTGGATGGTTCCCCCCTTAGTTCCGGAAGGACAGTGCAGACAGGCGGGATGGGGAGTCTGTGGGGTTTCGGTTACGGAAACAGCGGTCTGTCAGGTCTCACGTCAGATCAGCTTTTGAGTCTATATGGAGTTTCGGGAGGCAGTGTGGGAAGTCTGCTGGATAATTCTTACGTTTCATCCGGCAGTCTGAACAACTCCTATGGCCTGTCAGGCCTGGGCAGTGATTATGGAACCAGCATTAATCGTTTGAGCATGTTCCTGGGCATGGCTTCGATAGATGAAGGAGGAGATACGGTTTCTCTGGATAAGGAAAGCTTTGCCAGTATGGTGGAGATCCTGCGGCTTCAGATGTTAATGAATGCCAGCAGGTCCGCAGGCAATGTGACTGTATAGAGAGAAGAATGGATTGAGACATAAAGGAGGGCTACATAATTATGAAGTTTAGAGATTGTGAAACCTGCATGGTGTACGGAACAGATAACAAGCCTCTGTCCAGGGCCAGGGTTGAGACGGATGCAAAGGACAGGGTAACTTTATATTTTAACAACTATAAGCTGCGGAGCGTCAGATTTAAGACTTTTGTGGATTTTTATGATATGCAGCAGGGCCTTATGAGGGCCCGGTGCGAGCTGGTGATCCGGAAGAATGCCAATAAGGACATGGTGGAGCCGTGGATGGCCGATGTGAAGGTGCTGGAGGTAGCGGACGTGTTTCAGAGGCAGAAGGATTTAAGAGTGAGGGTGAACATTTCCACCAGCTTTACCACGGATGACGGACGCTTTTTCTCGGGAACTATTAAGAACATCAGCGCAGGCGGTATTTTCCTGGTGACCTCCCAGGCTCTGCAGCCGGAGACGAGATTTTCGTTTTCTTACCGCTTTGACGGGGAACCGTGCAAGGCCACTGCCAGGGTTCTCAGGGCCAGGGGAGCTACTGCCGGCGGGTTCGGCTATGGCTGTCAGTTTGTCCGGCTGCTTCCGGAGACAGAGGCTACTATCCGCAAATTCGTGTTTGCGAAACAGGTGGAAAATCAGAAGAATCCGGAGAGGAGACTCTAGTGAAACTGAACCTGGTCATGATTGTGAAGAATGAGGAACGTTCCCTGAGGCGGTGCCTGAAAGCGGCAAAGCCTCTGGTGGACCAGGTGATCATAGCGGATACCGGGTCTTCGGACCGTACGGCGGAGATAGCAAGATCCATGGGAGCGGTAGTGGTGGATTTCCCATGGATCAACGACTTCTCCGCCGCGCGTAATTTTGCCCTGGAGCAATCGGATGGAGATTGGAACCTGGTGCTGGACGCGGACGAATATCTGCGTCCCTGTAGCAGAAAGAACCTGGAGAAGGCTTTGAGGAGCCGTGGCGGGGTGTGGCTTGGAGGAATCACCAGGTATGATTCTTACAGGGACGGCGAGGATATCAGCCAGAGCACGTCGGTGCTCCCAAGGGTGCTGCCCCGCGGCGTCAGGTACGAGGGCATCATCCATGAGCAGCCAGCCGGGGACTATCCCTGCTACAGCCTGCCGCTGGCCGCTGACCATGATGGATACCTGGTGGAGGATAAGGGGGAGAGGAATCTTGTGTACCTTGAGGAGGCGGTGAGGCTTCACCCGGAGGACGGGTATTATCAGTTTCAGATGGCTTCCACCCTGCGGAATCTGAAAAGGCTGGAGGAGAGCCTTCTCTATTTCCAGAATTTTTATCGCTTGGCAGAGCCTGCCAGCGGATACCGGGCAGGAGGCGTGGTGCTGTATCTGTATACGCTTCTGGATGTGGGCGCTGGGGAATGCCTTGACGAGGCTGCAAGGATTGTGGAGAGGGAAGAGAGAACACTGGGGGATTTTCCGGATTTCTGTTTTGTGTGCGGGCTTTTTTATATGAAGAGAGTGCTGTCGGATGTGGAAAGGCATATGGTTCTGCTGCCTAATATCGAGAAGTGTTATCTTAAGTGTCTAAGTTTGGGTGAGCGGCCCTGGATGGGAGGAGTCGTGGGAACTGGGTCCTTCAAGGCGGCTTATAATCTGGGGGCATGGTATGAGGTGTCCGGGCAGACGGAGATGGCAAAGCAGTATTACCGGGACGCGGCGAAGGCGGGGTATGGGCCGGCGAAGGCGCGGCTGCGGGCGATTTAAGATCATTTTCTTCTTTGATGTTTAAAGAGCAGGCAGTTAAAACTTGTGAAAAAAATATGAAAATCTTTCCGAAACCTTATGCACCGTCCGAACCTGCCGATATAATAAACAGAAACGGTAAGACCAAGGATGGTCGCAGTGAGACGGTCCGGCTCCGGTAAGGGAGCTTGAGAGCCGCGACAAGGCAAGGAAGGGGTTGCGGATATATGATTATTCAGAATAACATAGCGGGTATTAATGCCTCCCGCAATAAAGGAATCGCAGAAGGCAAGATGAGAAAGAGCCTGGAGAAGCTGTCATCCGGTTACCGCATTAACCGGGCGGGGGATGACGCGGCCGGTCTCGCTATCTCCGAGTTGATGCGTAATCAGATCACAGGCCTGAATCAGGCTATGAGAAACGTGAATGACGGGATCAGTATGACTCAGACAGGCGACGGGGCTCTGATGGAGGTTCACTCCATGCTGGAGAGGATGAAGACTCTGGCAGTGCAGTCCGCTAACGGCACATATAACAGTATTGCGAGAGAAAACCTGGACGCGGAGCGGATGGAACTTTTTGATGAGATCAATCGCATCGGTGAGACATCGAATTTTGACGAGATTCCGTTGTTTGAGTCTGAAAAACCAGCAGGGCCGATCATAGAACCTCCGAAGCGTTCTGATGAGATTACACTGCAGATCGGCCACAGTGACAAAGAACTTTTGGATGTACCGCGTTATTATATGAGCGTTGAAGGGCTGGCTTTGGAAGACATGAAGTTTACGACTCTTGATGAGGCGAATAAGGCTGTCAGTAAAATAGACATAGCGATCGAGGCTGTGGCGGATATACGGGCAGATTTTGGAGCCGCGCAGAACCATTTGGAGCACACTCATAATAATCTTAGTGTTACATCGGAGAATATGACCAGCGCCGAGAGCCGCATCCGTGACACCAATATTGCGGAGGAGTTTACGGAGTTTACCAAGGAGAATATCACGTTCCAGGCAGCTACTTCTATGTCAGCCCAGGCTAATTCAGTTCCTGAGCTGGTCATAAGCCTTCTTAGATAACGGCGGATGATAAGATAAGAAATTTTAGTAAAAGATTGAAAATACCCTTAACTTTTCCAAAGTATTGACGATAATTAAGAATGTAAGGTAAGTGAGATATAAGCTTTACAGACTTTCCGGAGCAGGGCCCTCTTCGGAGAGACAACAGGGACAGGGAAGTTCCTGAGAATAATAGTAATCATAATCAGGAGGGAAATTTTATGATTATACAGCACAATATAGCGGCAATCAACTCTTATAGAAACTTGGGTATTAACCAGTCCGGTTTGAGCAAGAACTTGGAGAAACTGTCTTCCGGTTACAGAATCAACCGTGCAGGCGATGATGCAGCTGGTCTTGCTATTTCCGAGTCCATGAGATCTCAGATCAACGGTCTTAACCAGGCAGCAAAGAACGCTAACGATGCTATCGGTTTGATTCAGACGGCAGAGGGTGCTCTGACCGAGACTCACTCCATGCTTCAGCGTCTTACCACACTGGCTACCCAGTCCGCTAACGGTACTTATAATACTGTAGCTAGAGGCAACCTTCAGGAAGAGGTTAACGCACTGCTTTCTGAGATCGATCGTATCGCTAACAACACAGACTTTAATGGTATCAAGCCAATTGATTCCAAGTCTCAGAATCAGAAGATGACATTCCAGATTGGTCCGACCGCTGCTGAGACCATTACTGTAGACAGAGCTAAGATGAATGCTTCTGGTATTGGTGTGTCTGGCCTTAAGCTTACAACGCTGGATAGTGCTAATAAGGCAATTAAGACTATCAACACCGCAATTGATAAAGTTTCTTCACACCGTGCTAAATTGGGTGCTGCACAGAACCGTCTGGAGCACACTGTTAACAACCTGAAGGTTACATCCGAGAACATCACTGCTGCTGAGAGCCGTATCCGTGATACTGATATGGCTGATGAGATTACTGCATTCACGAAGAATAACATTCTTCTGCAGGCTTCTCAGTCCATGTTGGCGCAGTCCAACTCTGTACCGCAGAGTGTCTTGAGCCTGCTTGGCTAATTGATTTAGATTTTAAACATCAGGCCCGGTCTTTTCCGGGCCTGCACATAGGGCCATATGTCAGAAAGCCATTTCCGCGGCAAATGCTTGGGAATGGCTTTTTTGTCTTACATGGGTAAGGAGGACCGGGATTGGGGAAAAAAGGTAAGAAGGTAAGAATCTCTCAATGCATGATCGTAAAAAATGAAGAGAGGAATATCGAGAAAGCGCTGTCATGGGGCAAGGCTGTCATGTGGGAGCAGATTGTGGTGGATACGGGCTCCACGGACCGAACGGTGGAACTGGCCCAAAAGCTGGGAGCAAAAGTATTTTATTTTCCGTGGAAGGACGATTTTTCTGCCGCGAAGAATTTTGCTATCAGCAAGGCGAGAGGGGAATGGATCGCCTTGCTGGACGCGGATGAATATATGGAGCCTGGGGATGCTTTAAAGATGGCGGAAGTTATAGAACGCATTTCCGCGGATGGCTTTGACGGAGTATCCACAGGATGTCAGCAGATCGATGATGAAGGAAGGATCTTTGCCTCAGGAACACAGATACGATTCTTTCGGAACCAATCAGATGTTCGCTACAGGAGAAGGGTCCATGAACAGCTGGAATCCATAACCGGGAGAGAACTCCGGGTAGGTGATGTTACCAGAGAGCTTTCCGTCTTTCATACAGGATATCAGAAGGCGGAGATAGAGGGAAAGAATAAAAACGGGAGAAATCGGAGGCTGATTCTGGAGGAACTGCGGGAAAAGCCGGACAATTATGAGATGATGGGATACATGGGAGATGAGTGCTTGGGTGATGGAGAAAAGGCGGAAGCAGAGCAGTGGTATCGAAGGGCTGTCGAGTTTATGCCTTTGACACTAAAGTCCTATGATCAGAGAAGCGCGGTTACTTTTACTAAGCTTTTAAGGCTTCTAACTGAAAAGGAGACCATCTCCTGGAACGAGGTAGAGCCTCTGTACCAAAAGGCTGTGGAGGCGTTTCCGGAGGAGGCGGATTTTGATTATATTGCAGGACACTTTTTCGCTTCCCGGGGACAGGCACAGCCGGCAGTTAAACATCTGGAGATGGCTATCGGGAAACTGAATGCTTTTGGATGCTATAATAAGGCCCTGCTTTTGGCGGCGAATCTGCTGGAAGCTTACGACATGCTGGTGCGCTGTTTTTATGACTTAGGGGAAGATTCCAAATGTATGAGCTACGGAGCCGAGTATTTAAAATACGACAAGTATAACATGGGAGTGCTGTCGAGGGTTTTGAAAGTTCTGCTTTCGAATGGGGAAAAGTTAAAGGAGAAGGAGCATGGGACGATTTTGGATTTTTTCTCCAAGCTGTATGATTTCGGCAGTCTGAAAGATCGGCTGTTTCTGGTAAAGGCGGCAGAGCGGTCAGAGTGCCAGAATTTTGCAGGTTATGCGGTGAGACGGTTGTTTACAGATGAAGAAAGGGAAAAGCTCAAGCTTTCCACGAGAGGGCAGGGAGAAACTGTGTTATGAAGATCTTAAATATTGAGTTGAATGCCTTTGGAAGTAAGGACATAAAAGAGGCTTTTATCGCGGAAGGTCATACGTTTGTGGATTTTCTCTTTGCGAAGAAAGAGTCAACCCGGAATAACCCGGGAGAAGAGAGAAGACTGACTAGCACACTGCGTAAAGAGACGCCGGATTTGGTCTTCTCGTTTAATTATTTTCCTATCATTTCCAAGGCCTGTAATGAAGAGCATGTCCCATATGTTTCCTGGGTTTATGACAGTCCTCTGGTGAATTTGTATTCTTATACGATCCTCAATCCATGCAATACGGTTTATGTATTTGACAGGGAATTGTATATGGAGTTTCACAGGGCCGGTATTGGCACAATACGCTATCTGCCTATGGCGGCCAACACAGAGCGGCTGGATGCCATAGAGAAAGGAGTTAAGCTGCCATACTTGTATGATATTTCTTTTGTCGGCAGCCTGTATACGGAATCTCACAATTTTTTTGACCGCATGACCTCGCTGTCAGATTATGCCAGAGGATATCTGGATGGGCTTATGAAGTGTCAGATGGAAGTGCAGGGGGATAATTTTATCCAGGAATGTCTGGAGCCGGTTATGGATGAACTGAGCCGTGCTCTTCCTATGGAGCCTAATGCGGACGGAGTGGAGAGCCGGGAGTTCCTTTTTGCCCAGTATGTGATCAACCGAAAGATCACAGGGCTGGAACGTCCTGCGTTGCTGCAGGCCATAGCCGAGAACCATGTTGTCGATCTTTTTACAATTGATGAAAAGTTTTCTGTGCCGAATTTGCGGAACCATGGAAGTGTGGAGCCTTATGAACAGGCTTACAGGGTGTTTAAGCAGAGCAAGGTGAATTTGAATATTACTCTTCGCAGTATAAAAAGCGGAATACCTCTTCGATGTATGGATATTATGGGGAGCGGCGGTTTTCTGCTGAGCAATTTTCAAAGTGACTTTTTGGATTTCTTTGTGCCTGGAAAGGATTTTGTTTACTATGAAAGCAGGGAGGATCTTCTGCAAAAGATCGATTATTATCTGAAGCATGAAGATGAGCGGGAGGAGATTGCCAGAAATGGACACGACCGGGTTGCTGCCAGCCATACGTTCAGGCATCGAGTGAGAGAGATGTTTAAGGTTTAAACAAACCGGGAAAAGGAGGGTGACGATTGGAGAAAAACAAGAGGGTGGAGGAGTACGAGCGGACGGCGATGCGTTACTATGAGGATGGGAAGCTGGATGAGTGTGTGAACTTGACAGCTGCTTTGTTAAAGGAGAACCCTTATCTTATGGGCAGCCTGGTGCTGTTGCTTTCCTCATATCGGAAGGAGTTGTTTAGAACCGGAGATCACGGGGCAGGAGCCAGACAGGTTACAGAATTATTAGGCAGGGCTTTTTATGATTACAATACTTTAAAGGACCGTCTCTTTGTGCTGCGGGCTGCCATGAAGGCCCGGTATCGCGGAGTGGTGACAGCGCTGCGGGAAACTTTTAGCCAGGAGGAATGGAAGATTGTGGAGCGGGCGCTGCTGGGTGAAAATTCGTCAGAAGGTCAAAAAGCCAATGGTCCCAGGATTGTCTTGTTTTATTCTGGTGTGGAGTCTTTTGACTTTTTTACAGACCAGCTGAGGGACAAACTGCAAAAAAATGGATGTGAAGTTTTCGTGCTGGATCTGGGAAAGATCGGCGTGGTGAAAGACGGCTCTTTTGAGGAAGATGAGCGGTTTGAGCGGTTCTTGCTGGATAAGGTAGACGGCGTGGTCTGCTTTGACGGGCTGGGAATCCGAAGTGAGGATATGGTCCAGATATGGGATGAGCATCAGGCTGTGACCGTGGATATTTTTATGGATCCGCCTCTGCGGTTTCACCCGGTTTTGGAGATGCATCCTAAAGACTACCATCTGTTCTGCTGTGACAGGGAACATGTGGAGTATGTAAAGAAATATTTTAAAGAAGAGGTTCCAATTGTGGATTTTATGCCCCATGTGGGGGTACTGCCTGAGGGGGAGATAAGAAAGATCCCCTACAGGGAGAGAAAATATGATATTTTGTTCAGCGGCACTTACTACAGTCCGGAGAGTAAATTTAAACAGGCTGAGAGAACGGTTCCAAAGGACAGCGATGCCCATGAAGTGTATGCCAGGGCATTTGAGAATATGAAAGCGGATGGCAGTTTGTCCGTGTGGAAGGGAATCATGCTTACCTTGGAACAGCTGGGATGGGAGCTTTCTGAACATGATCTGAAAACATTGCTGTGGGGGGCTGAGGCCATGGATTGGGCTGTCCGCATGTATTACAGGGAGAATGTTGTGACGGTCCTTGCAGAGGCTGGGATGGAGATCTGCCTTTTGGGGGAAGGGTGGGAGAATCATCCTGCTGCCGGGTTTAATAATGTTCACCGGATTGCCGGTCAGGTGCCATACAGGGAGACTTTGACATATATGGCGGATGCCAGGATCAATCTTAATGTTATGCCGGGATTTAAGGATGGTACGCATGACCGAATTTTTAACACATTGCTGCAGCGCTCCGTGCCGCTGACGGATTCCAGCGCCTGGATTGACGAGAATTTTGTGGACGGCGTGGATATTGCCTTGTATGATCTGAAACATCTTGAGAAGCTTCCGGGGATTGCGAGGAAGCTTTTGGAGGATGATGAACTTGCGGAGAGGATCATTGAAAATGGGTATCAGAAGGTTGCCGGGACTCTGACCTGGGATGTGTGCAGCCAGTGGATCTTGGATGTGATTAGAGGGAATGGAAAATGAGGATCGTTTTATTTTATTCAGAAGTTGAGTCTTTTAATTATTTTTCGGATGTTCTGGCCGCCCAGCTTGAGGCCCGGGGACATGAAACTTTTATACTGGATCTGACAAATCCTGGTTCAGGGGGGGTTCATTCCTTTGATTACTTTATTCCATTTATATCAAAAAAGGTGGATATGGTCATCTGCTTTGACGGATTGGGGATTCTGGATGATGTATATATTGACATATGGAATGAGCATCAGGCCGAGATTGTGGATATTTTGATGGATCCGCCGATCCGTTTTCACGGGGTTTTTAAAAAGCATCCCCGGAATTATCATCTGTTTTGCTGTGACAGAGATCACATGGAATATGTGCGAAAGTATTTTCATGAGGAGGTTTCGGATATCGTTTTTATGCCCCATGCAGGGACTCTTCCGGCAGAGGATGATCCGGTGATCCCTTATGCCAAACGATCGTATGATATCCTGTTCAGCGGCACTTATTATCGCTACCAGGATGAGTTTATGAAATTGAAAACAGTGTTTTCTGTAGAACCCAACACGAAATTATATTCTTTTTATGAGCAGATGTTTAGCAGCCTGACAGAGGACAGCCGCCTGACCCTTGACCAGGCATTTCATCTGACTTTGGATCAGTGCAAATGGGAAGTTTCAGAGGATATGCTGAAGCTGATGCTGACATTTACGGAGCCGGTGGACTGGGCCGTCCGTATGTATTATCGGGAACAGGTTATTACAGCTCTTGCAGAAGCAGGACTTAAGATCCATCTTCTCGGACGCGGATGGGAGAACTATCCTCTTATAGACCGCCCAAATGTATACCATATTGACGAGAGGATTCCTTTTGCAGAGACTCTTCCCTATATGGCAGACGCTAAAATCTGTCTAAATGTTTTTCCATGGTTCAAATCCGGCAGCCATGATCGGATTTTTAACACGCTTTTACAGCATTCCGTGCCGCTTACAGATTACAGCCATTGGGTTGCGGATCATTTTACAGATGGGGTTGATATTGCGCTGTATGATCTGGCGCACCTGGAGCAGCTTCCTGGTATTGCAGAGTCTTTACTGAAGGACAGCGCTTTCGCGGAAGTTATGATTCAGAGAGGGTATGAGAAGGTGAGCCGCGATTATACCTGGTCTAATTGTGTGGATCGGATATTTGAAGTGATATGTGGTTAAAAAATACCTATAGATAGTGCAAAATATTAACTGATAGTTTCTTCAAAATAATTTATGTAGAATTATACTATATAAATGAGAGAGAAGGAACGTACATATGCACGAGAAGAGAAAGTTTAAAGAGGAACGGGAATTATACAAAAGCATAGGAAGCCGACTTTTAGAGAGACGGAAAGAACTGCACTTCACCCAGGAGAAGATGGCGGAACTGCTGGGGGTGAGTACCGGATTTTACGGGATGATAGAGCGGGGAGAGAAAGCCCCAAGTCTTGAAAAGCTGGTGGTCATCTATGAGAAGCTGGGTACGGATATTACGTATTTGTTGACCGGCGATGAAAAGGATGGGAGGATTACAAGTCTGCTTAAACGGTGTCCCAAAGAAAAGCAGTATGATTTGGAACAGTTGATGAGATACGCGTTTAGTCTGGTGGACATGGAGATCGTTGAGATGGATATGAATGAATGATTTTGTGGCGATGGACAGAATAGTCTGCTCATCGCCTGTTTGCGTTGCAATAAAACAAAGCGATATTGACCAATGGGGATGGTTAGGGGCAGAGATGAAAAAGATAGTGGCGATCTTAGATGATGACAAGGTGTTTGTCAATTTACTCAAAGGTCTGTTGGAACAGTGGTTTGAAAAGGAAAGTCAGGAGTTTGTTATTGACGGGTTTGTGAGGGCGGAGGAGTTTGAGTCGGCTGAAACGATTTATGACCTGGTGTTCATGGATATTGTGCTGCCCGAGGATAATGGGATTGATTTGTTTGAGCGATTGCGACAGACAGGAAGGATCAGAGAGGTGATCTATGTGTCGGCTCACGATCGAAATGTATTTCAGGTCTTTGGGAGCAGGCCGATCGCGTACATAAGAAAAGCGTTTTTGGAGACTGATCTGGAGCGGGCAATGGGGTTGTATGAAGAGCATATAAGGAAATCGAAGGTTTATATTATGGAAGGGAAAAAGATCCACTGTTTTTATCCGGATGAGATCATGTATCTGCAGAGCAATAAGCACTATATTGAGTTTTATATGGGGGACGGGGGAAGGTTTCTGATCCGGGGCAAGATGGATGATATGGAGAGGGCGCTGAAAGGCTATGGCTATATCCGCATCCACGCAAGTTATTTGGTAAATGTAAAGTATATAAAGTGCGTTGAGAGAAATCATGTGCAGCTGAATAATTTTCATTGCTGCAAAGTGAGCATGAAATATAAAAAAGAGGTCTATAAAAGGTTTTGCGGCGGGGAGTGAGTTTGAGCAATATGTGGGAGTATGTTATCAGCTTTTTGGAGTCTGTCTTCTGGGTCTGTTTTCAGACAGAATATCATGGAAAGAGAGGGAAAGGGGCTGCGGGGAAGGCGGGAGGAATATGCGTGATCCTGCTGCTTACGTTGAATATATGGATCGCGGATCGGTATACAAGGTATTCGTCCTATACGTTTTTGATTGATCTGCTTGGGTTGTTTCTGTATTCGGAATGGTTTTTGGAAGGGACATGGACGGGGAAACTGTTCAGTATTTTCCTTTTCTATGTAGGATTGTTTAGCTGCAATTTTATCTGTATGGCTGCATTTAGGGTCCTATTCTCCGTGCCTGTGGGGGTGTTGGTGACACCGGGATCACCATGGCGCGTCTCGTTTCTGGTGACAACGAAGGTTTTTCTTTTCTTGTCAGGAATCCTTGTTTTGCGTAAACGGAATGGAATGGCGGATGAAAACAGAGATTCTGTTTTGCTTCTGCTGATTCCAGGGCTGACTGTGGGCATTGCCTGCATGCTGATGGAGTTATTTATGCAGTATTATAACAGCGGCGGGAGGATCAAGACGATCGTGATCTTACTTCTTCTTATTGTAGGATTGATGGTCGTCTGCTTTTATCTGCTTAGGCATATGTTTCTGGAGAAAGAGAGGATGTTGGAAAATGAACTGCTGCGCCGGCAGGTGGAGCTGCAGGAGAAATCTTATGGTCAAATGCAGTCGTATCTGACGAAAAGCCGGAAACTACACCATGACATGAAGCACAAGCTGGTGGTGGCGGAACAGCTGCTGCGTCAGGGACAGACAGGCGAGGGGGAGAGGTATTTGAGACATTATCTTGAGGAATTGGAGGGAATTAGCAGCATCCAGGTGGGAGATCATCCGTGGCAGACAATGATTTTGATGAAAAAAGAGTTGGCAAAGGAGAGAGGGATCGTGTTTTATGAGGATATACAGAGCAGCGAGGTGGGAAGGATGGAGGAGATGGATCTGTGCGTGCTGCTGGGGAATCTTCTGGACAACGCGCTGGAGGCGGAGGAGGCGGTAACGGACCAAAGGGAAGTCCGTCTGGTGGTGCGGGAAGAGGAGGGCAGATTATGGATAAGGGCAGAGAACTATATCTCAAAGTCTGTGTTAAAGGCCAATGGAGAACTGCGGACGACAAAGCCGGAGAGCCAGCTTCACGGTTTGGGTATCCGGTGTATGAGGGAGATCGTGAAAAGGTATGGAGGGAGATTGGAGTTTCGGGAGCGCGGCAGTTGGTTTATCGTGGAAGCGGTGGTATGACAGATGGCGATAAAAGTGACAGGTGGTAAAAGTGACAAAAAACGCCTAAAAATGACAAAATGGTTTTAGAGTCAGCGGCCAATCGGTATAATCTAATAAAAAGAAGGGGGTTCAATGACAGAAAAAGCGGCGAGAGTGATGGCGGATGGATTGGCCCGTATGGGTCAGATCCAAAGGGCGGATGTGGAGCTGTATGCTCTGGGCATCGAGGTGATCTTATCTTCCGGAGTGACGGCGGCGGCGGTTATGATCCTGGGAATCTTGCTGGGCAACCGGAAAGGCGCCGTGGCGTTTCTTTTGTGCTTTATGCATATCAGGAATTACAGCGGCGGTTATCACGCGTCCACAAGAGTGAGATGTTTTTTGACTTCCATAGGGTGTTATCTGGCTTCCTGGCTGATGGTCGTGTGTATGACGGCATGGCCGGAGGGGATTCGGCTGGCTGCGGTGGCTTTAAGTCTTATGGCGGCAGCCGGGATCTTTTATTGGAGGGCGCCGGTGGAGAATAAGAATAAGCGGCTTCCAAAGGACTGGAAGCAGAGAAACCGGAGCCGGACATTTTGGAGTTTGGGATTTTGGGTTGCGGTTGCCGGGATTTTGGCGGCGGCGGATCGCTGCCTGTCGGAACAGATCGCGGCTGTTATTCTGATCATTGCCGTTCTTCTTTTGAATGTCAGGAGGGATGATCATGAGAAGATTTAGAGAGTTGTGTATGAAATTGGTGACTTCCGCGGTTTTTGCGGTTGCGGTTACCACGCTGGCCTCCACGTCACGGTGCTTCGCGTTTCAGCCGGAGAAGGATGGGGAGTTGGCGGAGAAGTATTTGTAAAAGAGAATGAGGTTTTGAAAAGGGGGCAGGCGTGGGCGCCTGGCCTCTTTTAAAAAAATATAATAGGCCATAAGATTTTAGGAACAAAATTTTAATGAGGTTCTAATAAATAAAGACTTTAATGTACTTGAAAAATGTGAAGCTTTTGATTAGCAGAACTGAAAGTTTGACAGGCTGACTTTTAAAATTGGATGGGATATCAAATAGGTATTTGATACTATTATATTGAAAACGTGATGGAGGAAAAATGTACAAAAGGAGTTTGAAAAGAATTGTGTTTGCTTTATATAAAGGAGAAGAAGATATTGATAAAAATTTAAAGGCATTAAAGTTGCAAGGCTCCTACAAAGATTACCAAAATTGTTTAATGATGATGACACAGCAGGATATACATAAAGAATATTTTAAGTCACTGTATCAAGCAAAGGAATGGAATGATCTTATTTTAAATGCGGAATTTCCTATGGTAGTAGAAATAGATAGATATGAAGAACGGCTCTTCATAAAAGAATTGTGGTTCTCCCTTGCTTTGTTACATGTATACAAAGGGAGACTTTTGGAATTTGAAAAATTAAAGAATCAGTTTGAACTTCTTTTTTTAAATAGTCAATTTGAGGAAGCAGAACATATTTTGGATCTGGTTAAAGAAAAATGCGGGCTTAGTTTTTGGTATATACAATCAAAACTACTTGTTTTAAATCATTTGGATCATTCACGATATACGTCATATTATAGAGAAACTAGAGACTCCTGTAACGATACAGTTCTTCAATTTTATATTCGTCTTTTAAAAAGAAAAATAAATTTAAAGGTGTGGCAAATCGATTATAAAAATTTTTACCGAGAAAATTTTGGAGGACTATTATTAAAAAATGATGAGGAAAAAAATGATGAGGAAGTTAAATATTTAGCTAAGTATGTTAATTTTATGTGCTTTGATTTGGAAAAGGATTTAACTGATGATGAGAAGGTAGTATTAGTCACTATGTTACAGCATCTAACGATTGTAGATGTCTATATGTTATTTAGTAAATTAATTCTTGAATTGGTTGTAGATAGTTCTGCAAATAATACTGAAATTGAAGAGATTTGGTCAAAGTATATATATAGCTTTAAGAAGAACGATCTACAGATGTATAATTTGGCAAGTAAAAAAATAAATGATATTAAAAGATTTTTTTGCGAACGTAGATATAAGGCATGCAAACAATATTGCCGTGAACAGTTTAAGGATATGGGGAATTATTTTGAACTATTGGATATATATGCAAAATGCGATTTGTTTTTAGAGGAAAAAAGTCAAAATAAAACAATACTTGAGAAGATGGGAAATATATTTACAATCTGCTATTTTAAGGGAGCGTCTTACACAAATTATCCAGAAATTTTATACCGATATTTGAGGTGTTTATCCGACTTTAATGGGTATTATGATTTGTTTATAATGGTAGCCGATAGTATAGATACTGAAAGGGATATTTATAGGCGATATCGACAAAAGAAAATGAGGCTATGTCGTCATCTATCAGTCGATAATTTACTAGTTGAAAAGGAAAAAGAAAAATTATTAATAGAGCTACAAGATGTATTAGGTACTATTTATTGTTGTTGTTGGAATCCAGAGTTTAGGAAAAAATATAATAAAAGAGAAAATTTTGTATTAGATGAGGTGTCAAATTTACTTATTTGTATTGACAGAAATGAAGAAATAGTATATTCAGATCTTCCATTTAAGATAAAGGATATTTTAGATGAAGAGCAAAGGTTATCAGAGTTTAATAAATATAAGTTTGAAAATGATTGTGCAAAGGCAATTCAGATTTATATGGATACATATTATAGAAATCAGAATAAAACATTACGGATGGATTCTGATTGGTTAAATGATGAATTGACAACCTTTAATTGCGAAGAATATTTATCAGATTTGGATTTTTTTAATTTTGCTTTTTTAATGGATTTGAATGGTAATTTTGACGGGATTTTAAGTCAAACAGTATTAGATAGTTTTGCCTGTATACTAATGGACCATGAGATTTCAGTTCCTTCAGAGATTATAGAAAAGGAAAGCTTAGAAGATTTTCGTACACAACGCTTTTTGGAAAATTGTTGTGGAGAAATACTTTCAGAGGCTCCCGCAGATTTATATAATGAAGCTCTTTATGTTGAACAAAAGAAAATATTGAATCTTCTATTAAAGATGAATAGAGATCGAACAGATCTTAAACAACGATTAGATGAGGTGGAAAAACAGTATGAAGATATTGAATTAAAAAAGGATATTGAATTTAAAGAAGATGAATTGCAAGGAAATAAAATTATTGCAGAATGGATAAAGTTAGAAAAAGATGAATGTACTGAAAGAGTAATTAATAGTTTGGATAAGAAAGAATTTTCGTCGTGTAAAGAAGATAACTTTGAAAATATTATGGAAGAATACAGAACACTAAAGAAAAGGTATGTACTATATGTTAATGAACAGTTGGGGTTGCAGATTAGGCATGGAATATTGGATTTAGAATTTGTAAGACTATTAGATAAATATTACTTTTTTATCCCAGAATGTGATAAAGATGAAAAAAAGGAAATTATAAATAATAATCAATATATTAATTCATTGAGACCGGATGAAAAAAGAAAAGCTTTTCAGTCATTACAGGAGTTTTGTTCAAAATTATTTCAGCGGGTTGAAAAAATAAAAGGTGAGATATGTTTTACACATAGATCTTATTATAACGGCTATGTTTCACTGTTTTTGCCAAAGGAGGAGTTGCGGGAAGGTTTACTTAAGGAGATTGAGCACTGGGAAGATGCTACAGCGATCTTGCGTGGAATTAGAAAATTTTTAGATTTAATATTGGAACAAAAGTTACAAGTTCTTGGAAATAGGATAGCCGAACAGTTGAGGAAGAGTTATGGAGAATGTGAGGAGTGTTTAGCGAAGAAACTACAGGATGCAGGTATAAATTACGATTTTCGTTCTAATTTTCAGGATGATGCATATAAAATGATTGATGATATACAACAGTGGTTCCACCTTACATATTGTAGAAAGCTAAATTATGATATAAGAAATTATATTAAGAAACTAAAGGAACAAAATCCGGACATACAAGTTAGTTTTTGTTATTTATATGATGATCCAATGTTACAATTGGATGAAATACGATGTATTGACATAATATTAAAGAATTTAATCAGAAATATTGAGATACATTCAGGATATAAATATAATCTTAATAAGGCTGATGCTGAAATTAAAATAAAAAAAGACCGAACAGCAGTAAACATAGTAGGGAAAAATAAAATATCGCCAAATGTAGAAAGAGAGAGGATACAGGAGAATATTGATAAGATCAACAATCTACCCAAGAATTCCTTACAAATGATGCCTATAGAGAATGATGATCATGGATTGGGATTTTATAGAATGAATAAAGTTTTTGAGGAAATTGATTATTCATGGAATATAAAAGCTCAATTGGATGATGATATATTTAAGGTAACCATAAATGTAGATGTGAAGGGAGAAGAAATATGAGGGTATTGATTGTTGAAGACATGAAGCCAAAAGCAGAGCTTCTTAAAATATGGGTAGAGCAAAGGCTTACATTTGATGTAAAAATAGCTGAAAGTATAGAGAATGCAAAAAATGTTTTGAAGTATGAGAAGATTGATCTCATATTGCTTGATATGACATTGCCTAAATCGGATAAGACAAAGAACGAACTAGTTAATTATGGTGGATTATCGGTTATTAATTATTTAAGAGTAAACAAATGCAAAATTCCAGTTGTAGTAATTACACAATATACTGATTTTGTAGCGTTAAGATTATATACAATTTTAGATAATAATTTATTGGTTTATATAAATGAAGATTATGGTAAAGATTTGAAACAAAATAGGATGTATAAGGGAGAAAATCAGATTCGGTATTTGGAGAAACTCCATGATTATATGAAACTGCTGTATGCGTACTATATCGGGGCGGTTTTGTTTTCAAGTGTTAATTTGGCATGGAAGAGAAATCTGGAATATTTATTAAAAACGGTGGGGATATAAAATGAAAATATTATTACTTGAAGATGAAGGTGAAAAGGCGCAGGATATTATCAGTCTTTTTCAAAAGATAAAAATTCAGTATAAGCAAGTGCATTCTTCTGACGACGCAAAGCAAGAATTAAAAAAAACTAAGTATGAAATTGTAATTGTTGATTTGAAAGTGCCGAAACAAAATGCAAAAGGGAATCAAGATATAAAAAATGGAGTGAGTTTTATTCAATATATTTTTGAAAGTTTGACATTTTTTAATAGGCCTAGAGCAGTAATTGTACTAACGGAATATGTAGGAGATGTGCGCGGAAAGTTGAATATATTTCCGGTAGCCATTATCGAGTATTCTAGGGTTGATAGAAATTGGAGAAAGTGTTTAGAAAAGAGGATAAATTATTATCAAGAGTTAGCGTATGACGTAGTTATTATTACAGCAGTTGATGTCGAATTTAATGCTTTTAGAGAAAACGATAAGAATGTCTGGAAGGAGAATAAAAATATTCTTGATTTTGTTTATTACGAAAGTAGACAGAGTAATTGTAAAGGTGAAACGATTAAGATAGCATTAGTGAAACAGCGACAAAAAGGATTAGTGTCAGCTGTAGATACAACTAATAAAGTTATACAATATTTACATCCTAAAACTGTTATTATGTCCGGTATTTGCGCAGGGCAGAAGAAGCTGGTAAATATAGGTGATATAATAATAAGTATTAAAGCATGGGATTATGGAAGCGGGAGTATTGAGCCAGAGGAAAAAGAAAATGACAAATTTTCGCTAATTCCAGAACCGGATTTTACATGGATAGGCAAGAAGATGGAGACATTACTTACATCTTATTCCCAAAAAAAATCGCTTATTAATGAGTTAATAGAAAAGGATAACAAACTTATGGAACTTCAGAGTGAATTAGCTATTTTAAATCCATCAATTAGGGTAGGTGATATGGCATCTGGAGCTGCAGTAATTAAAAGCGAATATTTTGTAAAGCAATTTATACGCGAAAAGAATAAAAAATTTTTGGGCATAGATATGGAAACATACGGAATGTATTATGCCATGGTTCATAATCAAGATGAAATTCCATTTTTTAGTGTAAAGACAGTTTCCGATTATGGGGATGAGGAAAAAAATAAAAAATTCCAGAAATTTTGTGCAGGACTGTCTACACAATTAGTACTGTATTACCTAAATCATGATTACAGGCAGGAAAAAATAATATGAGTGACAAGGATTATATGGAGATATTATGGAAATATTTTGAGTTACATTCTAATCAGAGAATGCAATTGATGAATTTCTATATTGTATTAGAATCCCTATTAATAGCAGGATTAATATCATTACTAAGTGCTGATAAGGATTTGATGATCTGGGAATGTGGTGTATGCATAGCTATAGTATTCTTTACATTGATTTTTTATGGATTGGATAAACGAACTAAGCAAATGATTAAATTGTGTGAGGATTGTATAAAGATATTAGAGAAGCGGAATAAAGGACAACAAGGTAATATAAATGAATGGGTTGGAGTATTTTCAAAAGAGGAGCAGACGAGTTTGAATAAAAGAGAAATATGGACATATTCATGTTTGTTCCAAAAACTATATTTTTTCTTTATTTTTATTGCGATTGTAATGTTATTTATTATTGCTTAATACAGGGAAGATCCTTTTGGTGAGGGATCAATTATGGCACAAAAAATAAGCCCTATGAATGTGTTATAGAACAGTTTGCAGGCCTATGAGTCACCCCTCATCATCCTGGGCCGAAGGCTGATCCTCACTGTCACCGCGGCTAGCGCCTGTGAAGATCATATATCCGTAGAGGACTGCCGGGACTACGATGGTGGCAAACAGCGCGGCCATGAGGCAGTTTTTGGCAAGGGGGGTGTCGATGAAGGCCAGTATCAGGGTGGCCAGATAAAAAAGGCCGATAAGGACAAGGCCTATGGCGGCGGCGATTCGTTTTTTCTTCATGAGATGAGGATTCCTTTCAAAATAACTTTTAAAATAATAGAGGGGCACAGGCAGCAGAGGCGGGAACATGATTCACATGGTTCTATAAGTCCCGTTTTCTGCTGCTTGTGTTATGTTTATTTTTTGATTATGTTATGGTTTATTTTATGGGCTTATTTTGTGGGTTATTTTATATGTCTTCTGCCAGCGTTTCCCATTCTTCATACAGTTGGTCTAAGCGTTCTTTTATGGCTTCTTTTTCTTTGTGGATCTCTATAAGTTTTCCTACGTCAGAGACGACTTCCGGTTGTGTAAGCCGGTGATCCAGGGCGGCGTCCTGTTCTTCTAGGGCGGCGATCTGGGCTTCTGTTTTTTTGAGGGCGTTTTGTTTTTTGCGCTGAAGGGCCTGTTCTTCTTTTTGTGATTTCCAGTCCTGTTTTACGGTGGTTTTTCCGGCAGGCGAGTCTGGTGATATGGAGCCTGCGGCTGTGGCAGGATGGGCGGCAGAGGCGCGGGAGCCGCGGTTTGCGCCATGGGTGGAATCAACACCTGGATTTAACGGGGATTTGGGGTCGGGAGCGGACAGAACGTCAGCGCCGGATTTCCCCAAAACTCCGACTCCGGATTTCCCCAAAACTCCAGAATCAGATTTCCCCGAAACTCCAGAACCGGATTTTCCAGAAACTTCGGAGCCGGATTTCTCACAAACTCTGGAGCCGGATTTCCCTCCAGCTCCGGAGCCGGACTTAATTCCGGAGGAGTCCGCCGCCTTGGTGCCGGCAGTCTGGCCGGAGTTTGTGACATAGAGCTGATTCATCAGCTCCCGCTTTTCCAGATAATAATCGTAATTTCCGATATAATTGATAAAGGTCTCACCGGTCAGTTCCAGGATCCTGGTGGCGGTGCGGTTGATGAAGTACCGGTCGTGGGATACGTAGAGCACGGTGCCGGTGTACTGGTTCAGGGCGTGCTCCAGGATCTCCTTGGAGGTGATGTCCAAATGGTTGGTGGGCTCGTCCAGGATGAGGAAGTTGGCGTTGGAGAGCATCAGCTTGGCAAGGGAGACCCGGCCCCGCTCGCCGCCGCTTAGGTCGCCGATCCGCTTGAACACGTCGTCGCCGGTGAAGAGGAAGGCGGCCAGGACGTTTCGGACTCTGGTGTTGTTTAGGTCCGGGTAGGTGTCCTGAAGCTCGTCGAAGAGGGTCTTTTCCATGTGGAGTACCTGATGGTCCTGGTCATAGTAGCCGATGTGGACTCTGGTGCCCAGGGTGATCTGGCCGGAGTCCGCGGGGAGCATCTGGTTGATGATCTTTAGGAGGGTGGTCTTGCCGGTTCCGTTGTCACCAATGACCGCTACCCGTTCGCCCCGCTTGATGTCAATGTCAATGTGGGAGAACAGGTGGTTGTCGCCAAAGGATTTGGACAGGTCTCGTATGGTCATGACGTCGTTGCCGCTTAAAATGTCCGGTTCCAGACGGAGAGCCATCTCGTCGTTTACTTCTGTGGGCTTTTCCAGGACTTCGATCTTGGAGAGCATTTTTTCGCGGCTCTCGGCCCGCTTGATGGTTTTTTCCCGGTTGAAGGATTTTAGCTTGGCAATGACTTCTTCCTGGTGGCGGATCTCCTGCTGCTGGTTTAGGTACGCTTTCATCTTGGCTTCCCGCACCTGGGCCTTTTTCTGGCTGTAGGAGGTGTAGTTGCCAAGGAAGACCATGCCCTGTCCCTGGTCCAGTTCGATGATCTTAGTGGCCACTTTGTCCAGAAAATAGCGGTCGTGGGCAACGATGACGACAGCGCCCTTGTAATTGAGGAGATAGTTTTCCAGCCAGGCGATGGACCCCATGTCCAGGTGGTTGGTGGGCTCGTCCAAAAGGATGATGTCAGGCCTGGACAGAAGAAGCTTTCCCAGGGATACCCGGGTCTTCTGGCCGCCTGACAGGGTGGAGATCTCACGGTTAAAGTCTTCCTCCGAAAAACCCAGGCCTTTTAGGACGCCGATGATCTCGCTCTGGTAGCCGTAGCCATTTTCCAGCTCAAACTGGTGGGTCAGGCGGGTGTAGGTTTCAAACATCTGGTCCAGTTTCTGGCCCTGGGCGCTTTGCATCTCCATCTCCAGGCTGCGGATCCGCTCTTCCATGTCAAGGACAGCACGCTTGACTTCCAGAAGCTCGCCGTAAATGGTCTGGTGGCTGGCAAGGTCCTGGTGCTGGGCCAGATAGCCCATGGTCTTGCCCCGGGCCAGGGTCACGAAACCCTGGTCAGAGGAAAGCTCTCCCACGATGATCTTTAGGAGGGTGGACTTGCCGGCTCCGTTGATGCCTACGATGGCTGCTTTTTCGTTTTCTTCTATATGAAAGGATATGTCGTTTAGTACCACGTCGGTTCCGAAGGATTTGGAGACGTGGCTGCATGATAGGATCATGGTGTGGTCTCCTTTAATGTATTTGTTACAGTTCAAGGGGCGTGGAAAACAGGATGAAAACAGGCGTCAAGCTTGCTTGTAAGACTGTTTTCATCCTGTTTTCCACATCGGGCGAACGCCCGAAGCTTCTTGTTCGGCTTAAGCCGGACAAGAAGATGCCCCCCGTGAACAGTAACATGTATTTGTATTAGGCAGGCCTGGGGAAACGGCTGTGCGTTGACAGGCAATGATATACTAGTATAATATAAATTTGTGAAAGTTGCAATGCTATCACGCAGGAAATAATGAGGATATCACGCTCCGGCTTTTGTTCGGAGGAGCGGGACAAGAAGATGCTCCCCGTGAACAGTAAGCGCGTCCCACCGTGAGGAAAGCTTGTGGGAGGATTGTTTTTTGTATATTGCATATTGTTCACATACCATTCTTTGCCACGAACTATTTGACAATCATTTTACAAATGATATAATATTCATTAATATGATAGAAAAGAGGAACATAGGCGTGGAACAAAAGCCGATTTCAAAGGCAGTGATCGTGAGGCTGCCAAGGTACTATAGACATTTGGGTGAATTGATGGAGGAAGGAGTGGAGAGGATCTCATCCAATGATCTGAGCATCAGGATGAAGGTGACGGCTTCTCAGATCCGTCAGGATCTTAATAACTTTGGAGGGTTTGGTCAGCAGGGGTATGGGTATAATGTGAAATACTTGTATTCGGAGATCGCCAAGATCCTGGGGGTTGACCGTCAGCACAATCTGATCATCATAGGGGCCGGAAATCTGGGCCAGGCCATCGCCAATTATGCCAATTTTGAGCGGCGGGGATTTTTGATCAAGGGGATGTTTGACATTAACCCAAGGCTTATCGGGCGGGTGGTGAGAGGCGCGCAGATCATGGGGGTGGAAAACCTGGAGAAGTTTATCGTGGACCATGAGGTGCAGATCGCGGCGCTGACCATTCCAAAGACCAAGGCTCCGGAGATCGCGGACCGGCTGGTGGCGGCAGGGATCAAGGCGATCTGGAATTTTGCCCACACGGATCTGGTGGTGCCGGATGACGTGGTGGTGGAGAATGTCCATCTGTCGGAAAGCCTGATGCGGCTGTCTTACCGGGTCTGCAGCATGCAGGACGAGAAGGAGCGCATGGAGAGAGAGCAGAAGGAGCAGGAGGCCAGGGTATCGGCAAAGGGAAAGGGAGAGAGAAGACAGCTGCCATGATCGTTGGAGTGGGAACGGATTTGATCGAGATCGACCGTGTACGGAAAGCCTGTGAAAAGCAGGCTTTTTTGTCACGGATCTATACGGAGGAGGAGTGCCGGAAGTTTGGAGGGAACGCTGCCAGGCTTGCCGGCAATTTTGCGGTGAAGGAGGCCGTGGCCAAAGCCCTGGGCACCGGGTTTCGCAGCTTTTGGCCAGGGGATATCGAGGTGCTGCGGGATCATATGGGCAAGCCTTTTGTGAGGCTTATGGGGGGAGCGCTAAAGCGGGCCGGTGAGCTGGGCATCGGACAGATTCATGTGTCTATCACCAACACGAAAGAGTACGCGGCGGCATTTGCGGTGGCGGAATCCGCGGACATGGCAGGGAAGGTTTGTGAAGGCGTTGAAGGATTTGCAGGTTTGCCTGTGGAGACCTTTATGGGTGGATGAACAGGGGCAAGACGAGGAGGAACGGATATGAGGTATCTTTTGACAGGGGAGCAGATGAAAACGGTTGACCGGTACGCCATTGAGACTATCGGGATCCCGTCCCTGGTGCTGATGGAGCGGGCGGCTATGGCAGTGGCCAGAAAGGCAGAGGAGCGGCTTCATGAGGGGGAACGGGTGTGGGCCCTGTGCGGGACGGGCAACAACGGGGCCGACGGGGTGGCCGCGGCCAGAATGCTGGCGCTTTTGGGGTACTCGGTGACCATTCTCATTGGGGGGGATCCTCAGCGGGGGACAAAGGAGTTTCATGTCCAGATGGAGATCGCACGGAAGCTGGATATGACTGTGGTGGAGTGGAAGGATTTTCTTCCCGGGGATTGTGATCTGCTGATCGACGGGTTGTTTGGAGTGGGGCTGACCAGGGCGGTGGAGGGGGAGTACCGCCGGATCCTGGAAGCTGTGAGGGAGCTTTCTCCCCGGACGGTGGTGGCTGTGGATGTGCCGTCGGGGATCCACAGCGGTACGGGCCAGATTATGGGGATCGCCCTGAAGGCGGATGTGACGGTGACGTTCGGATATGAGAAGCTGGGATGCGCCCTGTTTCCGGGAAGGGAATACTGCGGGACTGTTGTGGTGGAGGATATCGGATTTCCGCCGGTGAGCCTGAAAGAGGCCCATCCCTTTGCGTGGACCTATGGACGGGAGGATCTGGAGAGGATGCCTGTGAGGGCGGCATACGCCAACAAGGGCAGTTTTGGCAAGGTGCTTTTGATCGCCGGCAGCAGGGGGATGAGCGGGGCGGCGTATCTGGCCGGGCTGGCGTCTTACCGGGTGGGGGCTGGGCTTGTGAAGATCTTGACTGTGGAGGAGAACCGGGAGATCTTACAGCAGCTTTTGCCGGAGGCGATCGTGAGCGTTTACAGGCCAAGGGAGATCTGGGCTGACCGCGGGGCAGAAGCTTGCGGAAATTTGGGGAGTCTGTCGGGAGATGACAGGGAGCAGATGCTCTGCGGACCCCAGGGCGGAGCCGAAGACGAGGACTGGCAGGCCGGGATACAGGCGGGGGATCACTGCTGTCCTTCCTGGGAGGCGCGGATGGAGAAAGAGTGCGGGTGGGCGGACGTGATCGTGCTGGGACCGGGGCTGGGGCAGGAGCCCTATGCAAGGCTTTTGGTGCAGTCAGTGCTGACAAGCGCCTATGTGCCTATTGTTCTGGACGCGGACGGCCTTAACGCGGTGGCGGCATGGCCCAGGCTTGAACAATACTATACGGAGAATATTGTGATCACCCCCCATTTGGGGGAGATGGCCAGGCTGACGGGAAAGAGCGTTGCCCAGATCCAGGGCGCGGTTGTGGATACGGCTATGGAGTACAGCAGCCTCCACGGGATCGTGTGCGTGTTAAAGGACGCGGCCACGGCGGTGGCTAACCGGGAGGGGCAGTGCTATGTGAATACCAGCGGCAACAGCGCTATGGCCAAGGCCGGGTCAGGGGATGTTCTGGCCGGGACGGTGGGAGGGCTGCTGGCCCAGGGCATGGAGCCTTTTGACGGGGCGGCGCTGGGGGTGTATATCCACGGGCTGGCCGGGGATCTGTATAGGGAGAGATGTGGAGCGCATGGCATGGTGGCCAGGGAGCTGGCGGATGAGATCGGGAGAGTTGTAAAATTGTAGAAGTATGGTATAATCAGTGCTGAAAGGAGATGGGCGGGCAAACCGGCCGGGAAGTGATCATATGGAAGAAGACAGAGTGTGGGACGGGCGGGATTACACAAGGGTGTGGGCCACGGTGGATCTGGACAGGGTCTGGGAGAACGCGAGAGCCATGAGGGCGGTGCTGTCCGAAAGAACCGCCCTTATGGGGGTTGTGAAGGCGGACGGGTACGGCCACGGGGCGGCGCCTGTGGCTAAGGTTATAGAACCCTGTGTGGAGATGTATGGGACCGCTACTGTGGAGGAGGCCCTTAACCTAAAAAGACACGGGATCACAAAGCCCATTCTGGTTCTGGGGGTGGTCCATGAAAGGCACAATGAGGAGCTGGTCCGGTCAGAGATCCGTTCGTCTGTGTTTTTGAGGGAGCAGGCGAAAGGGCTGTCGGAGGCGGCCGCGCGGCTGGGAAAGACAGTTTATGTCCATCTGGCCCTGGACACGGGGATGAGCCGCATCGGTATGAGTCCCAGTGAGGAGTCGGCGGATCTGGCGGCGGAGATCAGCAGGATGCCGGGGATCTGCGCGGAGGGGCTGTTTACTCATTTTGCCAGGGCGGATGAGGGGGACAAAGGGCCGGCTTTGAGGCAGATGGACGCCTATGGGCGATTTGTCGGGATGCTTGAGAAGCGGGGAGTGACGATCCCCATAAAGCATATTTCCAACAGCGCGGGGATCATGGATATGAGGGAGGCTGATTTTGATATGGTCCGGGCAGGGATCTCCCTTTACGGCATGTACGCTTCGGGTGAGGTCAGGCGGGACCAGGTGGCTTTAAGGCCGGTTATGGAGCTGAAAAGCCGGGTGGCCTGTATGAGGGACATCGGGCCTGGGACAGCGGTAAGCTACGGAGGTGTATTTGTGGCGGATAAGCCTATGCGGATCGCCACCGTTCCCGTAGGGTATGGGGACGGATATCCGAGAGGCCTGTCGGGAAAGGGCAGCGTGCTTATCCGGGGGCAGCGGGCGTCTGTTCTGGGGCGGATCTGTATGGACCAGATGATGGTGGATGTGACGGACATTCCGGAAACCGAGGTGGATGATGAGGTGACGCTGATCGGGAGAGACGGATGTGAGGAGATCACGGTGGAGGAGCTGGCCGGGCTTTTCGGAGGGTTCCACTATGAGATCGTCTGCAATCTGGGAAAACGGGTTCCCAGGGTGTATCTACAGGGCGGGGCCGTTGTGGGGAAGAAAGATTATTTCTGTGATATATATGAGGATTTTGCAGTCAGGCACGCCGAAAGATAAAAAAGAATATAATGATCACAGCAGGCATGAATAGCCGGCCGCGAACCGGTCAATACTAGAGGTAAGAATTTGACGTAACGGAGTGTGAAAGTGTGATCATAAGACGAGGGGATATTTACTATGCGGATTTAAGGCCAGTGGTGGGCTCGGAGCAGGGAGGGGTCCGTCCGGTGCTGATCATTCAGAATGATGTGGGGAACAAACACAGTCCTACGGTGATCTGCGCGGCTATCACGTCAAAGATGAACAAGGCCAAGCTGCCCACCCATGTGGAACTGGACACCAGACGGTGCGATATGGTTAAGGATTCGGTGATCCTTTTGGAGCAGCTTAGGACCATTGACAAGCAGAGATTAAAGGAGAAGATCTGCCATATTGACGAGGAGCTGCAGAGAAGAGTGGATTATGCCCTGATGGTCAGTCTGGAACTGCCTACATAGTCTGCCATTGACGAAACACGCGGAATCTGCTATATTTCTAAGTGTTGGAAAAAGGAAACCGTTCACAAAAGAAGGAGTTCGTATAATTTCATGGACGATGGGTATTGGTCGTTTAGTTTTATTTTGTTTTTGGCGTTTATTTTGCTGGAGGCCGCTTTTTACGGATTTGGGGCGGCGATCCAGAATCTGAATCAGGGCAACCTGGAAAAGGAGATGGAGCAGGGAAGCAGGAAGGCAAAGAGGCTGTTTCGCATGGCCAGCCAGCCATCAAAGCTTGTAAACTCCACCCAGATCATCACCAATGTGATCGGGATGGTCATGGGGGCGTATATGCTGGAGCGGTGGAGTGTAAAGCTGGAAGGGGTTGTGGGCAGGGCCGGGGGGCCTCAGGGCGCTCTTTTGAGGGCAGTGAGCTTTCTGGTGGTGGGAACCGTGCTTTTGGCCTGTATCACCAGTTTTGGGATCATTATCCCCAGAAGATGCGCGGCTAAAAACGCGGAGAAGTGGGCCTACGGGCTTCTGCCGTTTATTACGGCGGCAGTGACGCCTCTGATCCCCTTTATCTGGATCGTGAGAGGGATCTCCATGGCGGTGCTGAAGGTGTTTGGCGTTGACATGAACGTGAAGGATGACAATGTGACGGAGGAGGAGATCGTCTCCATGGTCAATGAGGGCCATGAGCAGGGTGTTTTGGAGGCCCAGGAGGCGGAGATGATCACCAATATCTTTGAGCTTAACGACAAGGCGGCCAGGGATATTATGACCCACAGAACCAGCGTGGTGTCCATTGACGCGTCCATGCCTTTGCGGGATGCCATCCGGTTTATTCTGAAAGAGGGAAAAAATTCCCGTTATCCGGTGTTTGAGAAGGACGCGGATGACATTATCGGGATCTTACATATGAAAGACGCGGTGATCTACGGGGAAAATCCCAGGTGGAAGGATCAGCCTGTGGGGAAGATCCCCGGGCTTTTGCGGAAGGCTCATTTTATTCCGGAGACCAGAAACATTGATTCTCTGTTTCAGGAGATGCAGTCCCAGAAGATTCACATGGAGATCGTGGTGGACGAGTACGGGCAGACTGCGGGCATTGTGACCATGGAGGATATCCTGGAGGAGATCGTGGGGAATATTCTGGATGAGTACGACTCGGAGGAGGAGTTTATCACCGCTGTGGAGGGCGGGGTTTTGCTAAACGGCAGAACGCCTCTGGAGGACGCGGGAAAGGCTCTTGACATAGAGTTTACCCAGGAGGAGCGGGATTCCTATGACACCATGAACGGTTTTCTGATCTCCAGGCTGGACCGGATACCGGCGGAGGATGAGAAACCAGAGGTGGAGTACGGGGGATACCTGTTTCAGATCGTCCGGGTGGAGAGCAAGATGATCCGGCAGGTGAAGGCTGTGAAGCTTTTGAACCAGGAGCCTGACAGTGAGACCCAGGATGGGGGATGACAGATTTAAAAAAATCCGGCTTGCCGGATTTTTGTTTGGCTTTTTTTAGAAAGGACAGAACATGACAGGGATCGCGAGAGACACAAAGGAAATGTTTCGGGACAGGAATTTTTTGAGAAAGACGGTGATGATCGCCCTGCCGGTGGCCATGCAGGGCATGCTGAACACGGTGGTGAACCTGGTGGACAACCTGATGATCGGAAGTTTAGGCTCCACGGCCATCGCGTCCGTGGGTCTGGCGAATAAGGTGTTTTTTGTGTTTACGCTGCTGGTGTTCGGCATTAACAGCGGGTCCGGGGTGCTGGCGGCCCAATACTGGGGCAATCAGGATGTGAAGAGCATAAAGAAGGTGCTGGGGCTGGCTTTAAGCCTGGCGGTGACTGGATCGGCCGCGTTTATGATCCCGGCCTGCGCGAATCCCCGGATGCTGATGCGGATCTTTACCACCAGTGAGGCAAGTATCGGCATGGGGGCGGCTTATCTGGCAGTGGCCGCGTTTTCCTACCCCTGTACAGCCGTTACCAACACCTATGTGGGAATGCTGCGGGCGGTGAACCGGGTGAAGGAGCCGGTGGTGATCAGCTGCGCCGCGATTGTGACCAATATTGTTTTTAACTATATTTTGATCTTTGGGAAATTTGGAGCTTCGGCTATGGGCGTGGTGGGGGCGGCTCTGGCTACGCTGATCGCAAGGGTGGTGGAGATGACGCTGATCCTCTGTGTGGTGTATCTGGGGAGGACGCCTCTTGCCGGCGGCGCGCGGGATCTGTTCGGGTGGAGCGGCTTATTTTTGCGGAAGTTTTTTGCGACGGCGCTTCCGGTGATCTGCAATGAGTTTATCTGGGGCCTGGGGACTACCATCTACTCCATGGCTTACGGCAGGATGGGGGACGACGCGGTGGCTGCCATCACCATTGCCACCACCATCCAGGATCTGGTGGTGGTGCTGTTCCAGGGATTAAGCGCTGCCACGGCGGTGATTCTGGGCAATGAGATGGGGGCCGGGAATCTGAAACGGGCGGAGACCTACGGGAAGAATTTTTTTATCCTCCAGTTTCTGGTGACTGTGGTTATGGCAGGGGTGTGCGTGAGCCTGCGTTGGAGCTTTATCAGCCTGTATCAGCCTGGGATCTCCGACGGGGTGGCAAAGTCGGTCAGCCGGTGCATCATCGTGTTTGCCCTGTTCTCGCCTTTTCGGATGTTCAACTATGTGAATGTGGTGGGCGTTCTGCGTAGCGGCGGCGACACGGCCATGTGCCTGTTCATCGACACCAGCGGCGTGTGGCTCATCGGGATTCCTCTGGCGTTTATTGGAGGGCTTTGGTTAAAACAGCCTATCCATATTGTGTACGCTATGGTGACGTTGGAGGAGGTTTATAAGGCTGTTATCGGGTATGCGCGGTACCGGCAGAAGAAGTGGCTTCGGAATCTGGCGGTGGAGTTGTAAGGGGATTGCCCGGTGAAGCGCGGGAACCGTCGTGTCGTCTCTGAAAAGGGATTGACAGGGCGGTTTTTCTGTGTTATAACTGTATTAATTAAATTAATACAGTAGAAACACTGCTGTGTGGAAAGGAGGTTTGGATTTTGATCATTTTGGATTACAGGGACAGGAGGCCGATTTATGAGCAGATCGTGGAGCGGTTCCAGGAGCTGATGATGTCAGGCGGTCTGGAGCAGGACGCTCAGCTGCCGTCGGTCAGGAGTCTGGCCATGGACTTGTCCATTAACCCCAATACGATTCAGAGGGCTTACGCGGAGCTGGAGAGAAAGGGATATATTTATTCGGTGAAAGGGAAGGGAAGTTTTGTGGCGGATAACAGCGCTCTAAAGGACACCAGAAGGCAGGCGGTCCTTCAAAAGCAGGAGGCGGCGGCTCTGGAGGCGGCGGGGCTGGGGATCGAAAAGGAGACGCTTAAGGACGTCATTGATAAAGTTTATGGCAGGGGAGGGATGAGCGATGATTGAGACGAAAAACCTGACCAAGCGGTTCGGGGATATTGTGGCGGTGGATCACATTGACGCCGTTATAAAGGACGGAAGCGTTTTTGGGCTGATCGGGACCAACGGTGCTGGCAAGAGCACGTTTCTTCGGATGCTTTCCGGCATCTTAAGGCCTGACGAGGGGACGGTGGCCATTGACGGGAAAGAGGTGTATGAGGATGTGCAGGTAAAGGCCCGGTTCTTCTATATTTCCGATGACCAGTATTTTTTTAACAATGCCACGCCAAAGGAGATGATGGGGTTTTACAGCGCCGTGTATCAGGGGTTTGACAAAAACAGGTTCCATCACCTGATGAGCAGTTTTGAGCTGGATGAGAACCGGAAGATCAACACCTTTTCCAAGGGCATGAAAAAGCAGGTGTCCGTGATCTGCGGCGTCTGCGCCGGGACGGATTATCTGTTCTGCGACGAGACCTTTGACGGGCTGGACCCGGTGATGCGTCAGACGGTGAAGAGCATTTTCGTGGGGGATATGGAGGAGCGGAATCTGACGCCTATTATCGCCTCCCACAATTTGCGGGAGCTGGAGGATATCTGCGACCACGTGGGGCTTTTGCACAAGGGCGGCATCCTGTTGTCCAGGGATCTGGAGGACATGAAGCTGAACATCCACAAGATCCAGTGCGTGCTCCTTCCGGGGACAGAGCCGGAGGACCTTAGGGGGCTGGATATTATGAAGATTGAGCGCAGGGGAAGTCTTTGTACCCTGACGGTTCGGGGGAGCAGGGAGGAGATCGAGACGGGGATCGGGGCGTACCAGCCTGTGTTCGCGGAGATCATACCCCTTACTCTGGAGGAGATATTCATCAGTGAAACGGAGGTGGCTGGTTATGACATCAAAAAGCTTGTGCTTTAAACTTATGAGGGAGGATCTGAAACGGCGCATGTGGACCATCGCCCTGACGGTCCTTGGCTTTGTGTTTACCCTTTTAGTGCCTGTGGCTTTGAGAAGCAGCGCCTACCTGGACCGGGTCAGGGAGGGGTGGGAGCTGCGGGAGAGGGAGCGTTTGATCAGGCAGCTTGTGGGCATGGTGGGGATCAACGGGCTGGTGATCGCGTTCTTACTGGCAGTGGCAGTGGTGTGGGCCATGTCGGGATTTCGGTATCTTCACAACAGCAGGCAGGTGGATTTCTACCACAGCGTTCCCGTAAAGCGGCATCAGCTGTTTCTGGCTTCCTACTTGAACGGGATACTGGTTCCCATGGCCATCTATCTTTTGGCCCAGGTTCTGTCCGTGGCCCTGGTCCTTCGGACCGGCATTGGCAGTGAGGTCCTTGGAAGTACCTGGTGGAAGATGACGCTTTTAAATGTCGTGTACTACAGCATGATGTATACCACCGCGGTTATCGCCATGATGATGACCGGCAATCTTATCATCGCCCTTCTGGGGACTGTGGTGTTCTGCGGTTATGGCCCCGGGGTGGTATCCCTGGTGATGCTCTATAAGTCGGAGTGGTTTCACACCTATTATGAGACGGCACAGCAGATCATGGCGTGGAAGCGGGCAGTGAACTATTCGTCGCCTTTTGCCAATTACATGTTTGCCGTGGCTGATTTTTCTTATGATTCCCTGGGAGCGGGGAGAGTGGCTGGGGCGGTTTTTGTGACAGTGGCGCTGGCTCTTCTGGCCTATGGGCTGTACCGTCTGCGGCCGTCGGAGGCGGCGGGAAAGGCCATGGCTTTTAAGCGGACCGAGAGTCCGATCAAGCACCTGATCGCCCTTCCTGTGGGCGTGGTGTTCGGCATGTTTTTCTATGGGCTTAGAAGCACTCTGACCTGGACGGTGTTCGGGGTTTTGTGCGGCGTGGCTCTGACCTGCTGCATCATGGAGATCATCTACCATTTTGATTTTCGAAAGTTATTTGCCAACTGGGTCCATCTGGCGGCCTGTTTTGCCATTTCCCTGCTTCTTGTGCTGGCAGGCATGTACGACTGGTACGGGTATGATTCCTGGCTTCCGGACGCCGGAAGCGTTAAGTCGGCGGCAGTGGTGTTTCGGTATGACGACGACTGGGTTACCTACGGGGATGTGAGGATTGGGACGGATGCTCTGGGCCGGGAGATGGCCAGCTGGGATTATTTGAGTCAGGATGAGTACGGATTGTCCCACATGGAACTGTCCGATCTCTATACGGTGATGGAGCTGGGAAAAAAGGGAGTGGAGGCGGACAAAAAGAGCCGGAGCGAGGGAGATACCCAGAGATGGACATATGGGGAGAACTGTGTGGTGGAGTATCGCCTTAACAGCGGAAAGAGCGCGTACCGTCAGTACCGGATCCCTTATGATGATCTGAAACCTTTAAAGACTGCCATACATGACAGCCGGGAGTACAAAAAGGGGCTCTACCCGATTCTGGAACAGACCGGTTCGGATACGGAGCGGGTGTTTGTCCAGCAGTACAACCAGAAGAAGGAGACAGGGCTTAAGGGGGAGGATATGGCCCATCTGCTGGCGGTCTACCAGAAGGAGCTGGAGGAGCTTACCATGGCCGAAAGGGAGAAAGAGCTTCCTGTGGGGACCATTCAGTTTCGGACCAGGTCTTTGGAGGAGGGCATAGCCCTCAATGAGGAGAACCGGTACGGTTACAACCTGGAGGACCGGTGTTATTATCCCATATATCCTTCTTTTGTCAGGACGATCGAGGACCTTGAAAAGGCGGGGGTTACTTTTGCAAAGCTGGATGGGACCACAGTGACAGACGTAAGGATCCGGTATTACTGGGATCCGGAGAAAATCGCGGAAGATTCCGGACAGGCGGCAGATGGCAGCGTCGTTTTGGCCGAGACGTGGGATAAGGATTCGGAGGAAGGCTGGAGCGCGATCTATGATGACGAGAAGGATCTTGAGAGATTGATTCCGGCTCTGGTATTTTTGGATTACCGGAATATGAACTGCTATTATGAGATGGAGATGCCGGCCAACGCGGAGACGTATGTGACCGTGAATTTTGATATCTCTTCGGATTATCAGGACAGGGGAAAAGGTTCCGGAGGGTTTGGGATCAATATGAAGCTGCTTTCTTCGGAAGATGCGGTCAGGTTTAAGCTGGCCGCCCAGGAGGAGCCGTAGAGAGAAATGGAAATTTGGATTGACATTCCGCTTCGGACAGGATAAGATTAATTTATAACTTCTCGGAATCTCAATGAATGAGATTCCAACCGAAGATTGACAACTGAAT
>CAJUFP010000014.1 GCA_910585645.1 uncultured Hungatella sp. | reverse complement strand
GAATGTTTGGCATATCTGAACCCGGACAGGACCATCCTTCCCTTCTCTGACTGGCATCACGACTCCCCTCGCCCTTTTGCTCACAAATCCTTCTTAAAAACCAAACCAGCCCGGATCCCCCCACCCATCTACGCATCCGGCTTCTGCCCGTCATGGGCCAACCATCTGCACTCCGTCATCTCCATATCCGTAAAAACCGCCTTAAAGGAGGAATCCTCCGGGCTGCAGGCATAGATCCCGAACCGGATCTGCCCGCTGCCCTTCCACATATGGCAGATGCGCATCTGGCTGTAACGGACTCCGTCAGGGGAGCATTCGATGCAGTAATCGTCCTCCCTGCGGCTTAAGCGGTACCACATGGACTTTACGGAGGCGTCCATAGCCGTGGTGGCCCAGTCGGAGTAACCGTTGTTGGTCACAACACTGCCCAGGTGCTGAAAATCCTCATTCTCATACTCAATCGAACCTTTCAGCCAGTTCTCACTGTCCAGATACATGACGATGCCGCACTGGTCGAACCGGTGGCTGCTTTCAAACTCCGTCCTGACCACAAAGGAAAAATACCGCTCATCCGTGGTCAGCTGCAGCACAGGGGCATTGTCATTTCTAAAATGGTAGTATGTCCTCTGCCACAGATCCGTATGGGGGCTGGTGATGATCTCCACCCGCCCGTCCTTTGCGGACCAGGCTTTTGGCTCCCTGGTCCACTCCATCTTTCTTACATCCACCTTCATCACTCCGTCTCCTTCATCCACTCTATCAGGACCCCCTTGCTGCCGCACACAGGGCAGGTGTAGGTCCCGAAATAATAGGCTACCTTCCACTCGTCCTCCACGCCCAGGAGGTGTACCAGGTTGCTGAACCACACGTACGTGTCCTCATAGCTTTTTCCGTCCCATTTCCCGATGACAGAGGGGGCCGGCTCTATCTTCCCCAGCTGATTGCGGTCATAAAACCCGTCGGTCTCCATCTCCTCATCATAGTACCCGCAGTCCGGACAGCTTAAGGGGCACTGCTCCCACTGGCCCATAAGCATCTGAAATGCCGCCTCCTTATCCCCCAGAATCGCCAGCACGTCCGTGCAGAAATACTGGCGCATCCAATTAGGCTCCATCTCCTTTAGCCGGTCCATATATCGGCCCAGAAACTCCCTGGTCCTCTCCTGCACCACAGCCACGCTGCGGCGGTAGCTGTCCATAACCTCCCCAGGCATCAGAGACTCCCTCTCACTTCCCCCGCCGCAGTAGGGGATATCCGTGGCCATCACATCCCCTGCCAGGACAATGACCTTCATCTGCCAGTCAAAGTCCCCCTCCTGCCTCTTTAATTCCAGCAAAAGAGCCAGATAGGGCATGACCAGATAGGAGGCGTCATACAGGCTTAACTGGTGGGTCAGATTCTCACTGAGATTGTCAAATATGATCTCATAGCTGTCCTTCTCCTCATCGTCCAGCCTGCGAAGCTTTTCCGTGTCCGGAATCAGCTCCTTTGGACAGAACAAAAACGCCACATCCTCCCTCACATCGCCGTAAGCTCCCAGGTAGGTTTCCCACAGCTTTGACGTAAACTCCACCGGTTTCAGCCGCTCCCTAAGCTCCCTGACCTTATCAAGCCCTTTCTCAATCTCCGCCTTCCACACCGCGGCCTGCTCTTCCTTTGTCATGTCGCTTCTCCTCCTCTTCCTTTCTTGATCTTCTCTCTTCCGGGAATCGTGTTCCCGAAAAATTGTGTTTCCGAAAAATTGTGTTTTCGAAAAATTCCTGTTCCCTGTAATCGGAAATTCTCACTCATTGTTTATTTTCTCCAGATACTTTTCCGGAACCTCCTTTACCAGCCACACCCCGTTTTCCGACAGATAAAATACGTACCCGTCCCGCGCCATCTGCCTGGCGTCAACTTTCAGCACAGCCGGAACCCCGTGGCGCTGCCCTACCTTCACAGCCATCTGGTAATCCCCGGACAAATGGACGTACAGCCTGCTTCCTGACTTAAGCCCCTCCCTCTTGTTCAGGATACTTCCCAGAAACCGGGTGGCCGTGCCGTGGTACAGCACATCCGGCGGGTCAGTCTCCGTAAGTTCCACGTCCACCTGAATGCTGTGCCCCTGATTGGCTCTGATCTTTGTGCAGTCCTCATTAAAAGCGAACCGCTTCTTGTCATTGGTTCGGACGATCTCCTTTAACATGTCCACATCCAGGACTCTCCCCGTCTCATTGACGCCCCGGATCAGCTCCCTCACATCCGCCCAGCCGTGTTCGTCCAGCCGGATTCCGGCGGCCCCGGGATTGTGGCGCAGCACCAGGCTGATAAATTTGCTGATGTTTTTATAAGGGTCATTTCCCATGTGCTTCCCTTCCCTTTCCTTTCCCTGTATCTTTTCCCCCGGTGTCCGTCCGGTACATGATCGCAGCCGTCACTCCGTACATGGCTGCGCCTGTGGACCGGTACACGGTTTCATCCGGCTGCCACTTGGCTACCGCCCATATCACGGCACACGGCCACATCCATCCAACCGCCACTTGGCCGCGCCTGTATCCCGGCACACGGTTCCATCCGGCCGCCACTTGGCTGAGCCGTATCCCGGCACACGGCTCCATCCGACCGCCGCTTGGCTGCTCCCGTATCCCGGCACACGGTTTCATCCGGCCGCCACTTGGCTGCTCCCGTATCCCGACACCCGGTTTCATCCGGCCGCCGCTTGGCTGCATCCATCCGGCCGTCACCTCACCCACCGAAAATTCTCCTTCCCGGCCCCCAGCTCAAAATGATACTTCCCTATGCCAAGGTCAATCCCCGCAAAACGGCCGCTGCCACAGGTGACGGCCACTCTATCCTTCTCCCCCACAACCTGAAAAGCCTGCTTGTTGAGAGCCGTGGGGGCAAGAAGCAGCGCCTCCACCCCGTCCTGAAACCACCCGGGCGCTGTTCCTCTGTACGCACTGACCTCCCCGGCTGTCTTTGACTTGTGAGGCCTTCCCTGAGTCCTGCCAAATCCCACCGCAATCACCCCGTTCACCCTGACCGGATGACTGTCCCCCCGGTCTTTCACGTGCTTTTCCGCCCCCTTCCTGCTGTACATACCGCCCACCCACCAGGTATTAAGCCCCAGAGTCTGGGCGTAGAGGATCAGATCCGCCCCGCAGTACCCCAGCTTCTCATCCAGGTCCGGGGTGTCCGGCCCCGCAAGGACAAAGTAGTGGTTCACGCCTCCGGCAAAAAGCAGCTTTGCCATCCCCGAAAGCCCCTCCGAATTATCGCAGACCAGGTTGATGCACAGACCGTAATCCCGGTTATTGTCACTCACTCTCCTGCCCAGCAGTTCCCTTATATCCTGCGGAATAGGTCTGTCCGTATATTTGCGCACTGTATGCCGCTCCCTCATCGCTTCCTGCATGGTCATGATTCCATCCCTCCAAATTCTGTCTTAAACTGCCCCAAACTGTTTTTTATCCATTTCTCAGCCCGATTCCCTCTCATACTCATCCAAAAACGCCCTGATATCCTCCATCTCCCCGCTGCCGTTGGTGGCATATCTGCGAAACGGAATTTCGAATTTTTCAAAAATTTTTTCCTTCAGCCTGTCTCTCTGAAACTGAGCCGTGCCGGGTTTATGAAAATGGAATCCGTCCACCTCAATTCCCAGCACAGGAACCCTCCCGATCCGTCTGTAAATTAAAAAATCCACATGGGAAGCTGTCTGTTCCACATACCTTTTCTCTTCCTCCTCCAAAATCGTCACATCCCGAAACAGCATGCGCAGAGGAGCATGGCAGACCAGCCCCAGCGACAGGCGGGAACGCTCCCTCAACAGATCGCTTATAAGGCCATACATCAGATTTTCCGAATCATACCGGGAAACCTTTCCGTGTCTCTTTAGAAATTCGATCCTCTGGTCCGTATACTGACGGTACAGCAAATCAAAAATAGAATAAATCTGACTTTGGGCCACCTCAAAACGGTTGTACTCCACATAGGCAATCAAATCCCGAATATTGCTGTCCTTAGGCTGTTCATTGGCAGAGGTGATCAGCAAAAACCTCTTCTTTGCCCTGGAAACAGCCACATTTAAGAGATAAGGGTCGTCTGAAAACTCCGTGACCACATCATCCACTGTGGTCAGAATCATCGAATCCTTTTCCCTGCCCTGAAACTTATGTACCGTATCAACCTCAATCTCCCTGTTTCCCATCTGCCGGACAACAGCTTCCTTCTGTGCCCTGTAAGGCGTGATCACCCCGACCTCAGCCGCCAAATCCCCCTCAAACCTGGGAAGCACTTCCCCCAGCAGCACATCAATCTGTCTCTGGTTCATCCGCTCCCGTTTATGGTCGCCGCAAGGTGTCTTGTAAACGGCCAGCGTATCCTCCTCCCCGCCTTCTTTCGTCATGATCACCAGCTGATTGTCATAGAATTTCTCATTACAGAATCCGATAATCTTTGGATGACAGCGGTAATGCTCCCGCAATAAAGTCTGGGGAGCTGCTTTAAATCTCCCACGATCACAGCGTTTTCGGCGCCGGAAAGAGCTAAAGCCCCGGTAACCACATCCGCCTGGGAAGCTTCATCCATGATCAGATAATCATAGGTCACCCCGTTTAAACAGCTGACAGAGGAAAACGCAGTGCTGAGAACAATGGGATATTCCTTTAAAACAGCGGGTCCATTTTTCCACAGATCCTCTTCCCGAAACCGCTGCCTCTCCTTCCTGCCGCCATACCTTTCATACAGCCCGGCCCGAAGACAATCCATGGAATCTTTGGTCAATTCCTTCATCTTCCTGTCCAGATCCGCCGTCTTTAGCGCCTGCTCCAGCCCCTCCCGCTCTGCCTCCAGCTCCCTTTTATGGGTATCATAAAACATTTTCTTCCAGAAGGTAATCACCTCCGGCAGACTCTGCCTGTAGATACTCCAGTCCATCAAGCCGTACAAAAAAGCATTCTTTATTTTAAACCAAAAGGACACCGCCCGGTCCCTCTCTGAAAATTCGCCGCACTCCTGCCACAGCTTAAGAAATATACGGGAATCTGCCCCTCTCCTCAAAGAAAGCTCCTTAAACGTCAGCTCATGGTCTTCACAATACTGTTGAAAATAGCGAATCTCCAGCCCAATGGAATCCAGCTCACACCTTACCTCTGCCAGCCGCTCTTCCATGGCAAATAACCCCCGCAGTTCCTCTGCCCTTTCCCTGACCCTGTCCATGACCTCTCTCCGGCAGGCCCTGTCCATGCGCCAATCCTCTATCCCGGGATAACGTCCCGACTGCTCCTCTATAAACCGCCGCTTATTCTCTCCTTTTCCCAGATGCGCTGTTAAAAATCCCAGATTGTACTCCGGACGGGACAGCTTCTCAGCCACATTCATGGTCGCAGAGTCGTTGTTAGACACAACCTGCACACGTTTCCCCCTTATGAGCAGATTAGCGATAATATTCAGAATCGTCTGGGTTTTTCCCGTTCCCGGCGGTCCCTGAATCACGCTTATCTGATTTTCCAGAGCATTTTCCACTGCCTTAAACTGGCTGGCATTGCCTCCGAAGGGAAAGATAAGCCCCTCCTCCTTCCAGGTTCGTATCTCATGCTCTTTTGGGTTCAAATAGACAGCCATAGCCGATGTGCTGTTGACGAATTTCAGCCTGTCGTACTGCTTTTTCAGCAGTGTGGTTCCGTCATCACATTTCAGATCATGGATGGAGGCAATCTCTCTTAAGTAGCCAAGACAGTCGGCAGACCTTTTCTCCTTTAGGCAGGAATACTCAACATGTAAATCCCGTCCGTCATATGTTTTCTCAAGCCCGTTCCCAAAGCAGATATGCCAGTATCGCTCACCGGATCCGTCAAAAACACGGATCTTCTGTATATCGAACAATTCTCTGCCCCGGTGGGAGACGCGCACTGCGTCAGGGGAAATCGGTTTCGGATTCTGCAGCCACCGGACAGACTGTTCCTGATAAACATAAACGCTGTTATTGAGAAATGTCACTTTGTAGTTCCCTGTTTCCTTCTGAAAACGGATTTCTCTCACGTCAGCCGTAATATCCCTGCCCTTGGCTGATATGAAATGGGTTGTGCTGTCCATAACTGCTCCTTTTGGGGTGTGTTTTCCGAAGTTCTTTTTCATCTCTCTAACATAAAATTTTACTTGCTTATTGTTAAAATAGCAACTATAAATGCATGGTCATTCTATAAAATATTCCATAAACTATAATAAAAATAGATTAAATCGGTTTAAAATATGTTATAATCACCCTTGAAGGCATTCCATATGGGACTCAAAGCAGAAGATGTATTCCGTCCCGGCATTTCCCGAATACACCTATATCTCACGAAAGTCCGCCGTCTCAGCTTTATCAACATGGAGCCCTGGGAGAGGTGTGAAAGTATGTGTGGAATGAGATTTAATTGATGTTCGCTATCTATCAAATCGGAGGTATTCATGAACTACATAATTAGGGAAATTTTAGAAGAAGAATACTGGTTGCTTGAAAATTTCTTGTATGAGGCCATATTTGTGCCGGACGGCGTACCTGCACCGCCAAAATCAATTATCCGCCAGCCCGAATTACAGGTATATGTAAAGGATTTCGGCAAGAAAAAAGATGATATTGGTTTCGTGGCAGAAGTTGATGAAAAAGTAATAGGTGCAGTGTGGGTTCGTATTATGAATGATTATGGACATATCAATGATGAAACGCCATCCTTTGCCATTTCTCTGTATAAAGAGTATCGGGGTTTGGGGATAGGCACGGCCCTAATGGATAAAATGCTTTGTATTTTGAAACAGAGGGGATACCGGCAATCTTCTCTTGCTGTCCAAAAGGCAAATTATGCTGTAAAAATGTATCAGAAAGTAGGATTTGTAATCGTTGGAGAAAATGCGGAAGAATATATAATGGCTTGTAACTTATGACAAAATGGCAGAAATAAGAAGGGGAATAGAAAAACGGGAAGCGCTTTGCCGCCCATGAAAGTCCCACGGGACTTTCCCGGTAAAAAACAAAGAGGGCGGCATACGCCCCCCTTAGCTAAGAGCCTGTTCAAATATCTTGAGCAGCTGTTCTCTGTGAAAAGGCTTGTCCGCAAACCCTCTCACGCCGATGGCTTTGGCCCGCTCAAAGGTATCGTCATAGGCCAGAGATGAAATCATCACGATCCTCGCGTCGGGATGCTGCTTTAAGATAATCTCGGAGGCATCCAGTCCGTCCATCCCCGTCATGATAATATCCATGGTCACCAGATCCGGCTTTATCTCGTCATACCGGGCGATGGCATCTTCCCCGCTTCGGCAGTGTACCACAATCTCGTAATCCGTCCCCTTCAGCACGTCTCCCAGCTGAACCCGCACCAGCCGGGAATCATCTACCACCATAACTCGCTTGCTCATGTTCAAAACCCCCTTCTCTCAATCTTCACCCGAAGTATGTTCGTTGCCGCCGGAATACGGCACATGATGAATCAACTGCGCGCTCCTTAAACTTTCATCGGAATAGGTCAGCATAAACTGTATCTCACGGTCCTCAGGCTCATAGCGCCCGCGGTAGAATACCGGCGGCCCGAAATGAGCCGGAACCTGGGTGGCCCGAAACATGGCTGAGGCGATCCTGCCGCAGAGCACATTGAAATACTCTTTGGTGAACTCCTCCAAATCTTCGGGACTGACCGACTCCTCATGAAAAGAATTTTCTGCCATACGCTTAAGCAGTCCCGTATCCGCGCAGAGCGTAAGGCTGGTGCGGAATCCTCTGTCAAAGGTGATCTGAACCGTACAGAGATCTTCTCCCGGCGACTTGGTCCCCTGATGGAGGCACACTCCCGCGGTGCGCTCCGTCACGTCCTGAACCGCCTGATCCAATATCCTCTCAAGGTCCTCCCGGGACATAGCACTGTTCATCTCATCATCCTCCTCTCCCTGTCACTGCTCTTCCTCTTCTTTTTCCTGCTGCTCAAAAACCCGGTTGACCCTTTCAAGCAGCGCCACGGAAGAAAAAGGCTTCAGCAGATAATCGCAGATTCCAAGCTTCGCGCTCTCTATGACAATATCCCTGCTCTCCACACCGGTGAGCATGATCACCGGTATGTCTTTACGGCTTTCCATTTCCCGTATTTTTCTCAGGGTCTCAATGCCGTCCATCTGAGCCATGCGAATGTCCAGCAAAATAAGATCCGGCCGCTCCAATTCCAGATACCGCAGAGCCCGCATCCCCGAATTGATCGTGATCAGCTCATAATCACTCCGCAGGATACTGGAAATCCGCGTTAAGATAATGACGTCGTCGTCCACCGCCAAAATACGTTTTTTTATCGCTTCCCCCGTCTGACTCATCTGTCTTCCTCCTCTTCATATATGCCAAGCAGCTGGCCAAGCAGCTCCTCTGCCTTATCGTCTTCATATAATTTCAGCTGTTTCTGTATCTCCAAAAGCCGCTCCTGTGCAAACTCAGGCAGTTCATGGGCCAGCATGGCATCCACCCTCTCCCCGCACTTCTGAGAGCGAAAATGCTTCAATTCTTCCAGGGCGGTCCCTGTCTCCGCCTTCAGCTCCTCCATGGTCAGGCCCGGAAGCTTTTCCTTCCTCCCCTTCTCCAGTCTGCGCCACTCCAAAAACTGTTCGATGCGCATCAGCAGCTCCTCATATTCCGCCAAGAGAAGCGGAAATCCGCTGCCAATCAGCTCCATATTCTCCTGTACGGCGGCCTCCTCCTGGGCACGGGCCATGGCGGACACCTTCATGGCTCCGATATTGGCGGAGGCGCTTTTAAGCCCGTGAACCTCTATCTGATAGCGCAGGATGTCTGTGTCCACAGTTTCGCAGAGAAGCTCCGTCTTTCGCCTGCCGTCTATACAGTACAGATCCAGCAGCTCCACAAATCCCTCCTCGTCGCCGGAGTAATACTGCATGACAGCGTTCATATCCACCCCTTCGATCCGGAAGGCGTCCGGATCAAGGGGTTTTAATTCCTCCCGGGCCTCCTCTGTCTGCCGGTATTTTTCCGGCACCCACCGCAGCAGGACCTTGTTCAGCTCCACCCTGTCAAGGGGCTTGGCAATAAAATCCTGGAAGCCGTGTTCCAGAAAGCGCTCCCGCATGCCTTCCATGGCGTTGGCCGTCAGGGCGATGATAACGGGAGCCCTCCCGTTCTCCCCGCAGTCCTTACGGATGATCTTTGCCGCCTCGACACCGTCCATGTCAGGCATCATATGATCCATAAAGATGATGTCGTACCGGTCCTGGCGCACCAGCTCAATCGCCTCCGGCCCGCTCTCCGCCTCCGTCAGGTCAAAGGCGTAGTTTTTCAAAAATCCTCTGGCCACTTTCCGGTTGATCATGTTGTCATCCACAATAAGCACCTTCACCCCGGGGGCCGTAAACAGATCCGAAACCTTCTGTTCCGGCTGGGGAAGCTCCTCCATCTCCGAAACAGGCTTTCTGTCCACAATTTTCTGGGGAATGGTGATGGTGACCTTGGTGCCCTCCCCATAGACGCTGTCCACCTGGATGGTGCCTTTCATCAGCTTTACAAGATGTTTTACAATGGCAAGCCCCAGCCCTGTACCCTCCACGCTTCTGTTCCGCCTTGCGTCCACCTGGCGGAAATCGTCGAAAATCTTCTGCAGGTCTTCTTCCCGGATGCCGCAGCCCGTATCCTCCACGCAGAACGTAAGCAGCTCCTCATCCTCATCCCCTCCGGGTTTTCCCGTTATGTAGATGCGCACATAGCCCTTCTTCGTAAATTTGATGGCATTGCTGAGTATATTGAGCAGGATCTGCTTGATTCTGCCGTCGTCACCGCTGTAACGGCAGGGTATGGTCTGGTCGCACTCATATTTTAGGATGAGCCCGCTCTGGGAGGCCGCCATATCCATGATCCCTATGATCTGGTCCGTCATGTCTTTTATGTAGTAGTTCACGATCACCAGCTCCATCTTGCCCGCCTCCACCTTGGAGAGATCCAAAATGCCGTTGATGATGGTCAGAAGATTTTTCGCCGCGGACTGTACGTCTTTGGCATACCCATAGATCTCCGTATCCCCGCACTCCTCCATAATAATGTCATTGAGCCCGATGATGGCATTCATGGGAGTCCGTATCTCATGGGACATGTTTGCAAGAAATTCGCTTTTGGCGATGCTGGCCTTCTCCGCCTCACGCCGCACCCGCTTGATCTCATTGATATAGGACTTGATGTCCGTCATGTCCAGAATCAGGATAACGCAGCCCTGGACTTTTCCGTTTTCATCTACAATATGCTTGGCGTGGCTTTCGTAGTGCTGCCCGCTGATGGAAAAACTCTGGGGAATGTCCTTGTTCAGCATTTCCTCCCGAAAGCCCTCCACCACCCGGATATTCTCTCCCCGCTTATGATCGGACAGACCGGGAAATATATCGGCTGCGGCGCAGTTGTAGCTGACCAGCCGGTCGTGGTCGTCCAGGGCGATCACGCCGTCCCCCATGCTCTCAAGCACCTTTTCGGCTGCCAAATGCCTGAAATCGTAATTGCGCCGGCTCCAGATCACGATAACCACCATGGACATGGAGACAGTCAGCGTCACCGGCGTGAAGTCAAACACATGAACGATTTTAAGAACATACGCGACGAGCACAATGACAGGCAGGCCGGAAATCAGGAGAATGGTCCAATACTGGCGGCTAAGCTGCCGCGCCGGGCATTGGCCAATGGCTTTTGCCAATATGTAGATACACAGGGCATAGGGAATGATGGTGTGTGCAATCATAAAGAGCACATACAGCGGACCGTAGCCAAGACTTAAATAGTGAAAGCCCGACACCCCTTCCACCCACCGGATCTCCCGGTAAAAAAGGCCGTTCCAGTTAAAGAAAACCGCAGGCAGGGACAAAAAACTGACCGCGCTTAAGGCTCTCAAAAGGATCTTCGGCGGAGCCGCCGAACAGTAGATATAAATAAACCAGCAGTAGCACAGAGGGGTAAAGGCGGACCCCACCTTCTCCACAGTCACCGCCGTCATGGCCGCCTCCACAGTGGGCGCCGTAAGTTCCAGCAGATACCCCACATTCTGTACCAGGGAGCCGCACAAAATCATAATCAGCAGCTTCTGCTCCCTGGCCCCTTCCCCATTGAGAAGAAGAAACAGCGCTACGGCTGTCAGGCATATACCAAAGCACTCTAATACAATGACAAAATTGACCATACCCCTTTTCCCCTCCGCCGCCGTCTTAACCATCTGTCCCAATGGTTCTTGATCCGTTGAGTATAAAATATTATAAATTCAGGCTTATGTCAAGAAAAATTGCGTCCTGTGAAAAAACAAAGAATCCTGGTCCCCCAGGATTCTCCGCCTTTTCTTTTCTATCTGCCCGTACCGGCCCGTCAATTCCCCCTGGGCCGTCACGTCCCTACTCCCCGTCGCCATCTTCCCCGTTTTCCATCTTCACCTGCATCTTCTCATACATCTTAAAGAAGGGGAAGTAGAGCATCCCGTCCAGCACGATCAACACAGCGATCAGCACCGGCGCCTTCCAGTCCATGGTGGAGAAAAACGCTCCGATAATGGACGGCATCTGCCACGAAAGCATGGCGTAAGTCTTTCCCACAATCCCCAGGCTCATGGCCAGATAGGCGATGGTTCCGTTCATCACGGAAGTCACCATAAAGGGCACAAAGAACACCGGGTTTAACATCAACGGCAGCCCGAAGATAACCGGCTCCGAAATCCCGAAAAACGCGGGCACAGCCCCCAAACGCCCGATGGCCTTAAGCTGCTTGGACTTGGACGTACACAGCAGGATGGTCAGCGCCAGCACGGAACCGCACCCGCCGATGACCACAAAGTACACCCAGAACGGCGTCGTGAAAATGGTAGGCAGAGCCTCCCCCGCCGCGTGAGCCACCGCGTTGAGGGACAGATTGCCGTCCCTGATAGGCCCCAGCACCCCGGAAAGAGCCGCGTCGTGGATTCCGAAGAACCAGAACACGTGGACAAGCAGCGTGATAACCATGGTAAACCCAAGATTGTCCATGGCAGACAGAGACGGTGACAGGATCCCGTAGATCAGCTTGGGGAAGGTGGTCCCCATCTTGTTCATCACCGTAAACACTGCAATGTAGAGGATCATCAGCACAGCCCCGGGCACGATGGAGGCGAACACGTCGGACAGAGACGGCGGCACCGTGTCAGGCAGGGAGATCTTTCCAAACTCCCGCTTCCTCATAAAACAGTACAGATCCGCCGTGGCGATGGAGATCAGCATGGCCGGAACCAGCCCCTTGCCGTCCATGTAGGACATCTCCACCACCTTCCCGTCCCAGCCCAGGGACTGGGGCTCCACCACCAGCATCCAGAACCCGCACACCCCCAGAAGAATGGGGAGAAAGGACTCAATCTTCTCATTCTTGCACAGAAAATGGATGATGCCGATGCAGATGTACAGGGACATGGCCCCCAGAGTCAGGGCGTTGACCCAGGAAAATATGGTGGCGTTATCTGCCGCAAACTTCGCCCACGCCATGGTGATGCCGCTGCCCGCCGTCTCCACCGACGGCGCCGAATTGAGCACCGCCGCGATGCCTCCCGTAAACGTGATGGGAAGCAGCGACATAAACGCGTCCCTGATGGCCTGCAAGTGCCTTTCATTTCCAAACTTCTCCGCAATGGGCATTACATACCGCTCCATTGAGGCGCTCATCTTATCAATATTCATAGTATTCTCTCCTCCAGCCTTCTCTACTTTAAACGTCTGCCGCCCAACAGGCGGCATCAAATCAGATATGTCAAACGCGCCCGCCGGACTTTCCAATATGGCAAAGGTTCCCCAGCCGGGCGCGCGGTCTTACTCTTCCCCGTACTTCTTCCGGTTGATGACCGCTCCCTGAGACTCAATCACATCCTTAAACCAGTAGTAGCTCTTCTTGGGCCTCCTCTCCAGTCCGCCCTCATAATCCACAGCCACCAGCCCGTACCGTTTCTCCGTCCCGTTCTTCCAGGAATACAGATCAAAGGGCGACCAGGCATAATACCCTCTCACATCGCACCCCTCATCTTTCGCGTTGAGGACCGCGTTGATGTGCATATCCATAAATTCGATCCGCTCTCTGTCGTCGATCTCATCCGCCGAACCGTCCTCATAGAGACCGATGCCGTTTTCCGTCACAAACACAGGCAGATGGTACTTGTTCCACACGCTTTTGATCCCCTCATAAAGCCCCTCCGGGAAGATCTCCGTATCCCACTCCGTGTACCGGCTGCTCTCAGGCCGCACCTGCTCAAACCACCCCTTGATAATGGTCTGGGAAGTCCCCTTGGCCTTGCTGCCCGCGTTGTTGACAATCAGGGTGGTCTCCCCTGTCTCATAGGGCTTGATCATCACCCTGGCATAGTAGTTGAGCCCCAGAAAATCCACCGTGTACTTCCGGATAATCTCCAGATCCTCCGGCTCCATCATGGACAGATCGCAGACGTTCAAAAGCTCTCCCAGCAGGTCCCCGGGAATCTCCCCCAATGCCGCCGTGTCCAGAATCCAGTTGTTAAAAAAATTGTCCGCGTACCGCATGGCGATCTTGGTCCTCACCGTGTTGTCCACCCCGTACACCGGCGAAAAACTGTGGACGATCCCGATCTGCCCCTTATACCTGCCGGTCTTAAACTCCCGCACCGCCATGGCCGAAGCCAGCATCATGTAGTAGGCCGAAGTCACCGTCTCCTGAAGGTTCTGATGTCCCGGCGGGTAATTGCCGATGAGATACCCGCTGAAGGTGTAGTATCTTGGCTCATTAAAGGTGGTCCAGTACAAAACCCTGTCCCCAAAAGCATCAAAACACACCTTGGCAAAATGGGTGTAGGCCCTGCAGGTCTCCCGGTTCAGCCATCCGCCCTCCGCCTCCAGAAACTGGGGCAGATCCCAGTGGAAAATGGTGACAAAGGGGGTGATGCCGTACTCCAGACACGTATCGATCACCTGATTGTAAAACGCGATCCCCTCCGGGTTAATATCCCCCTGCCGGTTTTTGATGATCCTTGGCCAGGCAACGGAAAAGCGGTAGCTGTTGTGGCCCCCTTCCTTCATCATCCGGATATCCTCCCGAAACCGGTGAAAATGATCGCTGGCCACGTCTCCGTTCTCTAAGCCGTTTTCGTGAAGGTACTTGTCCCACATGGACTCCACCCGTCCGCCTTCCTGCCATCCGCCTTCGCACTGATAAGAGGCCGTTGCCCCTCCCCAAAGAAACTCTCTCATGTTTTACGTCCTCCTTAAGATTTCTTGAGGTCATTATAGCAAGGCCCCAACAGAAAGAAAAACCTGCTTTTTCCGCTTCGAAACGGAAAAAACAGGTTTTCTCATAACCAAAATATCTCTCCACCGCGCCTCTATATCAGAAACGCGATATCAGAAATGGGGATACATCAGAAATGCGGATACATCAAAAATGCGGATACATCAGAAATGCGGATACATCAGAAATGCGGATACATCAAAAATGCGGATACATCAAAAAAACGGATACATCAGAAACGCGGATACATCAAAAAAACGGATACATCAGAAACGCGGATACATCTTCCGCAAGATTCCGGCCCACCCCCGGTCATGTTCCCCAGGGACTTGTACAGCCCATCCGCGCGCCTACAGAATCTGCTCCACAAAAGTCCTGCAGTCCTTAATCTTTGACAGTTGATGAACCACTCCCGCCTTCATCAGGTTTCGTATCATCATATCGTACACAGGCATCATATTTTCATTCCAGTTAGGCGCCAGGGCCAAAAGAAACACGATCTTCACATTCATATCCCCCCAGGGGATCCGCTCTCTCAGGACGCACACGCTGGCAGCGCTTTTCACAGCCGTATTCTCCATGGCGTGGGCCACCGCGAAGCCCATGGCAAACACCGTGGGCGCAAGGTTTTCCCGCACCATAACGCTGTCGTAAAACCCCTCTGTCACATACCCCTGGCGGCAAAGCTCCCCGCACATAAAGGAGAGAACCTCCCCGTAAGAACCCCACTCCACGTCCGTGAAAAACAGAGACGGCCGAAACAGCCTTTTAAAATAGCTTCTGACGCTGCGCACCTCCTCCTCCCTCACCACGGTCAGCAGCTTTTCCTTCTCATGGTAATCCAGAAAATTGCGGCACAGAATAACCGGCACGTCGTCAGGGGCCTTCTTCAAAGGCACCGTAGTCAGCACTGCCAGAATATCCCTTGGAAAATAGGAGGGCATGTCAAACAGGGAATAGCTCTCCCCTATGGTAATCCGGCACTCCCCCATATCCTCCAGCCGCTTCCTCATAAGCTCCTTCACCGGCTTCCCGAAGGGATTGACAAGAGCCACCCTTTTGGGGCTTCGCATCATCCTGGTCTCCATGGCCCGGATAATGTGGAGGGCGAAAAATCCCACCTCATCCTCCCCCACGCCCCAGCCTGTCAGCCGCCCGAACCGCTCCCCAAAGAAAACGGCGATATCGTACTCCAGGGGGTACTGGGATTTCAGCCTCTGGAGTATGGGGTTGATGTTCTGCTGGCGGTTTTCGCTCCTCTTAAGGGTTCCCATGATCTGGGCCATCATCTCCCGGCAAAACTCCTCATCCCCGGAAAAATCGTACCCGTATTCCAGAGCGACCGCAGACAGAATATCCTTAAGTATCCCCCTGGCCAGCTGATTTTCCGTCTCCTTGATGTAGTAAAAATCATTGCGGAACACCTGCCTCAAATACCGGTACTCCTGAGGCGGCGCCTTCATGTTCAGCCTCCTCTCCAGAGCCTCCATCATCGCCCGGACCACATGTTCCGATTCCTCCTCCGTAAACCGGGGAGAGCCGGGATCACCTATGTCTGCGCCCTACACAGGCGGCTTGGGGCTGTCTTTTAAAAGTCCGCCTGCATGCGCCCCGCCGGGTAGGCGGCATCCCTCTCCCCATCCGTCCGGAAGCAGACACCCTGCCGCCATCCTCTCCGCCATAACCCCGATCTCCACCACCAGCCGCATAATGGTGGCGTCAAAAAACCGGGTTCTCCCGCTTCCAAGGCTTTCAAACAGCATCTCCTTGATCCGGACAATATCCACCCACTCAAAGTAGGGCTGAAAGCTTTCCGGCTCAAAAAACCGGGCTAAATTCTTCGTGGTAACGTAGACGGCATAGTAGTTCCGCCTCTCCTCCTCACCCATGTCCATCACCAGAAAACCGCCCCGCTTGCAGATGCCTCCCCCGCCGTGTCTGCCCGCCATCCGCCGGTTCACCCGGTTTACCATCCTGGACAGCAGCGTGTCGCTGATATACAGCTCCTCAGCCAGCTCCCCGTAAGGGATCTCCCCGCCAAAAAGCACCTGCCTGACCATCTCCCACTCCGGGTTGTCCTCCGGTTCCAGTCTCCGCAGATCAATCACACCCTCCGGTGGCTTCTGCCCTTCAATATAATACCCCTGCCCCTTTTTAGAGAGAATCACTTCCCGGCCTTTCTCCCCATTAATCTCCTTAATATCGCTTCTCACAGTCCTGTCGCTGATATGAAGATGCTGTCCGATCTCCTTTGCAGTCAGGTACTCTTCCCCCATCAGCAGATCCCAGATCTGTCTCTGTCTTGCGGTCATCGCGTCTGCCCCTTTGTTAAGTCTTTCCCCCTTTGTTCCTCTGATTTTTATTATATCTTTCATGTGCGGTATTTTCAATCTCTTTTCCTGTACGGCTTATGCGGTTCCCATGTAACAGATAACCCTTAAACTGTTACGTTCCTGTTTCGTGAATCCTGCTTTTGTCCGTGCTTTCTGTTGAAATTTTACAGATTTTAAGGTATCCTAATTCCAGAAGCAAAGCATACCCGAAAACATTTATGGAGGAAAAAAATATGGTACATTTTGAAAGAGAAGTCACGGAACCGGAATTAATTGAGGCAATGCTAAGACAATTCCACCATGTCAACCTGGGATTACACGACACCGACGGATACCCCTATATCGTTCCGGTAAACTTCGGCTTTGAGATGAAAGAAGACGCCCTGTACGTTTACACCCACTTCATGAAAAAGGGCCACAAACTGGATTTAATGAAAAATGACCCCAGAGTCTGCCTGGAATTCAGCATGTTCAACGACTTCCCCGACAGACCCTACAAAGGCCACCGCCATGACTACCGCAGTGTCATCGCCAAAGGCCTTATCCACATCATAGATGCCAACGAGGACTATGAGACATTTAAAAGGGGTTACGACCTGCTGTATACCTGTAACAACCGGGAGCTTACCCCTTTGGAGAGCAGAAAGACTCTTCCTGCAATGTACATAGGCATGATTGTCTGCCATATGAAAGATGTCAACGCAAAATCCGAATTTCCTTTAAGAAAACCGGAAGATGTACCGTTTATCAATGTGTACGAGATGCCGGAGGATTCAGAGCCATTTGACATCAGCGATATCATCGCAAAAAGGAAAAAGAAGCCAACACACCAGTGATTCCCTTTTGTCCCTGGTACAGCGTTGCATTTAATTCAATTGCGGAAGGAAACAACACTGGGGCGATCTACTGCCTCTTTGGACAGCCCGCCCCAGTATCCTTGTTTTGCGTATCCCTTCCCCTGCTAAAATTCATTCAACGCCTTGATCACATACCTCTGCTCTTCCTCAGTATACCCATTATACATTGGAATCGATAATACCGTATCTGCATAATGCTCCGTAACGGGGAAATCACCAGCTTTATACCCCAAATATCTGTAAGCCTCCGCAAGATGAGGCGGAATCGGGTAATGTATGATCGTGCCAATCCCTCTTTCATCAAGATATTTGATCAAACTATCCCTCTGTGCTTTATTTTCCGCCCTAATCACATATTGATGGTACACACCATTGCATCCTGGTCTGACCTTAGGAAGCGTAAACTTTCGATTTGTAATCCCCTCATCATACCGCTTGGCAATCATCTGCCTCTGGGCTGTTATTTCATCTAAATGCTTTAACTTAACCTTCAGCATACATGCCTGTATCTCATCTAACCTGCTGTTAGCTCCTACAAGGATATTCTTGTAATGCTCTTTGGAACCATAATTACGGAAGATCCGAAACTTGGCATCCAGTTCATCAGAACCAACAAGCACTGCTCCCCCGTCTCCAAAGGCCCCCAGATTTTTAGTAGGATAAAAGGAAAAGCAGCCCACATCTCCAAAAGTTCCTGTCATCTGACCATGAAAGCCGGCACCGTGAGACTGGGCGCAGTCTTCAACCAATGCCAGCTTATGTCTGTTACAAATATCCACAATCTTATCCATCTGACATGGGATACCATAGAGATGCACAGCCAGGACCGCCTTCGTCCTCTCTGTTATCTTCTCCTCAATCCTGTCCGCATCTATCCCATAATAGTCATCAGGCTCTACAAATACAGGCACTGCCCCGTTGATCGTAATCCCCATAACGCTGGCAATATAGGTATTCGCCTGAACGATCACCTCATCTCCTTCACCGATGCCCAGGACCCGGAACGCAATCCAAAGAGCATCCAGCCCTGACGCCAGACCAATGCAGTATTTCGCATGATTATAAGCCGCAAACTGTTCCTCAAAACTGCAAAGCTGCTTTCCCAATATGTACCATCCTGACCGCAGCGCCGACAGCGCGGCATCCTCAAATTCCTTTTGATACTGCTCAAAGTCCCTGAGCAGATTATTGGGCATGATCTTTGTTTGTTCCATTGCTTTCCTCCATCTCCTTTAAACTCAAATATGTTTCTTCAAAATATTCATAAGATACTCTTCATTCCTCATAAACGCAAATCCTGTTTGTTTAGCCACGCTGGTATCTAACGAATATGTCCAGCAGCCATTAAAAGGGGCTTCATCAACACCTGGGGTTAATAGCAGGGGATTGCTATAAATAGCCCTTTCTCCAGAAAGCGTCTCTATCTGCTGACATATTTCCGCAGGCGAAAGAATTCCCTCTCCTGCAGCGTTTATCGCTTTATGCTCTCTAAAAAGTTGAAAGGTTCCTCCATCCAGATCACATAAGCGTTCCAGAAACGCTCCTGAATCTTCAGCTGAAATAAAAGCAAGTTTTTCCTTCATATTATTGATATACATGGGTACGCGGTTAATAATATGTTCGACATACCACGTAATCCGCTTTGTATAATCTTCTGAAGACAAAACGACCGGAAATCTTACCCTTATAGATGGAATCTCCTTAAAATCAGTTACCAGTGCCGACTCCGCATATCGTTTCCTTATCTTGTAGGAAACACCTTCGTAACCACAATATTCCCAATTTTCTCTTTCCGCGTTATATTCCTCTTCCCGAATCCCAATATGGCGCTCTTCATATATTTCAGCCGAAGAAATCATGATATACCTATCACAATTTAAAAGCGTCAATCTCTCTTTAATATGATCCGGCGCCAATACCAGCATGTCATATACAATGTCGAATTCCTCTCTTGGCATATTCTTCCTGACACTCTCAAAATCCATTATGTCAAGATTTATCCTTCGTACATAGCAGCCAAAGTCGTCCTTTGCTCTCCCTCTTGTAATCATTGTTACATCTGCATTTCTGTATAAAAGTCTTTTTATAAGTTCCTTTCCTATAAGTCTCGTACCGCCAATCACCAAAACTCTCAATACCAAATACCTCCTGTATAAATAGCATTGAGTCTCTGGATGAGGAAGGTATTATCACTTTTCTTTCATCTATTTCTAAGATAATCTGCATATTCTAAGATCATAGAGTCCAGCGAAACCGATGGTTCCCATGAAAACGCTGATCTGATCTTATCTATAGAAACATCCCAGACTTGATCATCCGCCGGATCAGGAATCCCCGAAAAAGTGATATGTGACCTTGATCCAGTCAACTCAATCACTTTCCTCGCCAAGTCCAAATTGGATATGCGATTCTCGGATGCAAGATTGAAAATACCCCCCCCGAGAGCCGCAGGATGTTTCAATGCCTCCAACATTGCGGCGGACACATCATCTACATGTATAAATGTTTGTATTCTGGAACCTCTCCCATAGATTTCAATATCCCTGTTGTATATTGCGTTTTTAATAAACACAGGTATTATAGTCCTTTCATCCGCTCCCGGCCCTATAGGAGATGAAACCCGGAAACTGGCTGTTGCCATCCCCGTATGGCCATAAGCATACTGCGCCAAATGCTCCTGCATAGCTTTTGTGGCGTGATAGACCGAGTGAAACTCTGTTGGATGTTCCTCTGTAATTGGATGCTGTTTGGGTATCCCTATAACCGGAAGACTTGAAAGCTGTACAAACACCCTGATCTTTTTCTCCTCACAAATTTCTAAAAGTCCCTGGGTTCCCACACAATTTGTCTCGACAACATTTGTCGTATATGGTTCCTTTCTCATATCCGCCGCCATATGTATAACAGCATCAATATCTCCTTCAAGTTCTTTTCTTAATTCGCTTCTGTCTTTCTCTTTTGACAGATCACATTCCATATACGTATCTGTCCCTGATAGGGATTCTTTATTTCTTCCTAATCCTATAACATAATGTCCACGTTCTTTTAAATATCGAACAGCATGTCTGCCAATAAAACCGTTTGAACCTGTGAGCAGTATCTTCATCCTCTCTATCCCACCGCCTTTTCCTTAATGTTACCATAGCCCATTGCATAACAATTATCTCAATAGCACTTTGCTAAGCTTCTCTTTCATCTCTCTTTCATTCTCCCTTATGGCAATATCTCTCAATAATTTTTCAATCTGATATTCACATACTCTAAAATCACATAACTGCTTTATCGTATCAAATACAACATAGGAACATCCTTTTCCATCCCTCTGCTGCCCTATAGAACCAGCATTTATAATGGTACATCCATTGTCTAATCTCTTTATCATCTTATGGTGCGTATGCCCTGTAAACAAAAAATCAATTTCTTTATATTTTGTGCTGTCTATGATATCTGTATCCGGATAAATCCGCCCATTTAATTCATCATCTGCCGAACCATGGACAAATACCAACTTTAAACCATCAGCAGCCATTTCATACCTGCTTCGAAGCGAATATAAAAACCCTATATTCTCCATTGATATTTGTGTAGTGATATTTTTATAGGAATTACCATATCTTTCTATCAAAAAGTCCTCGTCTATTTTTCCTTCAACCAAATCCAAAAACATCTTATCATGATTTCCCAAAAGACAGTGTATATGTCTTTCCCTTAATAAAGACAAAATTGAATCCTGTTCATAATAATATCCAAACACATCTCCGCCAAATATCACCTTATCATATTCTATCATTTTAATATCTGCAAAAAAACTGTCTACCGCATATCGGTTTCCATGAGCATCAGAAAAAAATATAATCTTCATTCTCCCGCTGTCCCCTCATAACGCACACGGAACTTGCTCATATCCTCAATCTTGCCATATCTTTTCATATTTTCTGTAGCTTTTCCAGATATGTACATTTCCTGGCTGTATCGATATGCCTCGCCAGATACAACGCGAAAGCATCCATCTATTGATTCATTAAATACATATTCTCTTACCATCGCTTCAACATCACAGTATCCAAAATTAGCCCTCATGGCCGTGGTTCCGGAAAAGCGGACATTTAATTCAAAACAGACAGGCTCCCCTCTGCCATTCAGTCTCATCTGTATATTTAATGGTCCTCTGGGCTTATATGCTTCACATATCTTCTCTGCCTCTTTATATATTTTTTCGTTCTCAATCACCTCAGCCCATACCGTAGTGCCATTTTTTAAAATACGATGCATAATAATAATATCCATCAGTTTTCCGCTGCGGCTGCAATAACAGCCTACTGTATATTCGGAATCATCACTTCCTATATATTCCTGGAGAACATAATTATCAAAGGCTGATATCTTGTCTAACTCCTGCTGATTGTTGATCAAATAAATCCCCTGGGAGCTTTTCCCGTTTCTTGGTTTGGCAATAAGCGGAAACCCCAATCTTTCAACCAGTTCGGCTGTCTCAGATTGAATTCCAAGTTTACAGTATCCCGGATAGTTACACCCATTCTCTTCCAGCCATTGAACTGTCAAAAACTTATCCTGCCCAATTAACAGCTGCTCATAAGATGATGATATAAAAACAGTCCTTGTCCCTTCTTTAAAATACTTAATATCCCTGGCAATCCTCCGTATGTTTTCTTCAACCCCAGTGAAAATAATATCTGTCTGATGTTCATTACAGATTTCTATAAGCCAATCAATAAAATTATCTTCGTGGGCGTACGGAGAAAGATATGCTTCATCGCACATATACAGTCCGGCAGAATTTGCTGACACGCATGCCCCTACTAACCGCATATCAATGTTTGTTCTCCGCAGTGCCTTTATAATTCCCTGACTAACATTTCCCCCGGCTCCCAGTACCAGAACATTAATCATGTTTGCTCCTTTATCTCATAATTTAAAGTCTAAGCTATTCTTTCCTTCCAGTTTATACGTCCTTGGAGGCGTATAAACGCTCCACTCATCTGTAGCGTGTGCTATGTATGCGCCAGCCCCCACTAGCGTTCCATCCTTTATTTCAACTCCATTTTTCACCGTACAATTCGCGCCAAATACGCAAAAGTCGTGTATGTGGATATTCCCGGCCACAGCTACGGAGATTGTAAAAAAATTATAATTTCCCACATGGGTATGGTGTGCTACATGCGCCCCAGGCCAGAATACATTTCCATTCCCGATTTCCGCCCCCTGTCCAATGACCACATTTTCCATAAAAATATTCCCATACCCAATTTTATCAGCTTGTATCAAAGCAGTCGGGTGCTGATAACCAGCAATGGAATACCCCCTTGCTATTGCTTCTTCCATACGTCTTTTTCGCAGCCGGTTCATATCTGTATAACCTATGCAGAACAATATGCTGCATTCAGACGGTTTAAAATAGTTCTCCAAATCCTCAAAAGGAACCACCATCTTACCCCCCCATAAACTACCAGAAGGCACATATGCCCTGTCAGCACAAAAAGCCCTTACTCTCATATCATTACTATTTTTAAGAAGCCAATCCATCTGCTCTGCAAACTGCTCCAATCCGAAAATGATAATATCTGTCATTTTTCTTCTTTCCCTTCAATATTGATCGTATTTTTGACAACATATTGGGGAGAATTATTAATGCATATAAAGATTCTTCCAATATATTCACCAACCATACCAAGCATAAGCATAACCAGGCCGCTGGAACACAGCAGAACGGCCATCATAGAACTGTAACCGATTAAAATTTCCGGAAACATGATTTTTTTAATCACCACATAAATACCAAATATAAATCCAAACACCGCAAATAAAAATCCCAGAAATGTAGCGATTCGGAGGGGTTTTACAGAAAACGATGTAAATCCATTAACAAACAGAGATAAAGACTTTACAAATGAAAAACCGGTAACATTTTCATCAGCCCGCCCTCTTCCCTCCATAGGTACTGTCTTTATCCTTTTGGTAGTTCTTAATATCAAACCTTCAAGGAATGGATAAGGATTTTGATACTTTATGACTTCATCACATATAAATCTCTTTATTACACTCAAGTTTTCAAATCTAAGTCCTTTGGGTTTATCCAGCATAAGCTCTGATACCCATAGATTTATATCACTTCCCAGCCGCTTAAACCAGGACTCTTTTTTAGTTCTATACTCCGCTGTTGTTACATCACATTCATCATTTTCAACAGGTTCCAGCATCCTCCACAGTTCACATACTGGACTTTGAAAATCATCATCAAGATTAATAATATATTCCCCTTTAACGACGCCATACCCGGCAAGAACTGCTGAATGTTTACCCATATTCCTGGACAGATTTATTACCTTGATTCTAGAGTTATTTTGGGCGATTTTTTCCAAAACTTTGTAGACATTGTCAGGTGAAAAATCATTTACGGCAATAATCTCATAGTCATATTCCTGCCTTTGCGAAACAGTATCAATAATTTCGTCAATCACCTTTTCAATTGTTTTCTCACTTCTATAACAAGGAATCACAAAACTAAGCAGTTTCATCTTATGCCTCCTATTTCACATTGAATACAGCAATCCCTCCAATAATCAGAATCAGTCCCAACATCTTTTTTTTGTTCACTCTTTCTTTCAAAAAAATCCTGCCCATAACCGCGACCCAGACATAACCTGTTGATTCCAGTATTGGCCCCATGGAAAGAGATACATATTTATAAGCCGCTGTCGTTAACAATGTGGCTCCCAAAAATAAAATATAAGCGCTTATAACAGGAATATTTACATACTCCTGTATCTTGTTTTTATATACCCTTTTTGCGCTTTCCTTTAAAATCACCTGAGAAATCGATGATATAAAGACTGCTGACTCAAAAAGAAATATATACATTTTTTCATTCTGCATCTGATTTCACCACTAGAAAGATTCCAATAATAATCATAAATGCTCCAATGATATTGGAACTGATAATCTTTTCCGAGAATAACATTCTTCCCCAAAGCATTCCCCAGATTACCGTAACCGCCTTATTGGCATATGCGGAATTCAGAGACATTTTTTTCAGCATCTGCTGCCAAGCCCCTGCGTATACAATCAATACCAATAAAACGGACGCATAATATAGGAAAAATTCAACAGATAAAAATTCCTGTTGAGAGGCAAGCTTTGAGCATACCGCTCCAAGGGAATAAACAAACAGCAGTATATGTAATCTTAAATAACTTCTCATCCCTTAATGCTCTCGCTTTTACTATAAAAGTCATGAATGCACTCCACGATATAATCTACTTCCTCCGGCTTTATTTTATAAAACAGAGGAAGCCGTAGCAATCGTTCGCTTTCCCTTGTCGTATAGATATCTTTTCCACAAAAATGTCCGAACCGCTTCCCTGCCGGGGATGTATGAAGCGGTATATAATGGAAAGTTGCATGAATACCTTTCTCTTTCAAATATCGGATAAGCCTGCATCTCTCGTTTAAGTCTTTAACCTTTATATAGAACATATGGGCATTATGTTCACATCCCTCTGGAACCGTCGGCAGCTCTATTCTTCCCTGATCACTGACACAGCGAAGTCCCTCATAATATCTTTTCCAGTTTCCCATCCTGTCTTTCTGTATCTCTTTGGACGCTTCGCACTGAGCCCACAAATATGCCGCATTAAGTTCGCTTGGCAGATAAGAAGACCCTACGTTCATCCATGTATATTTATCAATCTCTCCTCGAAAAAACTTACTTCTATTTGTCCCCTTTTCCCTGACAATTTCTGCCTGTTCTATGTCTTCTCTGTTTTTAAGCAGCAGAGCTCCTCCTTCTCCCATACTTAAATTTTTGGTCTCATGAAAACTAAAGCAACCATAATTTCCAATACTCCCCAGCGCAACTCCCTTATATGTGCTCATAATTCCTTGAGCCGCATCCTCAATTACCAGCAGGTTATATCTTTTTGCAATGTTCATAATTGTATCCATTTCGCAAGAAACCCCGGCATAATGCACGGGAACTATGGCCCGCGTCTTATTCGTAATGGCAGCCTCAATTAACTGTTCATCCATATTCATGGTATCAGGGCGTACATCTACAAAAACAATTCTGCCCCCCCGCAAAACAAATGCATCAGCTGTTGATACAAAGGTATACGACGGCATAATCACCTCATCCCCCGGCTGAATTCCAGAAAGAATCGCTGCCATCTCTATGGCATGGGTACATGATGTCGTAAGTAATGCCTTTGTAGTTCCCGTAATCGTTTCAATCCAATTATTGCATCGCTTTGTAAATTCCCCATCCCCGCATATCTTCCTGTCTTTTATGGCTTCCTCAATATACTCTTGTTCTCTTCCCACATATGGTGGCCTATTAAACGGTATCACGGATTATACCTCCCATAAACTCATTCCACAATTTCCTCACTAAATCTCACTACAATTATGCCATTTATCAATTTTACCCCCCCGTCATCTGGATAAATCGGCATATCATCCAGTTCTTCCTTACTAAAATACTCATAAGGGTTGTTTATAACTGGCTGTTTAAAATTGCACCAGTTTTCCATAAAGGTATACCAGACATAATTATTCGACAAACTTGACGCATCATAGGGATTAATCTGAATAACATCAAATTCGCTCCGCACAGAATCAATTTCCTTTTTATGATCTCCTCCAGAAAAATATATCGGAGTTTCCTCCGTATATCCCTCCACCATCTGAATCCTTGTGATCAAACTATTAAAATAACTTATGGCATGTTCCTGCAGCATATTTGCCTTCAAATAGCATGCATTGTCAAATTGGCAAAATATTATGTTTAATAACAAAAACACTCCAAAACAGCTGTACGCAATAACCATCTTTAATCTGGACATACCCTGAAAACGAAATTCAAAATTTTTCTCTATTATGAGAAAAAGCAAAACATACACATAATTCTGTGTAAACATGGAATGTACATACACTGCCGGTGATAATACCACTAAAAACTCTGTAGTTACAGGGAACAAAAACATAAGCACTGTAAATTGCATCATTATATTGGTCTTTTTTACCTTTATCCAATGTAGCATGCAACAGAAACTATATATGAATAAAGCAAAAATTATCATCCAATATAAAATTTCTGCTAATCTCGGGTATGCATTCCCATATGTAAATCTATTAGGCAGAAAAAAGGTGATATAAGCTTTTACTGCCCTTTTCAAATACTCACCTGCAGAAACAATTCCCATGCGGTTAAGCCCATAATATTCCGTCATCTTAATATTGAATAACCATAATACTATCTGGGTAACCGCCAAATACAGAACTAAACTAATTATTGATATGATTAGATACCTTAACCCGGAAAGAAAAAATTCTTTATCAGAATATCTTTCATTCAACGTTTGATGTATCATAAACAAAATAAACAGAGAAAGGATATAGACAAAACCTATTTGGTAAATTCCTATAGTGAATGTACAAATACAAATTCCGATCCCTAATTCCAAAATGGTTTTTGCCTTACAGATTATATTACAGCTTACTAAGCTGAATATGAGCTGCATCGCCAGAAAGGGGGCTGAAAACATGTATCCAAAACTTGACGCCATAGTTGAACATACGATCATAATTCCGCTTATTAAAATTAATCCTAAACGGTTCTTTAATTCCAGCCAATTAGATAAAGCAATCCAGAACACACCCATAAGAAAAATCGCAGATAACCCTTTAAACGCTGGGAGACTATAATCAAATATAAAAGCTTTGTTTAAAATCCATATGAAAAATGCCATTCCCCATCTTCCCTGCGAAATTAATCCCTCTGTCCTCATTCCCGTTAATAGCACTATATCATCATGGAAAGAAAATTTATTAAATAGCATGAATCCGTGTGCGAAAATACCCCATATAAACGTAGAGAGCATGATAACCTTAACGCGATCTGTAAATGAATTAATGCTGTAGTTTATCTGGCCATTTATTTCTCTTTTTATGCTATATAGTAATTCCATATCACTTTCTCTCCTTGTCCATCAGGAACTATCCGTAAGCGTATAACTACTCACCATGTACCACGGACTCCTTTCCATAGTATTTAGCTATAACATTATTCCATCCTCCTGGATCATATCCTATATAAAGCCGTTTCAATATCGGGGATTCCGGAATCGAACTGGTATAAACAATTACATTTGCATCTTCAGAAAGTCTAATTTCTTCTAAAACGTTTATAAACTGCTGGTAAATCCTTTTATCGCTTTCTATATTCGTTAACGTTATATAATATGGAGATTGTTTTATCCATCCACCCAAAACAACATACGATATCATCGCTATCCCTATAACTGCATTGGTGGATGCGCAAAGCATACCCTTTATCAATGTTTCTTTAGCCGCATAATTTCCAAACAAATAAGCAAGGCTTGACAGGTACAATAATATATGAACATTATATACAAATATCACTCGGTTAGGCATGCTGGCGCTGGAATATCCCACCGCAACCGGATACATCATACCCAAAATTACTATTGATAGCAGAATTGCTGTAAAAAGTCTATGTCTGATCTCTCTGTTAACCATAAACAAGCCCATGGCAAAAGAAGCAAGAAAAAACAAAAAACATATTGGATTAGACAGCAAATCAACAGTAATCCATATCATATTTATAATCGTATGTTTAACAGCTGTAAAAAGATGAAGGCCTGTGCTGTCAATCGCTTTGTGTCTGATAAAATTTCCCGGAGCACATACTACTGATACCGCGCTAATCAAAAACAACGCGCCAATCCAATAGTCCCTTATTCTATCCTTCTTATGCTGGCGAGGATTAAAATATATAAAAGCTAAATACAGCAATATCACTGGTACAATACATTGTAAACCATTACAGGCATAAATACCTGACAATACAAATAAGAATGTAAAAATCCTATTTTTCTTTTCCTTAAAATATCCTATCATAAGCGCTATGGCAAGCAATTCAAATCCAACCATACTAATATAATTTACGCCTGTACACCAATAAAAAATTTCCGGATAGATGTCCGTATTAAGCATGACACATAATGAAATCCACGTCAAAAAAAGCCTTTTAATCCTTGACGGAATATTTACAAGATATTTAAAAATCGAATTATTCAGGATCATATAGGAACTGACAAAAAACAGAAATGATATTAACATTTCCAGTTGCAGCAACGGAAATGGGTTATCTGATATTCCTAATGGGTTAAATCCACATGGAAACATCATGACAAACCATGAACCCCCCCAATTTAGCCATTGCGACACAGCAAATCTTATTAATGCAGCCATATAATTATCTGTTATACCCATCCACTGTCTCATCTCATTCGCAAACGAAAAATCATCTGCTGTAGGGATTGTATTTAACACAGAACACATATATGGAAACAGCAATAATCCATAGAGAACTGCTATCAATATATATTCATAGTATTTTAACTTGACAGCTGTATATTTCATCGTTTTCTCCCTTAAAATTTTATTCTTGCAGCCAGCTCAGCGCAGTCTTTCCTATATGCCGCAGCACATGCAGCCGCATATAGAACCGCCATCATGGTTCCCGCCATAGTATTCGTTACAAACAATAACCTCCACAATGCGAAATAGAAAAGTATGCCCATTGTAACAACTATAAACCTCTTAGATATTATCACAAGCCCCAATCTAAGCATCACAAAAATACATATCCCATTCACTGCCACATATCCCAGCAGAGTCGCCACCGCCGCCCCCTCAATCCCCATAGCAGGTATCAAAACCAGATTAAGCATCACATTCATCGCCGCCCCGCCAAACAAGATCAGCATATTAGGCCAGGTCTTCATATTTATCACAAACTGGCTTGCCGCTATCTGGTACAGCATCAGGAGCAGCGGAGCTAAAAAAAGATACGGCGCAATGATAAACCCTGACACATAACTTCCAACAAATAAAAGCTTATAGATCCCATAACTCCATGCGCAGATAAATGCGGCCGCTACAAAGGACAGCACTCCCATATATTCAAGTATCATAGAATTATTCTTAACCTGGTCCTCCTCTTTCATGGTAGCAAACGTAAAATACTGCCATCCCCCTGCAAAGGCCGTATAGATAAGCTGGCTGGCCTGACCCAGCTTAGACCCTATAGAATAGATTCCCACATCTGAAACTGTCATAATATTGCTTATCATCAGCCTGTCGCTGGAATTAAAGATCCAGTAGACAAGAAAGCTTGGGATGAGCGGAACAGCGATCACAAGCATCTTCTTAAGCAGCACAAAATCAAATCGGGTTAAGTCAAACCATCTGTAGTTCAAACCAAAAAAGATAAATTCCATTATCACTGCCGATATAAGAGCCGCCATTGGCAGAGCCGTCATAAAATGACCATTTATCAGCATCAATACTGCTATGGAATAAGAAATCACAGGCGCTGCCAGATTGGTACACAAAAATATCTTCCGCTTATTCTGCATCCTTGTAGGCGCGGAGACAATGCTGTTTGTTGCTCCCACCAGTGTCGCTGCCGCAGCGATAGTCACAAGATCGGCCAACCCTTTATCCCCCAAAAAGAAACCTGCTATGGACTTCCTCAAAACCATCATCACAATAAAAACAAAGAGCGATATAACTAATGTAAATGTCAGAGCCGTGGAACAGACACGTTTTCGGTAATCCTCACTCTCGTCTTCAAAAAAATATCGGAACATGGCATCATACATTCCAAACACCGCAATGGCACTTGCAAATGACACAACGGTATTTGACAGATCATTCACGCCATAACAGGCCGAATCCGGCATCAGCCTCACGATAACAGGAGTCATGATGAGAGGTACCATCTTACTTATAATGCCCCCAACCCCATATATCAAAAAATTCTCTGCTAATAAACGCAACTTGCTCATGGAATAACCTTTCTGTCCATAATTTCCCCAAACCACTTCATCTCCTGGCCTCCGCCGCAAGCTCCAAAAAACTGTCATAATCCCTGATATAGTCCTCTTCGTCATACAGTTGGGAGGCCATCACCATCAGCACGGCGTCTTCTGAAAAGTCAAACATCTCACGCCACATATTCCCCGCCACATACAGGCCCTCATAAGGCTTTTCCAACAGCACCACTTTCTTTTCTTCACCATTGTCAAGCCTCACCTTGCAGCTGCCGTGGATGCATACAAGGATCTGTTCTAAATGCCTGTGGGCATGTTTTCCCCGCACGACCCCTTTTGCCGTGTCATACAGATAATAGACTCTCTTGATATGAAATGGGATATCTTTCATCTCTTCCAACGCGATCAGCTGTCCACGGTCATCCCCATGGGGCTGGAACATATATTTAATTACCTGCATCTATGCCGCCTCCCTCAGTCTGGTTTTAACTGCTTCCGGAAGGCAAATGAACCTAACAGAGCGTATTACCCCCCCGTGCTAAGGGCGGATACAAATTCCTCGTAACTGCGTATATATTCTTCCGGGTCGTAATGGGTGCTGGCAAGCACCAGTAGCACGGAATCCTGACTGAAATCATACATGTCCTTCCACACCATTGACGGAAGATAGATTCCCGTGTGGGGCCGGTCCAGGCAATAGACCGTCTCATTCCCCTTTCCGTCCCTGACCTTTACCTTGCTCATTCCAGCCACATTGACAAGGACAAACTCACTTCTGCGGTTGGCGTGCTGGCCCCTTACCACTTTCGCTTCAGATCCATAAATATAGAATGCTCTTTTGATCGCAAAAGGAATATCTTTCTCCCCTTCCATGATCACCAAATGTCCTCTGTCGTCCCCGCGTTCAGGAAAATTCAGCATCCGGACCTTTTTCTCTTTTTGCATATAATACTCGTCCTTTCCTTTTTGTATATATTGGCTTTAGCCACTACGACTAGCACTCTTCCCATGAAATCATTTCCATTTTGAAAAGAACACCTCTTTAACAGCTCTTTCAAATATATCTTTAAATTCCACAATCTCATCTTCTGTTATACAGTATGAAGGCATAACCCTGAAAGTCCGCCCTTGTCTGACAGCCTGAACCAAAGCGCCATTTCTTAACAGCGCCTCTCTCAACTTACTGCTCACCTGCCTGTAATCGCTTATAATAGTATTATTAATGTCAAATCCACACATAAGCCCCCACCCTCTTGGATTTGAAAGATCTTCTGTCATTTTGCATACCTCTGAAATTGCGTTCAGCAACGCTCCTCCGTTTTTCCTGTTTTCATTAAGCAGATTTCTGCTCTTTATTTCATTTATTACAAATATTACAGCGGCGGCAGCAAGAGAATCATTCTGGTGAGAACTAAAATGAGTCAGCCTTCCCTCAACCTTTTCTGCTATCTCTTTTCTCATTGTCAACGCGCTGACAGGCAGCCCGTTTGCCATAGCCTTTGCTGTAGTTACCATATCCGGAATAATACCATCCATTTCATAGGCAAACCATTGGCCGCTTCTTCCAAATCCACACTGACATTCATCTGCGATCAAGATTACTCCATATTCGTCACACTGCTTTCTCAGTTCCCTCAAATAACTGCCAGGTATTTTTGCCATCCCTCCTACACCTATAATCGGTTCAACAATAAAACTACTAAGCTGATCTCCGACGGTCTTAAATAAATGTTTCAACTCTCCAATACACTCTGACAAGAACGTCTCCTCATCTACATTTTTTTCTGAATGAATATAAACTGGTGTTTTTACCGAAAATGTTCCAACTACTTTCGGAAGAGACCATCTCCCGGCCATAGTGGATGATTGAGACGCCAATGTAAGCCCATGATACCCTTTATCAACAGACGCTACCCCATTTCTCCCTGTATAAAATTTCGCGTATCTGATCGCGGCCTCATTCGCCTCCGATCCTGTTGATAGAAATAATGTTTTACTTACATTATATTGGTTGATTTCCGCCATCAGCTTAGAGGCCTCAAAAATACCGTCACTTAGAGCGGAAGTATTAGAATGATAAATATTTGTCATCTGCTTAGTTATTCTGTCTATAAACGGTTTATAATTGTGACCAAACGTCATACAGAATTGTCCCGCGTTCATATCCAGATATCTGTTTCCATCTGCATCCCATACATAACTGCCTTTACCATAGGAAAGAATCGGCTCGATATACGGCGTTGCCCTAAACAGATATTCCATCCCCTCTTCCATCATCTGCTTCGATCTATCCCAATAACGCATTTTCCTCCTCCTTAATCTTTAGCAATCCTTCTTCTACCGATACCTCAGGATGATAATCCAATATCCTTTCCGCCTTCTCTACAGACGGAATATTATCTTCGCCAGCCTTTACGCATTTTACTTCTAGATCCAGATTTTTCTTCCAGATATTCTCCATTAACCTTATCAATTCCATTATAGACACCGTGTCCGGCCCTGCTATATTAAATACACCGGTTTCTTTTTTCACGATCATACGGCAAACAGCCTGCACCGCGTCATCAATATATAAATACCTTCTTTTCTCCTCTCCTGAGGTAATAAGAGAAAACTTTTTATTTTCCAACAGGCATTCTTTCAATATAGGGATTATCCTTACAACAGGCTCATTTGACCCATATACCTGTGAGAACCGGAGTATTGAGTATGGAATTCCCAATCCATCGGCCAAACTTTTTGTATACAGTTCTCCCGTATACTTTGCCAGTCCATATGGAGTAGGATTATCCGGAAATACGTCTTCCTTGTATCCTTCCTGGCCGCAATGTCCTATAGCGTCTATGCTGCTGATATAGATCAGTTGCTTTACCTCTTCCCCAAACACCTCAAGAAAATTCAGATACGGATCAAGGGTAGTCCTTTTTGCGTCAAATAAGGTTTCCTTTTTCTCCCCTCGTAAGGGAATATTGGCGGCCATATAGACAGCCGCGTCATACCTGATCCCAGTTCTTATTTTTTTAAGTTCTTCCGGATTTTTCAAATCTCCCTTTATATAGGTAATATTTTTCATTTTTATACAATCGCTTCTACGTGTAATGACATAAACCTCAGCATTTAAATATGATAATATCCAAAGCAGCCTTTTTCCTATAAACCCTGTTCCTCCGGCTACTAATATTCTTTTACCTGCCATCTCAACCTTATCTATATCTTTTGTCCATTTATAATTTAATAACCTCATATCGTTTTGCATAATATCCTCCCACTGTGACATGTTCATCTATACAGGGCAGTCCCCTGGCAATATTCAAAGAATTTTTCACAAGATCATAACCAGCCAGACATGTATACATAGTTCCTGCCGAAAAACGCGGATTAACCTCGATTATCTTCAAAGAGTCCCCATCCTTAAAAAACTCCATATTCACAACTCCGTTCAAATCTAATTTTTCGGCTATATCCTGGCATATCCTGTCAATCCGCTTATCCTTTATAATCTTTACCGCTATACCGCATCCACTGCTGTTGCGCAGCATCTCAAGACGCTGTATCACTCTCAATGTCTTATAGGTTCGATTCCTGATTACATCCGCTACGATAATATCTCCTTTTGTGTATTCCTGAATCACCACTTTTTCATTATTGATTTGAGTCTTTATATTCTCCAATTCAGCTTCCGTACTTACCTTCATACATCCAATACTAGCCCTTCCGTTTCTCGGCTTAATAAAGATTGGAAGATCGAAACCTGAAATAAGTTCAATATTTTCAAATGTCCTGATATACAGTTCAGGAAATTCCTTTGCGATCCATCTTCCAAATCCTACTTTATCATGCACTAAAAAAACCGCTTCACTATTTGCGTTACATAAAACAACCCCTATCTGCATCAACTCATTTCTGTGTCTGCACATGGATACCACTTCTTCATCTATTGTGGAGTACAAATAATCAATCCTATGCCGCCTGCAAAAATCAAGTAAAAAATCAAAATATTTTTCCTGATCTTCCACCGCAGATGGAAACTGATAAAATTCATCCACAAACTTTGCTGTCCCTACTTCATACCTCTGATATATATCAGCTCCGATTATATGTATCGGTATCTCCGATTTTAATTTATTCAACTGTGTTACGATAGCTGTCGCTGATGCTGTTCCAATAGCTGTTACTAATATATTCAATTTTTTATCCTCTCTGTGATGTTTTAACGTGATCCTGCGACCCTTTTATGTATTTCTTCATTCCCAATTCAATAACCATCCCAGTAATACAGCAACCGCCAAATACAAACAGAATACAAGTAATTCTTTTTATCCAGCAGCTTTGAATAAACGTTCCGCCTGTTCGAAATATGGATAAAAATAACATATGAAACAGAAATATATATAACGAATATTTTCCGCCTCTGCTAATCCAGTTCCATACTTTTACTAAAAAAATTTTTTTAGAGGATTTTATTGCCGCGTCCAGACTCCATCCAAATATAACTACTATACTTGAATACACGCTTAAAGTGAGTCCTGGGGGATTAACTGATCCGAAATAAATAAGCCGTTCATCAACCCGAAATTGATTACTTACCATAAATCTGACCCAAAATACTGATAACACTATACTGCCAATACAAACAAAGTAACTCCATTTACCCCCCCCAGGCTACTTTTTTATTATATTTTCCAAATAACATTCCCCAAAAATAGATAACCAAATAAGTACCGCCAAATAAATACTTTCCACCTCCATGAACAGGTAAAACATATGTAAATCTCATCATTAATGACGAAACTAAAATCAATATAATAGTCTCTATCAAATAAATCCATTGAAAATATGTCTTTTTTTCAGTCAACTCAATTAACTTATATAATCCTCTTCCAATCATAACAAGCTGTATATAAAAAACCAGAAAATAAAAGGGCGCGCTTGCGTCAAATTGCAATAAGGACAATATATATGTCTTTAGATCAAAAAATCTATTTACATACAGTATATACATAGCAGTTGCGATGGCATAGGGAATCAAAATCCGTGATAACTTTCTCTCCATATCATCTTTATACCGTTCAGATATATGTTTATTGTTAGACTCATACCCTGTCATCCCGCTAAGAAATATAAAAACAGGTACTGAATAATAAGACGCGTACAGTATATAAGGATTTGAATATAAAAAACCATATGTGTGATCCACAAACACTGCCAAACATGCCAATAATTTAAGACAATCCACCCATACTATACGCTCATACAACTTGCTTTGCTTCATAAACCTGTTTCCTTTCTCTCAATTGTTCATTATCAAACAAAGTGGATTGATTTCAATCTTATGATACATTGAAGAAAAAAAATATAGTATGCATATGGATTTATAACCTTAGGATACAGATACATCTTTAACCGAAAACGGTTAAAAATCTTTCTTCTTTCTTCGATATAGGGGCTAAAACAATCTTCTCTCTTTTTAGTAGATACACCGCTTCCATATCGATAGCATATATAAGGCTTTTTACTCACCGCTATATCCAAATTCTTATCATATAAGAGATAATGCCACATAGGGTAATCTTCAATATAATGAAATTCTCTTATATACTCAGCAAACTGTTTTTCTTTCAAATACTTTCCTGGTATAAAAACTCCAGGTGCCGGAAAAATATTTTTTATTTCCATTATCTCTTTTACTTTACCCCTGCTATACGCATATTTTAGCAATGAGAAATTCCGATTTGCGGCGTTTACCTGTTTTTTATTGAATGACCCAAACGGTATAGTAGGTGTGATCCACAGCTTATCTCCTGCATCATCAACGAGTTTAAATATATTTGATACTACATACTTATCATCTCCACCTAAAAATTTATAATTATCATTCTGGCATGCTTCAATCGCATCCATCAAGTTCCTTACAATCCCTACATTATCTTTATGTTCAATAATTTTAACAGAAGAAAAAATAGATCCATTCAACTCTATCCACTTCTTTACAATACCTACTGTACAATCAAAAGACGCGTCGTCCGCAAGAATATAGTTTATACATCGACCCTTTCCATATCTATCTATTAAAGCTTTTATACTCTCTAAATGCTCAATAATATACATTTCGTGATTATAAGAGAGAGTTATAAAACTAAATTCCTTTTTCATTTTTTCTCCTTAATAAAACACCCATATTAGGAATCAAGCCAAACACAACAATGATTATACTGATATTAAGGCATGGATCAAAAAAACCAAGCGTAAAAAAATATATTAGACCAAAAACATATCTCATTTTATCTTTTCGATTTTCTGTATACCTGTATATCCTTTTACTGTAAAGGATCAATACAGTTATTATCGCCATAAAACCAAAAAATCCTGAAACTGCCAATATATCATACCAATCCTGATGGCATCCAACTGTATACTCATTAAAGTTAGTAAATCCAATCCCCATAAATGGATTCTTTTTTAAACTATTTAAACAAATATCTATTTTTATCTTCCTGTTGGAAAGCGATGTAGTTTGACCACCATTTTTTAATAAAGCGTTTATTACCGCATTTACTCTGGAAGCAATAAAACCTTCACCTGTATTTAAAGCTAGAATTATATTTAATATCTGCTTACTAAAAATAATGATAAAAAAACTAATGTATGTTAAAACGATTATATATAATTTTCTCTTTTTAATAAGAAAATAAGTATAATACATGATTACGATCATAAAAGCTAAAAACATCGGTGTTGCTAACTTTGAAAATGCAAGCACAAACAAATTCATCACTGCCGTAAAAATAATCAACCAATCCTTTTTATATTTCACCCTCTCCGAAATATACATCAGCACGATCATAACAGCAAAAATTGAATATGCAAATATCTGATCAAACGAAACGATCCATGGATAGTCACCGCCATACAACCCTCTATAACGTATTGCTAACGGACTCTGTAATTCATAAACAACAGAAAAAATATCTGTCACTATACAGCATAAGCATACTATATGTATCATAATTCTCTTTTCTCGTTCACTCATATATTGTATTAAACAACATACTGAGATTCCCAGAAATGTATTTAAATATTTTGTACAGTGGTGTATAGGGGCAAAGTATCCTTTAACCTCACTGTGCCCCATTAAATATCTCGCTAAAATCAGAAGAACAAATACAGCAGATATAACTATATATTTAATATCTACTTTTCTTGTAAAAAAAAATGAACATATTAACAATGCCAGATCTATTGCAAAATTATTTTTATTTATCAATAACCCCAGAAACTGAGTAACAATCAACATAATCAATGGAAAATTGACCTCTGGAACTTGTTGGTTTCGTATTTTTGCAATCATTTTATCCTATCCTACTAATATTAAAAATATTTTTTATAAGCACATTCCAGCACACTCGACGAACTACGTATATCATAACCAGCTCTTCGCATTATTTCACTCGTATTTTTGCGTACTGTTTTCTTTTCAAGAATCAATTCAGCCCACTTTCCAGGACCGGAATAAATTGACAAAAAATATACACTATCTACTATCTTATGTTCTGCTGACAATGTATCAGATAAAAATACTGGTAATCCGGCAGACTGTGCCTCAATTGCTACGATTGACAATCCTTCAAAATATGATGGCAACACAAAAACATCCATTGCCTGCATTAGATCACAGATATCTCCTCGTCTTCCTAAGAAGAAAACGGAGTCACCAAGTCCTTTACAAACAGCCTCCTTTTTGACTTGGCATAATTCATCACCATCACCTATCAATAAAAGCCTTACATCCGCATGTCTATTCAACAACTCCTCCAATATCTCTAATAAAAATCTCTGATTTTTATTTTTATCAAATCTACCAACATGTCCTATGATCAATGTATTGTCGCTGATACGGAGCTGTTCTCTGACTTGTTTTCTTGTATCTTGATTAAACATAAACCTTTCTATTTCTACAGCATTAGGCATGATTCTAAATTTTTTGTTTTGAATTCCTAACTCTCCAAACAAAGATTTTCCTGCATCGCGAGAACATGCAAATAAATATGTAGAAAGTAATATAATAGTTGCCTGCATAAAAGGACGCATAATCCTAATCAATCCTTTTATAAAGATATTTGTAGCAATATTCCCTAAAGAATGGGTACTATGAGAATGCGAAATTCTTAACCTTATCCCTTTTAACGCAGCAATGCTCATACATACAAACGTTACAACCAATGAACCTGTATTGATATGAACTATATCATATTTTTTGTTATCTATTTTTTTTAACAAACAAAATATGATCCGAAAATATCCCAGTAATCCATCCGGCGAAGTGAGCGATTGTATTTCACAATCTCTAATTACCTGACTGTCCATTCTACTCTTCATAGAATTCTCCCTCAAAAAGAGAAAGGAAAAATTCACTTCTTTATGATCTATATATCTATAATTCTGATATAAATAATTCTCTACACCGCCATATTCACAACCACCGATTGCTATTTGGAGTACCTGTATTGGACGTATCATCTTAACTCCCTAAAACAAACTATTTAATTGACTCAATAATTTTCACAATCCTAACCATAACATTCCAATGTTCTTTTTACGCCTTCGTGTATATCAAATTGTGCCCTCCATCCAATAGACTCTAACTTCTTTGAGTTTAAAGCTGATATTGACATTGGATTGTATCCTCTCTTTTCGCTTTCAGTAGGAGCCTTAAAAAGGATATCTTGTCCGCTGATTTTTGCGAATTCCTCCGCTAATTCTTTAATTGATATTATTGAATCTTTATTTGAGATATTATAAGCGTTTTTGGATTCTCCGTTAATAAGGACCGCCAAAATAGCTGAAGCACAGTCTAAGGAATAACAATATGATCGAAGTTGAAGACCTGCGCTCTTCATAATAATATTATTATGCGCAGCCACTGTTCTTGTAAATTGAGCAAAAACTCGATCATCCCCATCTGTAATCTGCGGACCATATATATGCCCTGGCCGGACAATTACTGTATCAATGCCATATTCATCTGTAAAGGAGCTGCATAACGTCTCACCTGCCCTTTTGCCGTTCGGATAACAGGAACGTGATTTTAAAATATCTACATATCCATAATCTTCTTCATTAAAAAAACTTTCTATCTCCTTAATCCCATATACTTCACTTGATGATACATATAAAACCCTTTTACACAGGTTCCTTTTTGCGCACTCCAGAATTGTATATAATCCATATATATTAACCAGTAATGTCTCAACCGGAGACTGCGTATACGCACGGGGATTCGAATATCCAGCACAGTGTATTATATAATCTGCCTGGATATCTACCTTTTCATTACTCATTCCATCAAACTCACAAAAATTATAATCGAGACCACATTTATATTTATAAAATCGAGATCTAATCCGTTCTAAACTTCGTCCTGCTAGAAATATCGATATATTATAATTCTTTTTCTTATTAAGATAAAATAAGATATCCGAAATGCTAGAACCGATTAATCCCGAAGCTCCTGTAATTAAAATAACCTTCTCTTTTAATTCTTCTAGTTTAAGAATACTACCTACAACCCTTTCAATATCACTTTGGTATTTAATATCATAATTCATGAGATATTCTCCTATTTTAACCAATTGTCCTTCTTCGCAACCAGCAAAGCTTTAAACATTTCTATATCATCTTTTGTTGTCAATTTTATATTTTTTTCAGAACCTGCCGCAAAGTATAATCTTTCGCCAAGTTCAACCATCATTGTATTGGTATATGAAGAACCATAAATTCCAATCTGTTTAGAAAAAGCTTCGTGATATGCTCCGATTAATTTTCCAAAATAATATGCCTGTGGGGTCGTAACCTTTCTTAATATTTCCCTTGGAATATGCTTTATTGTGGAAATTTCATTATCAACAACAAATATCTGATCAGTGTATGGAATTGATGTAACAGCATTTCCATATTGTTTACATTTTACGATAACATCTGATAAAACCATTTCATCAACCATTGGACGAATCCCATCGTGAATGATAATAATATCATTATCCTTACACTTATCTTCAAGATTATAAACGCCATTACGTATAGACTCTTGCCCTGTACTTCCACCTGATACAATCCATTTTAATTTTGTTATATTAAATTGTTTTGCGTATGCTTTAAGTACATCATGCCATCCATCAATACATACAACCTCGATTGCATCTATCTGCGGGTGTTTCTGAAATCCTTCTAATGTATAAATGATAATAGGCTTATCAAACACATTAATAAATTGCTTGGGAATATCCTGTCCCATTCTATGACCTTTTCCACCAGCAATAATGATTGCGATATTCATACTATTTTCTCCCTAGTATTTCAATTTTAAGTAATAACTGATAGCTATATTGATACCCTATTTTCAATCCATTTGCATATTAATCTTTATACATATCTGTCAATCTACGTTTACTGCCTCTCTTTCTCTATACAATAATATTTCCCTTTGTACATCTTATAGCTATTATGCATGTCAATAAAAACGGTATCATGTTTAGCAACTCTTTCACGTAATGGAGGAAGCTTCATATAATCTCCCCAAAGTAATTTTAAATATCTGTCATATCCAGCCATAACCGGAACCAGATACCCTTCAAACTCTTTATATATAATATTATCAAAGTCAGCTTTGGGATGCCTAAATCTCATACCTCTTAAGGAACCAATCAGCTCAGTAACTTCATCGCAATCTTCCCACTTATACTTAGTCATACGTCTTTCTGCCTTTTTCCATATGTAGTATCTTAGTTCCTTTGAAGGTATCAATTTATAGATAATTTTAGCCAAAAGTTTAAATATCAATCCTTTATTTGCAGGAATTCGTTGTGCATTAAAAAGCGCAAATATCATTGCATCTGTTATCTGTAATACCCTTGCCAATTTCCCTTTTGGACATCCATCAATAGGCATGATTTCAAGAGCCAATCCATGACAAATATTATCATTGACGCTGTGCCGATTTATAAAAGTTGTATTATTATCACGAATTGACGCCCCGGCATCATGATAGATCTTCATTTTTGTCGTTCTGCAATATGAATAATGCTTTACATCCGCATAATCTTTCCATATTCGCGGAAGCCTTTCATAATCCGGTCTTGGCATAAATATATCGATATCATCATCCCACGGAATAAAACCTTTATGTCTGATTGCGCCTATTAACGCACCTCCGCATAAATAAAACTTCAGGTTATGTTCTGTGCATATCTTTTGAAAATAAAGAAGTATTTCTAGCTCTTTATCTTGTATATTCCTCAAATCATCTTTTCTCATTAAGCAAATCCCCCGCTCTTTACCTCATCACTGCTCTTACCGTTTTCATCATAATCCATATTTCCCTCAAAAATCCAAATTTCTTAATCGCATAAAGATTATATCTCATTTTCTCTGGAAGGATCTTTTCCGCATAGACTTTATTCACATCGCATAGGCCTTCCAACATCTTTGCCTCATCCTTATATCTAATACTAGCCTCACTTGTTACCCCCGCCGGAAGCAATAGTGTTGCCATCATCTCTTTGGAATACCCCCGTACAAAGTATGGAACTTCTGGCCGAGCGCCGCAAAAACTCATATCGCCCAGAATAATATTGAAAAGCTGGGGCAATTCATCTAAACGATATTTTCTCAGCAGCCTCCCTATCTTCGTTATTCGCCTATCATGGTCCACAGTCACTTGATCTCCTAACTTCTCCCCATTCTTTACCATGGTCCGAAACTTAAAAATTTTGAACTTTCTTCCATATTGAGTTACTCTCTCTTGGACAAAAAATATTCCGCCTTTTGAATCTGCCATAATCCCTATACCAATAATTACCATAACTGGCAGTAAAATCACGACTAACACTACAGAGATTGCAAAATCAAAAGTTCTTTTTAACAATAGACTCATCCATCTCTTTTTTAATATGTCATAATATGGTCGCACTGTATCGTTTCTCATATATCCAGGAAGGCTATCCCATCTTTTCAGCACATAACCACGCTCCTCATGGTAAATAATCTTCTAGTTCATATACCTTCTGACGATCCTAGAGTAATTCTCAATCACATATTCCACCTCTTTATCCGTCAGTTTTGTATGTAATGGTAATGTAATCTCATTTACAAACCTTTTATAGGAATTTGGATAATCATTTATATCAAATCCTAAATTTTTATATGCTGTCATCATGGGTAACGGTTTATAATGCACATTTACCGCAATCCCCACTTCTGCCATTCCTTCAACAATCTGTTGCCTCTGTTCTCCTGAAATCCCAGGTATTCTAGTTATGTACAAATGTCCTGACGATTGGTGTTGCTGATTGTAATGCTCCAATACCTCAATACCTAATGGCTTAAAAGCAGCATCATAACTTTCAATAATCTTCTTTCGCCTTTCCAAAATTTTCTCATACCGACTTAACTGTGCCAGACCAATTCCCGCCATAATATCCGTCATATTGCATTTATACCAAAGCCCTACGATATCATACTCCCAAGCCCCTGGCTTTGTTTTTGAAAATGCGTCTTTTGACTGCCCATGCAATGAATATAACTGAAGCTGATGGTAAATATCTTCATTATTAATTCCTGGTATTGCCTTCCATGTAAGAGCTCCGCCCTCAGCTGTAGTCAAATTTTTCACGGCATGGAAACTAAAACTGGACCAATCCGCAATACTTCCTGTCTTCTGTCCATGCCATGTTGCTCCAAATGAATGAGCGGCGTCAGCACATACCGCAATCCTACCCATAGCCTCCTGAACAATATTTGCAGACACAAATAACTTCTTTTTATCTTCAACAATTGAGAAAATCTTTTCGTAGTCACAGGGAATACCTCCCAAGTCAACAGGTATAATAGCTTTCGTTCTCTCTGTAATCGCCGTTTCTAATTTGTCATAATCCATCTCAAGACAATCATTCTGCACATCAATCAATATCAAGCTGGCTCCAACATGGTTCACAACGGACGCTGATGCTGTATATGTATAGGCTGGAACAATAACTTCGTCTCCCTCCCCAATACCTAAAATCCGAAGGGCCATCTCTGCACAAGCAGTTTGAGAATTAAGGCATACAGCCCGATCCACACCGCAAAAATCGGCCACCTGATATTCAAATTCTTTAGTCTTCGGCCCCGTAGTGATCCACCCAGAGTAAATAGCTTCTTTCACTTCCTCAATTTCTAACTCCGTCATATCAGGCGGAGAAAATGGTATATTCATAATCTAGATACACTCCCATAAACAATCTCTGCTTTATTAAAATAGACATAGCTTCGCCATCCCAGAAGAACACTCACTCTGGATGACAAAGCCCTTTATGTCCATCACATCCTGTACAGCGCGCGAGACGTCAGATACACTCTGCGATTTTTCTTCTTTTTGTGGAATCTAAATCCTTAATTTCCCATCACCTGGACTCTCCCCCCTCCTTTGTCTCTGGAGACAACTCCCATCCCCACAGTAACCTCCGTCATCCGCCCCATCAGTGGTATCTCTAAAACCACCAGTCTCTTATGGCGCAGGATCTTTTTTACTGTTCCCTGACAGTCCTTCATAGCGCCGGATGTGACCACCAGTCTGTCCCCTTCGATGTATCCCCTGGAATATCTGACAACGTGGCCATCTCCCCCCACCATCCGAAGATACGCCTCCTCCTCCGGGTACAGGGGCGTCATCTCCTCCCCGGTCCGCAGGATCCTGGCTGTCTGCCCGATCCTGCCAAGACGCTCATAAAAATCCCGGATCCTGTCTGTCTCCACAAAGAGATATCCCGGAAACAGCCTGCTCATGGTCAGGGACCACTCTCCCCGGATCTTTGTCATCCGCTCCGCCAGCATGACAAAGACATCCTCGCCTTCTTCCATAACCCGGCTGCGGCACTGCCCGCAGATCTCCATCTCCACTCCCGTATGAACCTGCATCACATACCACATATCCTACAGGCTCTCCCTTGGGAGATCGTCCTTAACCCGGCTTTTCTCTGGTTCTGATCCTGGCAGATCTCCCGCAGAATCCGTCTTTTCCGTGATCTCCAGCCCGATCTCCGCCATCCGCACCTCATCGCCAAGCCGCACCCTGATGTAACCTTTCCGTTTGTGGCGGTCTATCTTTGTCACCCGCTCCTCCATCCCTGTCATCGCCCCCCGGGAGATCTTCAGGACTCCGTCCCGGATCACGCCGTAGGACATTCCGATCTCATCCTTTCCGCCTGTGATCCTTTTTAGAAATTCCGCTTCGGTTTTCTCAACAGGCCTCATCTCTCTGCCCTTTAAGCCCCCGTCATTCCCAAAAGCCCCCTCGTTTTCCGATCTCTCATCCGATTTCTCATACAAAGACATCCATCCACTTCCGGAATCTTCATCTTCCGCCACCAAAAACACATATCCCGGCAGGAACATTTCCGTCTCCTCATGCCATGCCCCCAGATATCTCTTTTTACAGGCGCGGTAGAGCACTTTGCAGTCATCCGAGTATCTTTCAGTCAACCTGCCTCGAACTTGCCGTCTCACGGATTCCTCCTGCCCCGGCTCTGTGCGGATCACATACCACATCCATCCCTCACCTCTTCCATATCTTCTGACAGAATCCCCGTGTACGTCGAGCCTAAAACAAAACACATTTAGCTCCGTCCATCATGGACTCTCCATCTCTATCCCCAGATACAAGATCTGTTTTTCCCCCATAAGGCTCGCCTCTATCTCCGCGATCCTTTTATGAAGGTTTACTTTCCTCACACGATCCCCCACATTCTTAAGTGGTCCTGACAGATACCTGACCGTCCCACCCTCATCCACCGCTACCCTGGATATACCGATCACTCCGCCCTTATCCGCCATCAGCTCCAAAAAATCCGACTCCTTCTGTTCTAATGTAGAAACATACTGGTCATCACTAAACAGAAGCTTCGGCCTGGGCGCTTTCTTAAGTTCCCGGTATACCCTGTCCGGATCGTCCGTATCAACAAATACATATCCCGGAAACAGATCCTCCTGGACGGTCTGCCACTTTCCCTGAAATTTCTTTTTCCTGTTCCTGGTCAGATGAAAACACCGGGCGTCCAGGCTTTGGGGAAGAAGGCCGGCCACAAGGCGCTCCGTATGCTTCTCTCCCCTGTCCCTTACATGTATCACACACCACATCGTTGATCCTCCATTTTGAGACGGGATCTTACGGAAAAGGTTCGCTTAACAGCTAGTTAAGCGACACTTTTTTCCTTTTGTTCAAACCCAAACTTTCTTATAATAATAGAAAAAATAAAAATATTGCTGTTAATTGCTAATGATGTATATACAAAATAAGGAATAAAATGACATCTCCCAACAGTTGACACCTGCCATAAATGATGATATAATCGGAATCGTTATAAAAATTACGTTTTTTCTATTTGTATAAATAAAAAGTGTCGCTTAACTAGCTGTTAAGCGACACTTTTTTCGCATTCTTTCCTTTACTTTATCACGGCTCTATTGTAAACGTAAAATAATAAATATTTAAGAAAGCTTCCGCAGACTGTAATGTAGTTACCTGGACTACCACCCATGTTCAGCGATCCATTCTCCAATTTCTGAATCCCCGGTTACTGTAAGAACCTCTTCCCCCATTCCATCTGTGTATTCATAGGCGCCAATCGTATACTCATCTTTCACCATTTCCATCTCTCCGGTATCTGGGTTCCGCTTTTCCATATAGCTATGCCATATTTGCCAATGAGGCCACTCCGTCTTTACTCCGGCATCGGATAACCATCGTATAATATCCTCATCATCACAGTACAGCCACTCACCCAGTTCATAGACCATCTTGGTGAGAACTCCGTCTATGTATTCATATATATAACTGCCATGACTTCCCGCATTATAACGGACCATCCCATAAACCTTTTTATCCTCCTGGTCAAAGCTGGGCATACACATAGCCGGAACACCATTAAGAGCAGGTTCATGTTCAAACTGCTCTTTCTTGGGATTCCAAAGAAAGTACACCCACTCAACCCTGTACCCGCCTCCAAGGGTATCATACAAGCGGATATCCTGGTATCCGTCAAAATTCATATCTTCCAACACAAGTTGTCTTTCCTCACTTGGGAAAATACGAGTTTGGCCGTCACAGGTCAGCTCCGGTATGGAGATTGTCTGCAGGCTTTCAGAGCCGAAATATCCGAAATTCCGCATGACATTCCACTAAAATAGTTCAGGTTCTTCATACCCGCTATGGGAGATAGATCCGTATAGCTGCTGTTATCATCTCCTATACTGAGTCTCTCCATCTTTACAAGTCCTTCTAAAGGCCCATAATCCTCAATGCAATTCCTGAGACAATTAAGTTCCTTCAGATTCTTTAAATCCCTGATCGGCTCTAAACTGGTGATCCTGTTATTTCTCACGTCCAGCTTCTCCAGATTTTCCAACCCTTCAATTCCCTCCAAACTCTTCAGGTCACACCACAATACGGCAATATCCTCCAAGTCAGAAAACCATCGCAGATCCGCCAGAGAATCCACTTTCTCATGACGCACGGCAAATCTTTTGATCCCCAGCACCGACTCCACCGTAATATCGCCCTCCGGCTGTTCCAGAATCCTCCTGGTCTCCTCCTCAATAGCCGGCTCCTGAAAAACGATACACACTGGATCAACCTGGCCGTCTTTTTGTCTCTGCCTTTTCGGCCTTCCCCGCGCTGGCCGCTCCAGCCCCTTATCCACCTCCCCTTTCTCTCCCGTTCCTTTATGTTCATCCTCAACTGTCCCCTCAGTTATCACGGCTGCCGTATATTCTGTCCCTCCCATTCTCCCCACAGGGCTGCAGCCTCGGCCAACCGCCATAAGCACCATCGCCAAAACCCCAAAATAACAAATCCCCATAAAACCTTCCCGGCTAACCATCCTCCACCTCTTTCCAAAAACACCCTCTCAGCCGCTTCATTCACTTCCCTTTCATTATAGTTAATCTCCCGCCCCATTACAACCACCAATCCAACACATCCACTCCCCATCCCCCTGCCAAAGGAAGAAAAAAGCCGTTGCCCAAAGATCCATGTAATCTTCAGCGCAACAGCCTTTCCTGCAAAATCGAAACCCATCTACCCTCTCAACAACGCCGCAAAATCCACAACCTCATCGGCAGGCACCATCTGGGCAGTGATATTCACACCCTTATCGGCCAGGTACAGGAAATCCTCAATATCCTGATCCGACACGCTGACTGCCTTTTTCACCATTTTCGTGTTCTGCTTGCCTCCCATATTGCCTACATTGATATGCTCCATGTGAAATCCGCGGTCATAGAGTCCCCGCATGGCGGACGGGCCTTTTGCCACGATAAAGACTTTCTCCCCGTCGTACTTCTGCGCGCAGAGGTTGGCTGCCGCTTTCTCCACAGTCAGGATCGATAGCTTGCACTGCTTGGGGCACGCCATTTTTAAAGCCTCCTTGTTAACCACATCCTTCACCACCTGATCATCCACCACCATGATCCTGGTTGCTTTTGTGGCCAGGCTCCACACCGTCGCCACCTGACCGTGAATCAGCCGGTCATCAATCCGCACATTTACAATCTCCATCATCTTTGCCATCCTCCTTACTCTCACACAGTCACAAATACCGGAGAAGTCCACGCCGCGTCGCCGTTTTTCTGCCAGACGCGCAGCCGGATGTTTCCGCTCTTTGAAAACCTGATTATCCTGGAACCGCTCACCTCATAGGAACTTTGAGGATAGGCCTTGCCCACCCGGAATTTGTAGGCATTGTGCCACCACGGGTCATCCCGGTAATGAGTGATATCCCCCCAGGTCTCCTCTGTCAGCTTCCTTACCTTATCCCACAGGGCAAACACTTTGGAACTGTCCAACAGTTTACGCACTTCCAGGAGATATTCTCTGCCGTCGATGGTCAGCTTCATCACGCTGTCCGCGTCAGCCTCCACCTCAAAGATAAATCCCTCTGTGGTCACATTGCTGGGACCCATCCACTTGCCGGAGGCTGTAGACTGATACGTGGTCATGGAGAACTGGCAGAAGGATTCCCCCATATCGGTAAGCTCCTGACCGTAATTGTTCCAGCACTTCTCCACGCCCAGCAGCTTTCCGTCCACATCCAGGCGGCCTGTCCATTCCTTGACCCACTGATCCTTATAGACTCTGGTGTCCGGCCCCCATCCAAGCTCCAGACGGAATTTAAAGCGGATCACCCCCTCGGGCCTCTGTCTCTCCCATGTGCCGGAATGAACCACCATGTCCTCCAGAACATTATCCCGCAAAATCTCGATTCTGTCCACAGCAGCCGTGCCTTTTACAGAAAATTCCAGCTCCACCCGGCCGTCACTGGCAGTCACCTCGCCGCCCATGGCCACGCCGTTTATCGTCTCATCCACCTCGATCCGGCTCTGAGATACCCCGTATACCCGACGGTTTCTCCAGGCCTCCCAGATAGCCTCCTTGGTCCGGTCCGCGGCCAGGGTACACATGCTTCCGTGCTCAAATACGCCTGGTACGCTGTGGTTATCTCCCGCGGCCATGACCCCTATCTTATATCCCCGCTTTAAGCCCTGCTCGTAGGTCGTCTCGCCGGTTCTGGGCCCCATATGGACATGGCGGTTCATGGTCAGCGGACCGTCATCATTCTCACTGCAGCCATGGCTGGAATAGATCTCCGCAAAGGGGGAGAACGTCTCGTCGTGGGTATCCCAGTTTTTGCCCCTGGAACCAGGCTGATAGGCCAGATGATGGGGGATGCCGATAACTTCCTGCCCTCTGTAGGCCTCAGCCAGCTCCTCGTAGCGGAGAGGATGCTTCTGGTCCCCGGCATTGTCCAGGAAAAATACATTGTGATCCCCGTCCAGCCCGGCTCCCTGCCACTCATAGCCCATAAACATGGGGAATCCCTCTCCCCTGGCCTGCTCTGCCAGCCTGCGGATCACCTCCCAGTCTTTGGCTATGATCTCATCTTCCAGACGGTCCTCCACCGCCAGCCCTGCCTCTGTGGGACGCATAATAAAAGGATAGTAGGCAATGGGCCAGAAATCCATCTCCTTTTTGATGTGCTCATACCACATAGGCAATTCTGCCATCTGATCGTGGTGAATATTGCTGTGCATGTCTGTCCAAAGTTTTTTATATTTCATAACGCTGTCCTCTCATTATCACATGATTCCCAAAAATACCATTACCGCCGCAAACACTATGATCGCCAGGACAATCCTTGTGGCCGGCCATTTTTTCTTATCCATGAGATACCACACTGCCAGAGTCAGCAAAAGAGGCATCACTCCCGGCATGATCTTGTCAAAGATCTGCTCCTGAAGAGACAGGGTCATATCGCCGTTGACATATTTGTAAATAACGCTGGCTTTCACCGTGGTGGCGGCCACGCCTCCGATCACGATCAGTCCCATCATAGTCAGTCCGGTGGTGATCTTTTCCACCAGATCCTTGTTGGTAAAGAACATGTTGGCAGCGCCGATACCCATATGATATCCTTTGTGGAACAAATACCACTGGAGGGCCACCACCGTAGTCAGCCACACCACGCCGAACATGATCGGGCCGACAGGATTGCCGTCCTGGATGCACAGGCCCATGGCAATACTTAAAAGAATGGGGCTGTAGGTTCCGATCAGTATGGAATCGCCGATCCCCGCAAACGGTCCCATAAGGGCATTCTTTGTGTTGACAATCAGCTCCTCGCTTACATTTTCTCCTTTGGCCCGGGCCTCCTCCATGGCTATGGTGATTCCCGGGATCAGGGCGCCAAGCTGAGACTCTGTATTGTAAAACTGCATGTGGCGTTCCAGAGATCTCTGGTATTCTTCCGAATCCTTCCCGTACAATTTTTTCAGAACAGGCTCCATGACATGGCAGAAGGCAAGGCCCATCATTCGCTCAAAGTTCTGGGTGGCCTGGGCAAAGAAGATGTAGGACCAGGCCGCTTTGTCAATATCCTTTTTGGTAAGCAGAGAACCCTCTGTCAGTTCTTTATTCTTCATAACAATCATCCTCCTCTGTATTCTGCCGGGCCGGGGCAACAGGCTGTGCGTTTCCCTGAGCCATTACAAACACAATGGCTATGGCTGTGGCAAAGATAGCCAGGGCTGTCACGGACATGCTGGTGGATCCGATCATGATCCAGCCCAGCAAAAACAGCACCAGCATCCACTGCCTGGACAGGGACTGCTTTAACAGCATGGCGAACCCGATGGCCGGAAGCATCTTGCCGGCCACCTCAAAGAAGTGAAGGAGCCCGGCAGGCATATTGTTGATCAGAAGCTCCGCGATCGGGGAACCCAGATAACACAAAAGCATGGCAGAACCGGCTCTTAAAATAAAGCTCGGAACAGCAGCCAGATAGGTGGCCCTGTGGATCCCCGCGCCGTCTCCCTTTGCCGCCGCCTTATCTCCCATATGGGGGAAATAGGCGTTGATGGTCATAATAAAGTTAAACAGACCAAGCCCCAGCATACTCAATGGAACCGACAGAGCCACTGCCTGCTCTCCCGTTCCGCCTGCTGCCAAAGCCAGGGGAATGCCCACATATGCCGCCCAGTTTACGTCTGCCGGCATAGCGCCGCCGGGAGTGATCTGCCCGATAAACAGAGCCTGGACCATAGCCCCGGCGATAACGCCGCCAGACACGTCTCCCAAAATGATTCCAACGATCAGACCCGCCATAAGCGGTCGCCCGATCATATTCCATCCGCCTGTCACGCCGAAAAACCATGGGGTCCGTTTACTTCCCAGATACGCGAACAGACCAATCAAAAATGCCTGAAAAAAAGTCATCTTTATCCTCCTCTACTTACTCCTCGTAATCATCATCCATTTCCCCTGATACCTGAAACCACACCGCGGCGTTTTTTCCCGCCTCCAGTGTTGACCGCGCCAGGATCTCCACGTTCTCTGCCCTCTCTCTGGCCATATACGCTTCCAGGATCATCGGAAGATTGGCGCCTCCAATGACCTCCACAGGCTTATCTCCCTCCATCTTCACGCGGATTGAGACATTAAAGGGCGAACCGCCGGTCAGATCCGCGTAGATCATGATCTCCTGACACTCCCAAAGACGCTTTGCTGCCGCTTTCAGCTTTTCTGTCAGCGTGTCCACCGAATCCTCCGGCAGAAAATCCACCATCTGGTAATGGGTCGGCTCTCCCGCCAGAAGTTTCAGTCCGCTGGTGATCCCCGTGGCAAAGCTTCCGTGTCCTGTGACGATTATTCCTGTCATCTTACCACTCCTTTCCTCTTTTGATCACACATAGTCTTCCGGATTTTCTGAACTTGCCTTCTGACATTCCTTCTTGTTCACCTTCCATCCGGGCTTTACTTCCATAAGCCCGTCCCTGATAGGATCCTTTGTCTTTTGCTCATACGCTTCCAGCCTTTTTCTCATATCCAGAAGCACGCTCCCATATTCTGGGTCCTTTGTCAGATCTCTCCTTTCCCCCGGATCATAGACCAGGTCATACAGCGCCTCCTCCGCCTTCTTCTGCTCATGTAATCCCCGCTCCCCAAAGTAATCCTTTGTCAGGGATTCATCAATATTAGAGCGGTTAATCTTCAGATACGAAGTGTCATAGCAGCGGATATATTTGTAACGCCCGGTCCTGACGCAGCGAACCGGTTCGTAGGAGGTGTGAAAATTGATCTCCGCGAAAATGTCGTCCCTCACCTGGTCCTGCTCCCCGGTCATAAGGGGAACCAGGGAAACCCCTTCCAGATAATCTGGTTTTTCCAGACCCAGCAGTTCACACAGCGTTGGGAATACGTCAACATGGGACACAAGACTGTCGATCACCTTTCCCTGCGTCATCCCCCCCGGGACATGGAGCATCAGAGCCACTCCGATGCCGCTGTCAAACAGGGTACATTTGGAAAATGGATTGGCTATGCCGTGATCCGTAGTAAACAGTACAATGGTATCGTCCCAGAGCCCCTCCCCTTTCAGACATCGGATCACGCGGCCGAAACAGGCGTCAGCGCTTTTTACACTGGCAAGATACCCCCCAAAGTCCTTCCGCGTCTGCCTGGAATCGGGAATCGGATACGGCGGTATGGCCAAATCCGGGTTAATATCCGGATCCGGTCTGTCCGGAAAGCGGCGGTGTGTGGCATACATTCCGTAGGACAGGAAAAAAGGCCTGTCGCCGCTCCTGTCCCGAAGCCATCTGCATACCTGAAGGGAGTTCTCCGCGTCCCAGTCTACCAGATCCTCCTGGCGGTACCCTCCGTTTTCTCTGGTCAGATCCTCCCTGTAGCCGATCACGGACGCTCCCTGGCCTTTGTCCAGATACCAGCCGGCCTCATGCTGAATTCCGCACAAAGCCGTGTCATACCCGTTCCGGTTAAGATACTGCACCAGATGACGGCTGTAATCCATGGAAAATCCCCTCTGAGCCAGCCCAAGCATCCCTGTCTGGTGAGGATACGTCCCCGTCAGCAGAGCGGCCCTGCTGGGAGAGCAGGTAGGCCCCGCGCAGTAGGCATTGCGGAAAACCGCCGCCTCCCCGGCAAACTTCTCCATCTCCGGAGTCGGTACCTTATAACCGTAGGGGCTAAGGACACGTCCGGAATCGTGAGTGTGAATATACAATACATTGTTCAATCTCTTTACCCACCACCTTTTATTGTGCATATTCTATAGTTTGATTTCCTATAGCTATACTATATAATATATTTTTCATAATGTCAATACATTTATATCCATATTTGTATTATCATTTATTCGCCGTAAATGTATTATATAATTCAGTAAAATGTAAACCTATTAAATTTCTTGTTCCCAAGGCAAAAGTATTGTTATTTCTTTTAGAATCAATTACAATAACATACATGAAAACACATATCTTGGAAGAGGGGGGATTGTCGCTCATTATGGCAAAGAAACGAATCGCGCAATATAAACAGATAGAAAATGATCTTCTTCAGAAAATAAATCTTGGATACTATAAAAAGGATGACTTAATTCCCACGGAACTGGAGCTGTCCAACACCTATCAGGTATCCCGGGTGACGGTGCGCAAAGCCACGGACAACCTGGTGGCCCAGGGTCTTCTCACCCGCGTGGCCGGCGTAGGCACCTTTGTCCGCCACCCTTCTGTCACCTTAAATCCCAGCTCCATCCAGGGCTTCTCCGAGGTTATGCAGGAACAGGGCATCCCTGTGCGCACGGAGGTCCCCACCTTCATGCTCCAGAGCGCGCCTGCCAATATCGCCTCCATTCTGGGCATTGAGGCCGGGGAACCTATCTATTTTATTGAGCGGATCCGCTACGCTGATGATAATATCTTTCAGTTTGAGACTACATACATGTCCAGCCGCCTGTATCCCGACATATCCATACAGGTGCTGCAGCACTCTAAATATCAGTACATTGAACAGGTGAAAGGGTTAAAGATCGCCTACAGCAACCATTCCGTCACACCGCTCCATCCCTCCAAACGGATCGCGTCCCTGTTTGACATTCCCTTAGATACCCCTATCCTCCGGGTTGCCAACACCACCTATCTGACCAACGGGCAGGTAATGGATTATACGGAACTGATCCTCAACTCCCCTAAATATCAGCTGACTTATGTAAAAAAATAGAAGCGGATGGAGGCGCAACGCCCCCATCCGCTTCCATATCTGCCAGAAAACCCGCCGCCTCTTCCCCCTCACATACACCTGCTAAGCAAAACCCGAAACAACAACAGCATCAGCACATACACCACCAGCACAACCTGCAAAACAACCATCACCGTCACACTGATAAACCCGCCTGCCAAGATCCCCAAATACAAAACGAAAAACATGGCATACCCTGTATAAGCCCAGCACCGCAGCCCTAAAAGCCGGTTTCTCTCATCCGTCTCCGCCACTTCCCGCTTCCTCATCAGCTCCGGGTGCTTCAGCCATCTTAGATTCTTCAGGACCATAGCCCCTCCCGCCGCCATGAGCGCCACTCCCAGCGTCGTGTAATACTCGCCCACAAACTCCCCGGAGCGGGCCTCTTCAAGGTAGAGCGTCGGTATCTCTCCTCCCCACAGAGCCACCATCCCCATGGTTACGGCTCCCAGTATCACCACTGCTATCCCAATCTTCATTCTGGTTCTGCACCTGGCCGCAAAATCAACCTCGCTGTCCGCAAATAACGTATTCAACCACATAGTCACTCCTCCTCAAATAAAAAAATATCTTCGATCTGTTTCTCAAAATACCTGGCGATCCTGTGTGCCAGCTGCAATGACGCGTTATACTTGCCATTCTCAAGGGAGATAATCGTCTGTCTGGTCACTCCCACCGCATCCGCCAGATCCTCCTGGCGAATCTTCCTCTCTTTCCTCAACTCCTGAATCCGATTTCTCATGCCACCACCCTTTTTTATGTGCTCTCACTCTATGTACAGTTTGCTTTACATAAAAAGTATAGCACCCTTTACTTTTTGTGTCAAGTACATTTTACATTCTATCTTGTTGTTTTTATGATCCCATCTGTACATTCATCTATCTTTCGCTTATCTCCTGGATCCGCCTCACCACCCTATGATCCCAAAAATAAAATTCGCCCCGCCCACCGCGTTAACCGCAATGAGCAGGGCGATAAAAAGGGGAGGTTGTAACCATGTGGATTTTAGGCGGTTTATCACCGTTTAAAGCGTCCTTTTTCCCTCTCCATTGGACTTTGTACGATTTATAGCCGTTTACCTTGGTGTAATGATTTGGTGTAAAAAATGGTGTAGTAAGTGGTGTAGTAAAAAAAGATATTTCCATACACCAATCTTTTGTTCTCGCTGTTTCTCCTATTGTCGAATCATGAAAGATATGTTATGATGTGATAGGAAACAACCGTGTTACAAGGTGGTAAGCCTCCCTAACTTGAAAAAGAAGGGAGGTGGTGTAAATGGAGATGTTTACCTTTCAGGATTTAGTCTTGTTTGCGACATTTTTAATTGCACTGCTTGCCTACATAGATAGGGACAACAAGCCAAAATAAATAAGCCTACCTTGTACTTGGCAGTCCGGGTAGGCTTTTGCTAAACTGGGAGGCTAACCACTTTGTGGGCGGTTGCTTTCCTTATACCTAAAATATAACACATTTAAGGGAGGGATTCAACCCTCTTTTTTATTATGATAGCGTATAATATAACCGTTTATCCTGATGTAGTAACTACATGACTTATTTTCCCAAATGACGGTATTCAGTTTGCATAAAATCAGTTTTTTCTTGGATATGGAGTAGGATTGTCTGTCAATTCTGCCAGATAGTCCATACTTGTATCAAGTGCCATAGCAATTCTTTTACATTGTTCAAATGTATAGTATCTTTTTCCATTCTCAATCTTAGAGTAATCACTTTGGTCAATCCCTGTCAGTATTTGCATTTTAGTCTGTGTATAGCCTTTGGACTTCCTTAATTCCTTTAATCTGCTCATAATTGGCCTCCTATGCCATTACTATGTAAATTATGGCATATTGACCTATTGACATTAGGGTGAAATTGACCTAAAATGGAGTAAGTATTATGCTATTATCTGCTACAGAACCCCTTTTATCCTTATTAAAACGAAAGGAAGGAAAAATGTCTTTAGTAGCTGCAAAGAAAAAATGTTCAAATTGTGGCCGTTATTATTATTGGAACCCTGATATTGGAAAATTCCAATGCCCATACTGTAAAAAGAAAAAAGGCTTAGAAAAACCGGATTTGAATAATCCAATCTTATACCCAATCAACGAAAATAATTTATTAAAAGGAGATAAATAATGGGAAAACTACTAAGCGAACCAATGGTATTAAAAGCACTGGATATTACAGATTTTTGTCAACTTACTAAGGAAAAGATTCCGAAAATGCTTTCTATGATAGACAAAATGGAACCGGAGGTTGCAAAGAAAGCATTAGAGCAGTTCCCATATTTTTCTGATGCCATGAAAGACCTTCTCCATGATTATCAGGAATCTTTGAATAAAGCATATGAATCAAATGCAAGTAGTGTAGAAGCATTTTATCATTCTTGTAACACCATGATTGAAGCCCTGCAAAAGAAATTGGAACAGGATGGTTTTTCATTTGATGAAACAAGATACATTATTGAAAAAATGCAAGAAATAATTGAAATGATGAATAAAAAAGACAGTGAAAACAAAACCTTTCTTGGAGTTATAGGCGCATTTGGTTTCTTGGCCGTAGTAGGAGTAGGGACAGCATTAGCAACCGTATTAGGAGGAAATCTTGGAGGAAGCGATAATAATGATTCCACTTCCACTAATCATTCATAGTTGATTTTTTAACTTACATATTATAATCGTAAGAATAAACGATAGGAGGTTTACAATGTATACAGATATTCTTACGATAATATTTAAAGCTGTATTAGACATTATTGATGTTATTAGCAAAGAAGAAAGCAATTAACCCTATTAAAAGGTTTCTAGGCGATTAATCCCCGCTTAGAAGCCTTTTTTATTAAAAACACGCATATTGTTCTATGTTCCATAGCACAAAAATCCTATATTTGCAGGCTTGTTCTAGGGTGTTCCATAGAACATTTTTCTAATTTTAATATTATTTATGCTTAGAACAAGATATTTCCCCATATTATCCTTTTTATGCTATACTTTATACAAGGCAATATGTTAAAAAATTTATGGAGGTAGAAAATGAAACGATATGGAGATTTATTAAATTGTAAAGAAATAGATTCCACTTTATTTGATTTGATAAAAACCCAAATCAAACAAACATCCAAAGAAAATAATAACAATAAAATGACTCAATTAGAGGCGTGTACTTTTGATGAAATTTGGACTACTTTGTGCCAATCTGCTGATTTCGAAAATACTAATATGGATGGAATATTTTATAATGACCGTAAATCACAGATCGATTTTGCACTTGGCTATAAATTCCTAGGCATAGATTATGAGCATCCACATCTTAATTATTACAATCCTTTAACCCTATATATGAAAAATGACCCAAAATACTTTGAGAAGATTTTTATGTGTCTAGCAAACTATTTGCCTTTATATTATGATGATACTCGCATGTCTTTAATTTATAACTTTTCTTGTGATGCGAGGAAAAAGAAAAAAGACCGTCCAAAATACAACTCTACCTTTGAACAAATTGAAGAATCAGAATTTGAATACAATTTACCTTTTATATATACGGAAAATAATTATGTTGATTTTTGTTCTTTTACTTGGAAAAGTTTATATCACAATTCAGAATGTCTTGAATGTTTTAAACAACCAGAAAGGCAAAGGGAAAAATACATAAATTCTAAGACCCTTTTTAAAATCACTGAAACTTTTTCCCGTTATCCATCCATACTTATAACAGATAATGATAGGTGGATAATCGAAAAAATATTTGGTATGAATACTATATTAACGTTAATGCAAATTGTCAATACATACAATAATTCTTATACACATAAAAATATTTATATTCCAATACTAAAAGAACTACTCAAATGTAAACCAATTCATATTAGAGTACATTTGACTAAACTGGTCTGCTCACTCTTGCTTTCAATACAAGAACTCACTAATGAATATGATGAAACCCATTTTCCGACTAAACCTAGTAGTATATTTAATGAAACCGCAGTTGCTAGTTTAAAAAAGGAATTAGCGGAAAGTATTTCAAAAATCAATATAATTTATAGTACTTTTCTGAAATGTTTTTATAAGTATAAAATAATTCCAGTTAATTATCGAGATTGGTTTTATTCGGCAGAAACAAATACTATCCAATATGTATATAAAATGAAAAAAAGACTTAAATGCAAAAAAATTCCTCCCCTATTAAAACAAAGTCGGATACATATACTCACGGATGCAAAACTTTGCCAGAATTTCTCAATGTATGGTGGAATACGCATTAGCAAATTAGTAGATTTTACTGCCCGTAAATATAACAAATTACTCCCAAAAATAGAATGGAGATATTTACTGAATATATATAATCCCAACAAAATATTTTATGACTTATTGCCAAAACACAGAATAAAATTTTTTAATACGACTGATTTGGAATATAAATATGGAACTTTGCAAGAAGAAGCAATAAATTCTGTCTATTATAGCTATAATTAGCACAATATTAAGTTTTGGGGAACCATTGGGGAATAATTCCCAATGGTTTTTTACTTCTTTTTCGATTTAATAGCATTTTGCTACGCTCACATAAACCTTCAAAAATACTTTATAATGGTATCTACCAAATCGAAAGGAGAGAAATTTTATGAGAGAGCAAGCAAAACTGGCTATTACCTTTTATGATGACAACAACGAAAATGATGTGCCAGTACAACCGGATTTGCCTAAACAAGCAAAGCCAGCCATTATCTTTTATGACGACGACAACGAAAATGATGGTCGAGTAGACATACCCCTTACGGGGTATGCCCCTCACAGAACCGGACGTG
>CAJUFP010000013.1 GCA_910585645.1 uncultured Hungatella sp. | reverse complement strand
GCGCCTTTCAGTATGCTATGAAATCTTTATTCAACTACCCCGTGAATAGTAACTTTTTATTGATGGAAAGGAAATAATACTGCCCCATAAAGAGTATGAGATTTTGTTTTATATGTTAAAAAACCGTTGGAGAACTTTGACTTTTGAACAGATTTATGAAGCAGTGTGGAAAGATACATATTTAGATGATAAATCTGTAATCTTTTATCATATAGGGCAGTTAAGAAGGCTTATAGGGGAGGGATGGATTGAAACGGTATATGGTGTTGGCTACCGTTTGTACAATAAATCTGAAAATGGAAAGAATGCGTAAACCTTAGAAGAACCTTAGAATTACCTACATGCCATATCAGAATTGTTTTATATACTTGACCTTGTAAAAAGGTGGGGTGTAACGGCTTTAAATTGGATTGACAGATAGATTCCCCAGGAAAAGGGGGATTAGTTCTATTAAAGCTCCGACAATTAGATACCCTGCCATACATTTGGTCAGTAACAAGACAGAAGAAAGCGATAAACAGGTCACAGCCTTTTATATGCATTGGGCTGCGGCCTGTTTTTTATTTATAAAGTATCATTTACAGCCTGATAACAGAATAATTTCCTACATACTACATCAAAGGGCGGCCGCAGGACTAATGCGGCCGCCCTTTGTCGATAATTGTCGGATAATGCGGTGCCGTAGTCCGCCTTCCGGTTTTGAATCTGAAAATTCAAAACCGGAGGAAAGGACAATGAGAAATTATAAAGACAGCGATTATGCCCTGAACCGATACAGCCAGGGGATAGTCTATAAATTTGCAGACGGCATCGTGGAGATAACACTGGAAGATTACCTGCGTGACAATCCAGATAAGACGGAGGAAGATTTTGCGGAACTGAAAACCATGTCCGATGAGATCTATTACCAGCAGGACAGGCAGGAGTATCGAGTAAGCCACCGGAATGTGAGTATCAGCGGGATGGAAGATACGCTTGTTGCTTCGGCTCCTTCTGTTGATGTGGAACTGATTCAGAAGGCAGAAGAAAAGAAAGCACTGGAAGCGGCCATCCGCCTGTTGGAGAGCGGAAAGCTGACGGACGTGCAGAAAAGTCGGTTCTGTCTCCACTTTTTCCAGGGGCTTTCCACAAGACAGATTGCGAAGCTGGAAGGAGTCCATCAGCGGGCAGTCTGGGACAGTCTCATGTGGGCAGAGAAAAAACTGAAAAAATTTTACGAGGAATGACTCGTCACACCCCCTGTTTTTTCACGTTGGGTGAAAGGAATTTTTTGAGCATCCTTTCACCCGCACATTGAAAACTTCATACGGGTGTGGCGGATACACGTTGACAGGCCGGGAGACCGGAAGCGACAAGCCAGGACACGCCAAGACGATATGCCAAGATGATTTTATCTTAGGCATACTCCGAGCGATCCCGTCCGTGGCAGTGATGCCCCGTGGTGGGGCGGATTGCGATGCCCCCTGTCACTTATCATGGTACTTCTGCCGAAAAACGGCAGCCCTGAAAAACGGGAGAACGCATCACCCCTGTTTGAGAAAGAACAGGGGGCGGCTTTTATGGTGTCCGTCAGGATGTCACAGACATTCCTTCACCAGCGGAACGTCAGCCACACCTTTGTTTTAAAACTACTTCTATCGGAGCGATAGATACCATGCGGCGGAACCGGCCCCTTTGTCAACAGATAACCAACCTTTGCCGTTTTCCGCCGTATGCATGTATCGCTCCTTTAGGATTCAAAGGAGGCTTAAAAATTGAGTGAGGAATGGATTGTCTGCACAGCGGACATACGAAACAGGATACATGAGGCGGGGATTTTCCGGCCGAATGAAAGAATTGTGCTGACCACGAAGAACTGTGTGCTTCTGGAGCATTTTACAGGAAAGGCATACAGCTACCGCATGGTAGATTTACATACCTTAAAGGCAAAGAGGCTGTTTTCAAGGCCCACACCACTGAATGAGGCAGGATACCGGAGAGCCATAGAGAAGATGGCGGCACAGTCAGAGGGCGGGATACCATTTATACAGGATGGAAGTTCGAGAGCCAGCGAATTGCTTGCACATATCTTTTATGACATATTACCGGAATACGGACTGGCATTGAGAGAGAATCAGCTTTCTCTTTCCCTTGCTATGCTGGAAGCCATGGAGAAAGAGAAAGTGGCATTATGTGAGGCCGAGGTGGGGACTGGGAAAACCCATGCCTATCTCATAGCAGCGGTTATCTACCGCCTGTTCCATGAAGAAGGTCAGCCGGTGATTATCTCCACATCCACCATTACTTTGCAGAAAGCATTGACGGAGGAGTACATCCCCCAGATTTCGGGGATTCTTTTGGAACACCGTATCATTGAGGAACCTTTAACCTTTGCGGTACGCAAGGGAAAGAACCATTATGCCTGTGACAGCAGGGTAAAGACCTATTTATCTTCGGTAAGTCATAATAACCGGCCAGAGGATAAGAAGCTGATAGAGATCCTGACAGCTATTTTCGTGGGAGCCGCTTCCCTTGACCTGGACGGGCAGCCCCTTACAGACTATGTGAAAGAGCGGATCTGTGTGGAAAACTGCCGAAATACCTGCGAATTTTCCAGCATATGCCGTTACCGCACTTTCCTCAGAAGATCCAACCAGGGAAAAGCAGATTTCCAGATTGCCAACCACAACCTTGTACTGGCAGATATCTTGAGCAGGAAAGGCGGCAGGAACCGTCTGCTCCCGGAACATGGCATTTTAATCTTTGACGAAGCCCACAAGCTGCCGGAGGCCGCCAGACAGATGTACGGAGTCAGCTTTGAAAATGTGGAGCTGGAACGTGTGGCAGCCAGCATCATCCGAGCGGTGGCAGGCAGACCGGAGAAGAGAGGGGCGCTTTCTCTGTGTGAAGAAATGCTGGAGCTGAATACAGCCCTGTTTGAAAATCTGAAAAAATTTGCAGGGGTGCGGTATGACAACAACAGCATGGAAGTCATATTCACACCGTCCGTCCTGTTATCCCTGAAAGCACTGTCAGCCGTGGTAAAGAGCCTGTTAGTGCTTTTCTATACCGCAGACAGAAAGAATACGGTATATAAGCGTATTTCCGGCAGGCTGGAACAGAAGCAGGAGAAGCTGGCGGTACTATGTGACTATGAGGATTTTATCTGCTGGCTGGAATATACAGGGGTGACGGCCTGCAGGCTTTGTGTTCTGCCAAAGCACCTTGACTTCCTGCTCCATGAGGACTTGTGGAGCAGCGGGAAACCGTATCTCCTGACTTCGGCCACCCTGTCCGTAGGCGGTGATTTCAGCCGCTACATGCACCAGACAGGGATTGACCTGCTGAACCGGAAACAGATTCTGACTGTGAGCAAGGCGTCGCCTTTTGATTACTGGAACCATGCCCTGTTGTATCTTCCGGAGGATATGCCGTTTCCCAATATCAGGAAAACAGCTTACCGGAAGGCGGTGGCAGACAGGCTGGAGGAATTGATCCGGCAGAGCCACGGGCATACGCTGGCGCTGTTTACATCCTACCGGATGATGGAGATGGTGCATCAGGAGCTTTCGGATAGGATAGAAAAATTTCCACTGTTTTCCATGGGAAAGGGGAGGCTGGAGGCCATTCGGGAGTTCCGCAGGAGTGGGAACGGGGTGTTGCTTGCCAGTGACAGCGCCGGGGAGGGGATTGACCTGGCGGGAGACATTCTTTCATCCCTTGTGGTGGTGAAGCTGCCCTTTCCCGTGCCGGACCCGGTATTGGAGTATGAGAAGTCTTTACATGAGGATTTCCATGAGTATCTGGCGGAAGTCATTGTGCCGGGGATGCTGATGAAGCTGCGCCAGTGGATTGGGCGGGGCATCCGCAGGGAGACAGATACCTGCGTGTTCTCTATCCTGGACTGCAGAGCCAGCGGGCGGTATAAGAATGACATTCTGGCGGCCCTGCCGGATATGCCGGTGACGGAGCGGATAGAGGATGTGGGAATCTTTATCAGGAGCAATAAACCGGAGAGCTATTTTGGGGATAAGGAATAAGCTGGCAGAGAGTTTGAGAGGATGTCGGCCAGGGAAGGGAGAAAGGCGAAAAATATGAGGTTATTGTGTGAGATAGGCGGGCTTGCTCTGGCAGGTCTGCTTATCTTCTTTTTGGTGATAGATATAGCGATTATCCGGGTAGGAAAGATCAGGGAAAAAACGGATACGACAGAGGAAAACAAGGAAACAACAGCAATTCCCGGAGAGAACAGGATGCAGGGGGATGTCATAGGACAAAAAGCTTTTCGCATAAAGTATAGGGAGAAGGACTGGGGGAATCGGTGATTTGAAGAATATTATGGAAGTGAAAAGGAACGAACTGCGGGATATCGCTCGGATTTCCATTGCTAAAGAAAGACCAGTCAGAGAGAAACTGGAAAGTATAATATCCGGGGAAGATGATCTGACGACCCATTTAAATGATGGATATGTGGTGCGAGTGTATTTTGGCCAGGAGGATTATTCCGCAACCGATGCGCTGAAACAGTATTTAAAGCAGATAGCCGAACTGAAATATTAAAAAGACTCGACAAAACGGAAATGTTATGTTAATCTAAAGTCAGGATTGAAAGCGGAATCCTGACTTTAGTAGCATAATTCCCCCAAGAGGGCTTCTTGTCAGCGAATAAAAGTCAGGAGTGATGCAAATGAGTAAGAAAAATATTTATGATACTGCGCTGTATCTGCGTCTTTCCAAAGACGATGCTGACATTGACGGCAGTAAAAAGACAGAAAGCAACAGTATCAGCAGCCAGCGTGACCTGCTTCGGGCTTATGTTCAGAGCCACGAGGATTTACGGTTATTTGACGTCTATATCGACGACGGTTATTCCGGGGCAAATTTTGAAAGGCCGGAATTTCAAAGGATGATGGAAGATATCCGTGCCGGGAAAGTAAATTGTGTGCTGGTAAAAGATTTATCAAGATTTGGACGAGATTATATAGAAGCCGGGCGGTTGATTCAGAAAACCTTTCCGGCTTTTTCTGTACGCTTCATTGCGGTGACGGACAGCTATGACAGCCTGTATGCAGACCGGGCGGAGAGCAATCTGATCGTGCCGGTAAAAAATTTCGTAAACGATGCATATTGCAGAGATATTTCCGTAAAAGTCAAAGCGCAGCAACAGGTAAAACGTTTGGAAGGAAAATGTATCAGCGCTTTTGCTGTGTATGGCTACCGGAAAGACCCGGACGATAAGAATGCTTTGGTGATAGATGAATATGCGGCGGATGTGGTCAGAAAAATTTTTGCATGGAAGATAGCGGGCATGAGTATGGCGGCTATTGCAGATAAGCTGAACCAGTCCGGTGTGCTTTCTCCCATGGAATATAAAAAGTCTCTGGGAATGAAGTATTATACAGGATTTGGAGGGGATGGCCCTGGGAAATGGGCGGCTGTATCCGTAAAGCGGGTTTTGGAGAATCAGGTTTATATCGGAACCATGGTTCAGGGAAAAGAGGAAAAAGTAAATTACAAGCTGAAAAAGCGGATCAATAAGCCCAGAGAAGAATGGATTTATGTCAAAAATACCCATGAGGCCATTATATCGGAAGTGGAATTTCGGACTGTGCAGGATTTATTGAAATATGACGGAAGAAAGTCAGAGGATTCCGATTGTGCCAGCCTGTTCAGCGGCATTTTGTCCTGCGGGGATTGCCGGACGCCTATGATCCGGAGAGTGAACCACTATAAAGGCAGAGAAAAGGTTTTTTACATCTGCCAGACGAAAAACAGGTCTTTGGGGTGCAGCAGGCACAGCATCCGGGAAGAACAGTTGAAGCAGATTGTTTTTAAGGAAATCAGGGTCTGGCTGGAACTGATGGCATCTTATTCCGGTATTCTGGAATATCTGGAAGAACTTAACATCAATTACGACCAGGTGGTGGAGTACGATTCCCAGATTGGCGTTCTCAGTATGGAGTATAAAAAATACTGCGATTTAAAGAATGGTCTGCATATTGATTTGAAGGAAGGGCTGATTGACAGGAAAGAATTCGATGAGCTGTACCGCTTGTATGAAAGAAAATGCGAAGGGCTGGAAACGTCCATTGACGCACAAAAGAAAATTATCAAAGATATGTTTCGGAATGGGGTTGCGGCTAAAACCCAGCTTGACCGGATTCGGGAAACTTTAGAGATTCACGAACTTACCAGGGAACTTTTGGTGACAACCGTTCGGAGAATCTATGTCTATGAGGACAAGAGACTGGAGATTGAATTTCGCTTTGCCAATGAAATGGAAAAACTGGCTTTTATGCGTAAGCTATGTCACGAGAAATCCGCAATGCGGGAGGTGATATAGATGGCAAGGACAGCAAGAAGATATGAAGCGGTACAGTCCACGAACACAGGAAATACATGGAGCCGGGAAACGGCAGAGCATTCTGACAGGACGGAAAGCTACTGTGTGGGGATATACAGCCGTTTATCCGTAGATCACAATGACAGAAAAGCGGAATCTATAGAGAACCAGATTGAAATTATTCGCCAGTATATTGCAGAAGAGAACAACCGCATGAAAAACGGAAGAAAACTTACTGTGCATGATATTTACATAGACCGTGGGACTTCCGGTACATTGTTTCAGCGGGAAGGCTTTGAGAGGTTGATGGAGGATGTGAGAAACCGTGTGGTGGATTGCATTATTGTAAAAGATTTATCCCGGTTTGGCAGAGATTATGTGGAGACGGGCAATTATATCGAGAAGATACTGCCGTTTCTGGGAGTCCGGTTTATTGCCGTTGCAGATGGGTTTGATTCTATGGCAGAAGATGTGGCGGAGCGGAAACTGACCATGAATCTAAAGAACCTGGTAAACGATATGTACGCAAAAGACATATCTAAACGGGTAACTACTGCCAGAAAACTTGCAGCCGAAAGCGGCGCTTATATCGGAAGTACACCGCCGTATGGATATCAGACAAGGAAAATGGACGGGGTTCGCAGGCTGGTAGTTCACGAGGAAAGCGCGGCGGTGGTGCGTTTCCTGTATGAGGGCATTGCAAAGGGAATGACGCCGGGTCAGTTGTCGTCTGTCCTGTATGAACGTAAAGTCCACAGGATCAGCGATTATAACCGCTGCGGGCATGTATTTTGCGGGGAAAATGAGATTCTGCATCAGTGGAATCCGGAGGTCATTCGTGGCCTGCTCTCTAATTCGGTATATATGGGAAAGCTGGTACAGCGTAAGCATCAGTCTCTTCTGAAGGAGGGCAGAAAAGGAGCCCGTGAAACAGACAGGGAACATTGGATTACGGTGGAGAACAGCCATGAGCCGGTGGTGAGCCAGGAACTGTTTGACCAGGTGAATCAAATACTAACCAGGAAGAAAAAAGAGGATACGGGGAACAGACCGCCGGAAAATCATGAAAATATATTCCGAAATGTACTTTACTGCGGAAAGTGCGGAGGCAAAATGCACGCTGTTTCCCATAAGAGCAAAGCAAATGGCGAGAGAAGCTATTCCTATGAATGCCGGAGAGCCTACTATATTGATGGGAGGAAATGCGAAAAAAACCATATCAGGGAAGAAACCGTGGAAAGTTATGTGGCAGAGCAGATCAAAGGGATTCTAAAAGAGCAGAAAATCACTTCCAAAAAGCTGGTATCACTGAACAGGAAAGAGTGTGAAAAAGCTGTTGCCGTTTATAAGGAAGAGATAGACCAGCTTGTTCAGGAGAATCAAAGATTTGCCGCAAAGGCCGGGGAGATGTACCGGCAGTACAAGGAAGGCGGGATCACGGACCTGGAATACGCTGCTTTCCGGGATAACAGGACGGAACATGACAGTTTTTGCGAAAAACGGATAAAAGAACTGAAGCGTAAAATCCGAAAAAGTGAAACCCGGATGGAAGAGGAAAACAGATTCTTACGCTCTCTGCAAAGTGCAAGAGGTCATAAAAAGCTGAATGTACATCTGGTGGATTCTCTGATCGAGCGGATTGATGTGTTTCCGGATGGAAAGCTGGAGATTCGGTTCCTTTTCGGGAAAGGGGGCGGCTGTTATGGGGAAGAATAGGATTGGAGCCTATTACCGCCTTTCCATGGAAGATGATGACGGGAAGGAAGAGAGTAACAGCATTACAAACCAGAGACTTTTGATCAGGCGGTACGTTTCGGAGCATAAGGAACTGTCGAAGTATGAGTACAGCGAATTTTATGATGACGGTTATTCTGGAACCACCATGGAGAGACCGGGAATCCAAGCATTATTGGAAAAAGTCAGGCAAAATGAGATAAGCTGCGTGATCGTAAAGGATTTATCCCGGTTTTCCAGAGATTATATTGAGATGGGAACGTATCTGGAGCAGATTTTTCCGTTTTTGGGTATCCGTTTTATCTCTGTTACCGACCATTATGACAGTAAAGACTATATTGGTAAAACGGCGGATATTGATATTGGATTCAAGACGCTGCTTGCAGATTTTTACTGTAAGGATATTTCTGAAAAGGTGAAAAGCTCCGTGTCGGCCAAAAGGAAGCAGGGAAAGTATGCCACGGGAAGTACGCCTTTCGGATACGGAAAGAACCCGGAAAATCCGTATGAATTGTTGATTCTTCCCGAAGAGGCGAAAGTGGTCAGGCATATTTTTGAGTTGTCGCTGTCAGGTCAGAATCTGACACAAATCTGCAGGACTCTGAACGATGAAGCTGTTTTAACTCCCTTAGAGTTTAAAAGTTTGAGGAAGAGTCAAAGACGGAAGGAACTTTTGCAGGAGCGGAAATACTGGCAGCCGGGGACAGTACGGGCGATACTGACCAACGAAAATTATGTGGGAAGTATGGTCTGGCACAAGTCGTCACAGGCAGAGGTGGGCAGCAGCCGGAAGATAATGAAGCCCAGAGAGGAATGGGAGGTGGTGGAGAACCACCATCCGGCGATTGTTGGCAGAGAATTTTTTAACAAGGTGCAGGAAAGATTTTTTCAAAAAGCGCCGTCTGTGAGAAATCCGATTTTGTATGCGCTGAAAGGAAAGGTATACTGCGGTTATTGCAAACGGCGGCTGAAAGTGATGAAACTGGCAGGCGGAAAACTGTTTTTCTACTGTGCCAGCCAGAAATTGAGCAGTGAAAATGAATGCATAGCAGACAGTATCAGCAATGAGGTTTTGGAGAAAATCGTGCTTGAACAGATAAAAAAGCAGGTGAAAGAGCTTGCCGATCTGGAATTTGTGAGGGAAACGGCTCTGCGGGCAATAAAGGAAAAGCAGACAGGGATTGCCGGAGAGATGGAGATTATGGAGCAGGAGATCCAGGAACTGATTGAAAAGAAAGGACTGCTTTTGGAAGGCTATCATGCCGGAGATTATACCAGAGAAGAATATCTGGAAGGACGCAGACAGCTGGAACAGCAGATTTCCGGATTGGAACAGAGAAGAGCCGGGATACGGGACGAGATGGCAGAGTGTGAGAATCTGCCGGAATCAGAAAGGAAAGGGCAGGAGTTTCTGTTAAAGTATGCCGGATTTGCAGAGTTGACAACGGAGATGGTGGATGCTTTTGTAGACAGAATTGAGATTGGCCAGGATAAGACAGTGAATATTTTCTGGAGGTTTCATGGCAAAAAGGCTGCCGGACAGAGGTGAGGCATGTCAGAAGTCTGAAATCCCGGCATGAAAATGTGGCAACAATATTCCGGCTGGTGTTGGAAGATGTGGCAATCCTGTGACAGCAGGGAGTGGCAAAAGTAGCAACAATGTAACGGTTCCCCACGGGTTTTCGGTAAAAAGCAGTGAAAAAAAGTTGAAATATTTTAAAACATTTGCTTGACAGGAACGGGGATCGTGGATGGGCGGGATGAGTTTTTGTATGGGGAGAAACTGAAGGCGTACCTGATGCGGGGGGCAAGGCAGATTCCGGGGTATGAGGTGTGGCCGAATCCGCAGCTTGGTTGGGGACTGCTGTGCCTGCGGGACAGTCTGCCGGTGTGAATAAAATATTGATGTAAATGTAACAAAATTCATAGCGCTTTTTGAAAAATCAAGATATAATATATTTATGAACAGGAACTAAAATTCTAACAAGAGAGAAAAATGGCTTCTTTAACGTATGTTTGTATGTGGTCAATATGTTATCCTGACAGATGGAGAAAAATAGTTCGTCATTTTAGACATAAGATATCAGAGAAGAGTAAGGATTGTCCGGAACGCACATTTTATCCCTCTGTCTGTATGACCTATAATGTGGGAGAGTATGAGCTGCCTATAAGAATATGCAATATTGCGGGCAATCAGTTGGAATTGGGATTGCTATATGTTCCACAATCCATTTTACAGGAACAGGAACTTCAGCATGTGGTTATTCAGCCTTTGGGAAATCAGATTAACCAATACATATATTCGTTCAGGCGTTTGAATCCAGAGACATGATTTTTGCATAAAATATGCGCGGCCTTATGCAGTGTAGAAGATTATTGAGAATTGTTGATAGAAGTATTGATACCTTATCTGAAAAGGGTTGCCCCCCATAAGGAGTATGCATGGATGGAATGTCTGTAGGGCATGGATAAAGAGATGGGATAGTAATAATTGATTGTCATAAATAGGATAGGATAATTTTATGGAAAAAAAATTACAAATTAGAAACAGTACCACGGACTTTCTGGTATTTACAAAACAGAATGGTGAAGGTGGTATAGAGGTCAGGGTTCACGATGAAGACGTATGGCTGACACAAAAAAGTATGGCGCAGCTTTTTGATTGTTCAACAGACAATATAGGCCTGCATTTAAAAAATATTTTTGCCAGCGGAGAGCTGAGTGCGGAAGCAGTTACCGAGGAATCCTCGGCAACTGCTTCTGATGGAAAAAAATACAGAATGAAATTTTATAATCTTGATGCGATTATCTCTGTGGGCTATCGGATTAATTCCATTCGCGCAACCCAATTCAGGCAATGGGCAACAAAGGTGTTAAAGACTTTTACGGTTCAGGGTTATGTGCTGGATAAAAAACGCCTTGAAAATGGGCAGATATTTGATGAGGAATATTTTGAGCATTTACTTGATGAAATCAGGGAGATTCGCGCAAGTGAGAGGAAATTCTATCAAAAAATAACGGATATCTACGCTACAGCAGTGGATTATTCTCCTATGGCGGCCACTTCAAAGGAGTTTTTTGCTATGGTACAGAATAAACTGCATTATGCCATTCATCGCCACACGGCTGCGGAGGTGATTGTTGAACGTGCAGACCATAGAAAGGAGCATATGGGACTGACTACTTGGAAAAACGCTCCAAGGGGTAAAATCGTAAAAGCGGATGTCAGTATAGCAAAAAATTATTTGACGAAAGGAGAGATGCAGGATTTAAACCAGTTTGTTACCATGTATCTGGACTATGCGGAGAGACAGGCAAGGAGACAAATTCCCATGACTATGGAAGATTGGGCAAAAAGATTGGATGTATTTCTTGAGTTTAATGAAGAAGAGGTATTGAGAGACAAGGGAAGGGTATCGGCTGAAATCGCAAAAAGTTTTGCTGAGAGTGAGTTTGAAAAGTATAGAGTTATTCAGGACGGATTGTATCAAAGTGATTTTGATAAATTGTTACTTGGAATTGATGATATGTAAAAAATGATTAGTCCTTGCTTGACAGCAGCATATGGGGAGAAGCGGATAAAATCAAGGAATCTTGCTGATTTAGTCCGAAAGAAAACTGTCGCACCAGCGGCATAGCGGAGTGAAAATCCAGTCGTTTTCACCCGAAAACAGGAAAATCAGATAACGTGACACTAAAATACCATTAAGGTAGTAAGTCTAAAAAATCTATCATATTGCTGTTATCGTCCATCAGGCCGCTAACACAAATTTCTATCTATGTATGGTTATTATACTTCTAAAAATCTTTGGTGTCCAGATTTGATTTTCCAATACCTATAAACCAACAAATCCCAAAAGCAAAGGAGAATTACATCAGGCAGAGGGGTCAGAGGATGTTAATACGGAGGAGGAAGAACTGGAGGAATCAGCTAGGGAAGAACCAGAAATGGAAAGAAAAGACAAAAGTACAGAGGCAGGAGTTGAAAAAGAGCCCTGGACGTTGCAAAAAATCAAAGAGATGCGAGAGAAAAACGCCGGCAGATTGAAGACTGTCCGGCCTCCTAAAATGATGAAGAAAATCAATGGGACAGAACGAATGTGAGATGGAAAAAAGCAAAGGAGAGAAACATCCGAAAAGAAGAAAAACGGCTGGAGATTAACAACCCGTCAACCTGGACCGTTTCCAATATCGACCAGGTTGCGGCGGCGGTAAAGCATCATCCGTCAGCCGGATATTCGGAAGTTTTTTGGAACACTTACGCTGGTTCTTTTGGAACGATTCCATGCAACATACCGCTGCGGTCCATGATTATCCGCACAAAGCATCACCACTCTGCCTACGCCATGATAGCGGATGAGGAATATTTAGGCGACGTGACCGCCCTGATGTGGGCAGGGATGCTCCATGACTGGATGCCGGACCGGGAAAGTTTGGAGCACTACATAGGATGCCGCTGCAGGCCAAACGCAGAGTATGGGCGTTCCATTATCAAGGCTCATGGCAACAGGGTTTACGCATTGGTAAAGGACAACGGAGACGGTTCTTCCGACATCCGTTCTTTGAGTATAAGCAATAGTTATAGCCGCCGGGACTATACGAAAAAATATGTGAATCTGCCGGTTGTGTCCATTGATTCCATAGTCTGCGAAGATGGAGACAGGCCTTTAAGATTTCTGGAACGTTATGGGGTTTCGGACAACTGCCTGGAGCGGATCGAGGCGGAATCCACCCGCAGGTGGCTGATGGAAGTCTGCAACGTCACAGAATATGAAATGCGGATATGTGAGGCAGTAGCCGGTTATGGGAAATGCCTGGACGCCTGGATTGTGGAAGAAATCAATGCGAAAATTGTGGTTCCGTCCGGCATGCCGCCTATGAGTCAGGAGGACATTTATAAGTTTAATTTCCGTGTTCATAAGCGTGCCAGATATCATTACAGGAAAGCTATGTCTGGTATTCGGTAGGGATAAATTGTGTTGTGGGCGTTGCCATGAAAATGCCGCTGCAGCCAGGGAAAGCAGCGGCAACGGCATTTTTATGGCAGGCAGTCAAAAGGGTGATAACTACTTTGAAAGATATTTAAAAAGCGCAAATAGGTCCCGCATCCCCCGCTCATAAGCCAAATTTTCTTTCTTTGCGGCGGTTGAGGTGGCGGCCATGAAATACTTCTGTAGTTCTGCTGCGTCTTCATTTGAAAGTTTTTTGCAAAGCTTTTCATAGATAAGCTGCTCTTCTTTCAATAATTTTTGGTATTCTTCATCTTTTTGGTATGTGTTTGCTAACCTGTCTGCTACCAGTGAATATAATTGTTGTTCTAAATAATCTTCCATGTCCCCTACTCTCCAATAATTTTAGTCCCTTTTTAAGATGGCGGTTGCTGAGGCATGATTAACTGTTATGAAAAAACTTTAAAAGTATCAAAATTAAAAAGCAAGGTGATTGGGTATATCTCCCTCACACCTTGCTGAACATTTTATGTACAACAAATAAACTCCTTTGCAAATTCCATCTTGCCATAACACAATTACCTGTGCTATAATGAAACCTGCATAGTAGCGGTAGCTGCCGTTGTGAGAAGTGATTCCCCAATCACTTTTCACACCTGTGGGGGTGCTTTCGACACCTCCATAGGTGCTATGCTTTTTAATTGTCCTTTTTATTGTAGCATATGGCAAGGAGATATTCAAGATTTTTTTATTTAACGGGGATAGAAAATGATAGACTACGGCCCGTTCTGGGACTATATGCGGAAAAATAATATTTCACAGTATTATCTGATTCAGCACGGGATCGCAAGCAAAACCATATACAATATCAAGAAAAACTGCTATATTTCAACGTCAACTTTGGAAAAGCTATGTAAAATTATGGATTGCACGCCTAATGATATCATAAAATTTACAGATGATTGATAATGAAAATAATGTTTCCCATAAGTTCAATTTCCCGCATCCGGATTCATTTGCCAACGGCCTTTTCCCGGCCGAGGGAGTGTTGTTTTCTTTGAGCGTTTTTCATTTCCTGGTCAAAGAACCCGTCGGATTTCAGCTTCGCTACGAATAGGTGAACCTGCATGGGGTCAGCCGTATTCACCTGTCCCGTGTCCGGAAAATAAGAGAAAAAATCATGGATAAAGCGGTACTCCTCTCCATCGGGAATCTCCATGGAATCCAGCTTGCGTGGGGGGATCTGCGGAAGAAGGTCCAGCCGGTTTTTCATTACGGCCAGCCAGTCATATCGGGAGCCGTCATTCTTCAAACGGGTTAAGGATTGCTTTAAACTGTCAGCGTTTCCGGGATACAGGGGACCGTATACAAAGACCGCTTTTTGGAACCGGTCAATGCTCTTTTTAAGCTTATATAATTCCTTTATTTCAAAGTTTATGAAACTGCTGTCCGCTTTCAGGGCGTCCAGTTCTTTCGTCTTATCTGAAAGGTCTTTTAGAAACGAATCTATGGACTGGGTATCCGTCAGGCCATAGGAGGCCAGGGTGTCGGCAGCGGCTTTAAACGCGAGGATTTTCTCCTTGGCCCCGGCGTCGTAATTTTTAAAATCAATGGCATTTCGTTTCGGCAAATCCTCTTTTTCCTGGGGAAGCCTCCCCTTAATCCGTCCCCAGACCAGCCCGTCAGGAAGATTGGACGTATGCCCCTTTTCAATGGCCTGGATGATCTGTCTGGCCTCGTGTTCCGTCAGGGTATTAAATTTTCTTGTAAGGGAGTAGCCGGAATCATGGACGGCCTTAAATAAGTCGGAACGGGTCTTGGGCCTTGCAGGGTTGAGGCGGGCTTTGTTTTCACGTATAAGAGAAGTAGCCGGAACATACGTTAAATCCTCAGGAGAAAGACCGTATGCCTTAATATCCGGCAGCAGTTCCCGATACGTTTCAATCAATCCTTTCAGTTCCTCCCCATGCTCCAAATAGTCTTCCAGGTTGAATATGTCTCTGCAAAAGGGTGCAAGCCTGGCATGGAGTTCCCGCAGTTTCATGTCCAGCACTTCCGGACTGGTAATGCCATACTGGTCCGCAGTGGTCATGGCTTCGTCGAGAAGAGCCAGCTTTTTTTCAGCCCTCATAAAGAGCTGGTTATCCGGTGCGGCGCTTTCCAGGGAAGCGCTGTAATATTCGTCCATAGCCTGTCTGACCGACTCCCGAAGCAGCAAAAGAAGCCGGATGAGAAAGCTTCTGCGTTTTCCATAACGGTCATAGGTTGGGATATAGACGGAGGGATAACCACGCTTTTTCTTCTGCTTTTTCCGCATTTCGGAGACTTCATCGGCAATCTTTTGGCGTTCCCTGTCCCGGTCTTGTTTTGCAAGGGTCAGGGTGATTCCCTCTTTGGTATATTGGTATCCAAGGCGGCTGTCGCGTACCCGGATTCCGTCTTTTTTGAATGTGACGGTTCTGGGGTTTCTCTGGACTTCGTACCCCATCTGCTCCATGGATTTCAGGACTTCCTCATAGGAAGAGGAAGCGTCTATTGACTGCTCCATACAAGCGGTGATATCCTGTTTCCAGCATTGTCCCGCTTCGGTGGAGATGACCTCTTTCCAGCTTCGATACCGCTGTTTCCACTCTTCGTTGACAAAGACAGGGAGACCGTATTCCAGGCTGATTTCATTTGCGATATCACGGAAGCGCCGGTATACATGGAAGCTATCCTTAAATTTATGCCTGCCATCCAGGGCGTAGGCATTGACCAGGATGTGGTTGTGAAAGTTGCCGGTATTTAAGTGAGTGGAAATGATGGATTGGAACTCATCACCACACAGCCGCCTGGCAAATTCCCGGCCCATCTCATGGATTAGGTCCGGGCTGGTATCCGTGCCTTTGTAGCTTAAAATAATATGAAATGCCTGGTTGGGTATCTGGCCGGGAGCCAGCTTTTCCGCCTTATGGGAGTGATAGAGTTTTTCAATCAATGAAAATTCCTGGACAACCGTGTCAGGGCTACAGTTATGGCCGGATACAAGAGGCCTGCCCGTGGAGGGATTCTTGGTTTTAGGGTCATTTTGTATGTAATGGAGAGCATTCTCCAGGTGGAAGATTTCCCGTTGCGCATCATCATGGGGAGCCGGAATTTTAAGGGGGATGGTTTTAGCAGGATCATTGATGTAATGGGAACAATTTTTAACGCCTTGGGAGCCGTTTTTTACTTTTAAATATTTTCCGTATACGGTGCCGTTTGCGTGTGCAGTCATGGCAGAAACTCCTTGAAAGTATTGGCAGTTATGTGGTTTTCTCCTTTCGAATCCCGTCTAGCTTTTTGGAAATATCATCCAGGCGCTTGATAAGTTCCCTGCGGAAATCCTGGAATGGTTCACCTGCTTTTGGAGGTGTATGTCGGTTGTAAAAACGAAAATAACACTCATTGGTTTGAGCCAAAATCTGGGCAAGAATTTCATTGGCCAGACGGAGTTCGGTGAGGATTTCTTTTTCTAAAGTATCTGACTGTGGAGCCTTTTGAGGCTTCGGATTCCGCCCTAAATAGTCCTGTATAATGTTGTTTATGAGGCGGTTTTTGCTGATATCGTTGGCGTGGGAAATTTTATCTAAAAGAGCGTTGGTGGTTTCGTCACACCGAAAACAAATCTGCATGGAGGACCTCCTTTGAGAATACCAGTAGCTGTGGGTTGCAGGATAGCCCGAAGGGCAGGTACGGCGAAGCTGTCAGGCGGGTTCGGGTGTCCCGATGAAAGACGAAGTGATAGCATTTTTATCACGCAGTCATTACTGGCTAATTGTGGGGTTATACAGATATGGGGGTTATACCAGGTTTTGAGAAATGGAAAAGTTAAGAATCAATAAAGTATTGTTTGAACCTTTAGAAACTCGCTTTTTCATTGTATAAAAATGGCTATATGATAAACAAAATAAAGAGAATGCCAAAATAAGGCACTCTCTTTGTTTTGCAGGAAATAAAGTTTTTGAATAGTCATTATTTGTCAAATTTTTGTTGTTTTTATTGCTGCCGCAAATGATTCGTTGTGCTCTCAAAAAAATACCAAAGCTACGATTACCTTTTTAATGCGTCATACACAATTCTTTCAAGATATTCTTTTTTAGAAAAATCCACTCCATCAGAAAAAAACGCGTTATATGCTACAAGCGCTGTCCTTACATATACGCTGTTTTCCTCAAAAAGCTTCCGGTTTAATGGGAATCCTTTTTCGTCCGCGAATTGACAGCAAAATGTAACAGTAGTTCTCGTATTTCCTTCTCTGAACGGATGTATTTTCCATAATCGTGCCAAAGAATCACAAAATTCCAATGACTGTTCCTTCTGGGTCATGCCTGGCCAATCTTTTTCCCTCATATTTAAAAGGGCATAATGGATATCATTTGCGATATTTGCCGGATTGGAATATTCTATTGACTGCCCGCCTAACACATCTTCTTCTTTATAGATGGGTATTGTTCTGGGCTTGCCTGCCCACTCAAAGAGATCCTGAAAAATATACCCATGCATTTTCAGGAGGTGTCCTGAGTGATAGTTTCCTCTTAATGGGTTTAACGCCAAGTCCTTTAAGCGGTAAACAACATAATCCGCTTCCGCCTGGTCAAGCAGCGTCTGGTCACGGATACCAAGCTTATTCTTGAGAACAGGAATATCAGTATATAGATATGGATCACGCATTGGCGGGTTCCTTCATCTTATATTTTTTGTCCAGAAAGCGTTTGGCATCATCCATAGTGACTTCTCCCTTTTTTTCTTTTTCGATGTATTTTTTAAAATCTTCGGTAGGCTCCAAACCGTCTACTTTGATCATACCGATTGCATAATCCCAAGCTTGTGAATTTGTCATAGATAGCGTCATCCCTTCTGCGTTGATATCTCTTAATCCCCGGTTCATATTTTTTATTTTATCATATCAGTTGGGTTAAAACAAGATATATAGTGAAATCAGTAAAGAATCGGTTTCTTAAAATACTTACTGGTATCCATATTTCAATGGAATAACATGAGGAAGGAGAGTAAGGAAACATGGACGACAAAACCCTGGTAAACACTGGCATGGCCTATTCTGAAAAAACCATGGAAACCGCAGACGACGTGATTCAGGTATTACTCGCTGCCCTTTCAGGGAAATCAACCGTAGAGCAGAACCAGGTCCTGGAGACTTTTGCAAAGTATGTCCAGGATGGAGGCGGGCTCCATGCGGTTCAATTCAGCCCGGAACATTTAAAAGATTTTGAATTGGAAGCAAAAGCAAACAGGCTGACCTATTATGCGGTGGCAGATACACAAAGCGGCAAGGTGTCTGTCATGATACGGGATTGCGATATCCGGCTGTTTCAACATACGGCAGAGCAGATGGCTGAAAAGGGGCATCCGCTGTATAAAGACCCACAGCTGTATGTGGCTGAATTTTTTGACAAGTATGAGGGGAAAGATATTGTTTTTAGCAAAGCAGAATCATTAGAAACAATAAGAGCGGCAAAGAGGGAAGCTGCTGACAAGAACATAGAGTTTGCCATAGGGAAACAGCCGGATAACAGCTATATTGTCATGTATCTAAAAGAAGACTATGAGATATTAGCACAGCTTGGAATTGCAGATAAGACAAGGAACCCCGTGCCAATATCCCAAAGCGTAAATATCCGGGAAGTGAAACGCATTGTGGAGCAGAAGCGGGCCGCTAAGAAGGTGGGGAGAGGAAAGCAAAAGGAAAAGCGGTATGAAAGATAAAGCCAGAAAAGAACAAGTAATATAAGGAGCGATGACATGGCAAAGATTGTAAAGACAGAGACACAGGAAAACGCGTTAAAGAGTATCAACAGCAACTTAAAAGCTCTGCTGGGTGTCAACGGAATTTTGAATATTAGTGAGGAAACCTGCCTGATTACCCTGTCAGCAGGGAGCCAGAGGGCGTGCGTAACGGTTGAGAAACGATTTGGGGATGAAATATTACAGGACATTCGCAAAAAATTGGCAAAAGAAACAAAAGCCCTGGCTAGAAAAAATGCCATTATATTGGATGAAAGCGACCTTAAGATTCTGGAGAATCGGAATCCGGGATTGGATGACTCTGAAACGGAAATGGAGATTCGAGAAATGGATAACCGTCAAGGAATAGAAAGCCAGGAGAACTAAAATGACATCAGAAAATAATAAAAGCCAAACCAGAAAGAAACGGGGAAGTTTTGCAGGCAAGCTGACAGGGCTGATCGCGTTAGCCTTAGTTACCATTTTCTTTTGCGGCCATCTGTCAGCAGTCATTGACGCAGGGGCAGGAATAGGAACCTGGTCGGAAATGATTTTGGATCATATAAAAACCGCTCCCATGGATTTTCTACACGTTAACGGATATGTGGTCTATTTTGCCGTCTGCTTCTATACGCTTATATTCTTTATGACATTTTCCAAAAGGGAGCTTCCCAAAGCGGAGATGAAAGGCGTTGAACATGGTTCCAATGATTTTCAGACGGAGGAAGAAAGAATACAGTTTCTTGCCGACAACACGTCCCCCGTGTTTTCCTTGAACCTCCATGAGTTTTTGGAATGATGGAATGGAAAGAGGTCAGATTATGATAAAACTTAAAAAGAATGCAAAAAGGAAAACAGAGCATGGAAAGACCGGAAGGGAGAGCAACCTGCTCCTTAGCCAGAATGTAAAAGTCAGCTACAATACCTGGCTGTCAAAACTGGGTTCCCTTAACTGCCTGGTAATCGGAGGAACCGGCGAGGGGAAGTCAAGGGGATTTGTAAAGCCCAATGTATATTCCCTTCCAGTGGACCCCAGGGACGGGAAGCCGGTCAGTTTTGTTTTTACGGACCCGAAAGGAGAACTGTGCAGCGAGACGGCGGGGTTCCTGGAAGCCAACGGATATGAGATTCGGGTGCTGAACATCAATGAGCAGCATTTTTCAGACTGCTACAATCCTTTCCGTTATATCAGGAGCGCGGATTCCCTTTTAATCATGGTGGACTCCGTAGTGGAAAACGCAAACGGCGGAAAGACTCCCACGGACCCTCACTGGAGCAACAGCGCCAAGTCCCTTTTAAATTCCATCTGCTATGGGGTTTACTATGAGTTTGCCTTTCGGGACCAGAACTTTACCACAGTGTCGGAACTTTTAAATATGTGCGGGTTTTCGGAGGAGGACGACGGCTACCAGTCGGATTATGATATCTGGCTGGAGCATCTGGCGGAGACTTCCAGAATGGGGGAGGAGCATCCGGCGGTGGTGTGGAGGAGAAAGGTGTCGGCTACGGGAAAAGAAATGAGTTCCATCATCTCCACGGCCCAGACTGCCGTGAGGCTCTTTGCTTCCAAGGATGTACAGAGAGAGGAACCCCACAGCGACGTATGAAGGCAGTTGTCCGACGGACGGAAAACGTGGTGAAAGAGGTCAAAGGGTATATCCGGGAAATAAAGCGGAGCATCGTTTCGGGAATGAGAAAGGCGGTCAGGAATGTTAAAAAGAAAGGCGCGTCAGCCCTTGACACAGCCATTGATAAGCTGTATATCCGGGTAACGCTGCGCAATATCAGTATGGGGATGGAGAGGGCATCTGCTAATACGCGGGAGACGATTAACCGGATTGTTGCCGCTAGTGAGGAGTCCCAGAAGACAAAGATTCATAAGCGGAATATCTCCAGGGCTTTGTTTGGAAAAGGACGGGAGGAGGTTCCGGAGACATTTGAACTGGGGGTAGCGGCCAGGAATGTGGTGCGGCCATTTGAGATTGTAAATGGACTTTGCAGTGAGATTGGAAACAGGTGGACAGGCTGGAAGGGAGGATGGAAAGGCTGTCCAGACGGGTGGAATTGGAAAAGGGGCAAAAAGTTCATGGACAGGAAGGGGTGGAGGAAAACAGAGCGTTAAGGCCGCGGAATGTAGAACAGTTGGGAATACAATGCGTTCAGGAGGAAGATATAAAAAGGAAGCAAAGCATTCGGAAGATACAGGAGTATACAAAGTCTTGCAGACAGACAGGACAGAACAGGGTAAGGGTGGTTAAAGAAAGAGCAGATAGATATTGTTAAGTTGATTTAGATGGTATATAATAACATTATTCCATGAAAACGGGGAATCAAAAGATATGAAAGTGTTATTTTGGAATACCCACAAAAATTTGGAGATTGATTCCTATCTATATGATTTTGTAGAAGAAAATACCTGTGATATTATTATCCTGGCGGAATACGATAATTCGATCAATGGATTGTGCAATCAGTTATCCTTGCTCCATATGGACTTTTATCCATGGGAAGTTGTCTCTTGCGATAAAATACGAATTATATCTGGTAAAAACTACAGAGTAAGATTATTGCGGGATGAGCTTAGATACTGCATTTATGATCTGGAGTCAGTCTGGGGGCATTTTTTATTGGCAGGGGTTCATCTGCCAAGCAAAATTCATTCACTGCCTTCGGACATAGAAGCATATGCCAGGAGAGTCAGGGATGATATAGAGAGGGAAGAAAATAAGTTTGGGCATCGCAGAACGCTTGTCGTAGGTGATTTTAATGCCAATCCATTTGAGGACGCATGTATTAACGCGGATTGTTTTCACGCGCTGCCAAACAGTGTTGAGGCAAAGAGAGGATCCCGGACGGTATCAGGTATTGCTTATACAACGTTTTATAATCCTATGTGGAATCTGTTCGGTGATTTTGACAAAGTAGGCGGTTCCTATTTTTACAGTAAAGGCCATATGCATACATACCAGTGGAACATCTATGATCAGGTGATCATCAGGCCGGAGCTGATAGGAGGCTTTGTCAAAGACAGCTTAAAAATAGTGAAACAGATTAAACACCACAGCCTTCTTGATAACAATGGAAGGCCAAATAAAAAGATAAGCGACCATTTGCCAATATATTTTGAAATAAAGGAGGGCTATTAAATGGCTAAATTGTTTAATGTTCAGTTTGACTCAAATGCTGCTGTAGAGACCTTTCCTAAAAAAATCCTGGAGGAACAGTGCGGATATCTATATGAGGAGACAGAGAAAATTGTGATTGGACGGGTTGCGGAATATATAGGAAGCATCAAAGTTGATCCTTTTCAAACCTCCTTATTTACTGGAAAAAAAGATGCGGGTTTTGTTGATGTGTATTCAAAAATAAATAGAAATATTCAGGACGCATTGGGAGAAATGGGTGATAGTCAATTTACTTATGAATTTTTTCTCACATCCAAGGGTACGCCGGATTATAAATTTAGAGTGTTTTTTATGCAGTATGGCATTACAGGATATCCGGTAACCATTGTTTTGGAAGAGGGGATTGCTGATGAGATTAATCATTCTGATGAGGATTATACTTATCATGTACAAAACAGAAAGGAATATGAGGAACTTCTGTCAAGGATATTCAGTTCTAAACGTTTTGGAGAAATATTGACAAAGCTGATGCAATTGAATAGTTGATGAAGTCACGATATATTTTATAATCTCTAGAAAATTATGTATAAGGAATTTAGTGAGGGTGTAAAAGTTTTTCTGTAAGTGGTGATCTTTTATGATAAGTTGATGATAAAGACAGGTGATTCCGTTCACCTGTCTTTACTCATCTCGCATGTCAATGTCAACTTCTGGTGTAGAAGTATCCACATTTTTAATCTGACAGAATCCACAAGTCTCTCCTGTGCTTTTCTCAACGATAGCAAAAGGAAAACCATTCACAGCATTAACTTCTTTCCAAATGATCTGCATAAACTTCTCTGTAAACACATTTTTGTATGAAAAATGAGCATAAGATACTTCTCTGTATGAAGGATAATCTCGAAAGCGCATTTTTTTGTTAAAGTTGAACAATAGCCATTTATGTCATACTATCAGTCCGACTTATGTAAAATCTATTAACATGATTTTTGTCTCCCCAAATAACAATGCCGGTATGAGATACTCGCCTTAAGGCTTAACTATAAAAAAATGATGTCTCCAATTTTGGGAATATAGCCCGAATTTGCATTATGATAAACAATTGTGTCGATAATTCTTGCCTGATATGCACAGAAAGAAACAAACATTGCACACCAAGCCTGGCCATTCGGATCATACCACTGCCTATAGAGTGTAATGTTATTGGCATTATCTTTCTGAAATTCCTGCTCCAGTTCCAGGCACGTCAACATGATATTCATTGAACATCTCACACCAGGTTCCGCCGCCTACAATACCGTCCGCATCCAGATTATGCTTGTAGACCCGAAAAATATATAATATGGCCGTTTATGTCGTTTTTGTCCGACTTATGTAAAATCTATTGACAGTATTAAGAAAATTAGTATAATGAAGGAAATTAGAAATAATTACCAAAGGAATCGTATATGATTGAGAAAATATCGCATAATTTAGCAAATATTTTAAAGAATGAAAAGGTGATTCTACAAGAAGATATTGAAGTATATGATTATGGGATTCAGATTACTTTAGCAAATCTTGTAAATTGCATAATCGTAGTGCTTGTAGGAATAGCTTTTCATGCTGAGGTGGAGGCAGGAATTTTTTATTGTAGCTTTATCAGCTTGAGATATTTTTGCGGAGGATATCATGCCGATAGTTATAGAAAATGTTTTCTTTTATTTTCATTAACCTTCATGGCTTGTATAGTTTTTTCCAAGTACATATCGTCATATGCTACAGATGTAGTAAAAGCAATGGGATTTTTAGGGGCAGATATATGGCTGGGAATAAATATTTTTCGAAAGGCTCCAATAGCGGACAGCAATCGTCAGGCCAGCACGGAAGAAAAAATTGTGAATAGAAGAAAGAGCATTCAGATTTATATATTTTGGAGTGGTGTAGGAATTATCTTATGGGAATTGGGACGGGCAAGGATGCAGTCCTGCCTTATAAGTACATTCATAGCTGTATCAATACTTATGATTCAAGGAAAAGGAGGTAACAAGAGAAATGAAAAAGAGGGGACTTGAACTGTTGGCGAAGATTGCATCGAATGCAGCCAGGAGAGCGGATGGAAGAATATCCGAGTTTGGTCTGCATCAGCCGAAAAGACCTGAAAAGATGAGAAGAGAAAAGCAGTAGGGATAGGAAGACAAGAAGTAACGGGCCGCAGCAATCCTGCAGAATAAGGATGTGTCTGATGGCTCGTTTGTCGTAGTGTAAAGAAAAAACTTATTATTGTCGTTTTTATGGCACCAGTTTACAACTCAAATAGCAGGATATAGAAAGTGAGCAAATTATATTGTGGTATTTAAGGAGGAATTGTTTTGAAAAAGAGAAGGATTGCTTTTATAACAGTTTGCATCTTATTGATAAATTGCTTTATCTCTAATGCAGCCTGGTTTTATCCGCCAGGAACAGATGAACCTGTGGAGGGGATTGTTACAGATTCGTATCCAAACATTAATTCAAGAGCCGTCAATGCTTCCGGTTCGTGGCAGCAGGATGCAACAGGATGGTGGTGGCAATATAGTGATGGTAGTTATGCTATTAATAAATGGGAATGTATAGATAATCATTGGTATTTTTTTAATTCTGATGGCTATATGCTGGTAGGATGGCAGAATATAAATTCAGAGTGGTTTTATTTAGAACCACATGGGAATTCTACCTTTCCTGCAGGCGCTATGGTAACTGGATGGTATGAAATAGATAATTTTTGGTATTATTTCTATTCAACAGCTAAGTATGAGCATTCTGCAGGCGCTATGGCTAAAGGTTGGCTGAATCTTAACGGCTTTAGTTACTATCTGTATTTGGAAAAAACAGGGCAAAATCCTATGGGGTCAATGGCTAAAGGATGGATTAACATTGGAGGAGAGCAATTTCATTTAGATGAGACTACAGGACGTCTTATTGAGGGAGAGGCTATTACATTAGGTGTTAATGTCTATACGGATTCAACATTTCGTAAAGAATTTTCAGGCGTAATGACGGTGGATGAACTATTTAGAATAGTTGGAATTCCCTTTGAAAAAACCTGGAATCTTCTTTTGGATATTGATGAGTATCATTCAAGTGGGTTATCTATTGATTTATGTACTCAGGCAGCATCTAAACTTTGTAGCTGTGTTCCGGATGTCAATTGCAGCGATTCAACAAACACTGAATACCATCATAAAAACTCTTTGAAATTGGTAAATGAATTGAAAAACAATTATCCAGCCGAATATTACTTGGAGGTGGGATTAGGCGGGAGCAAATTAATGTGTTGTTATAATCAAAAGGCGCATCATACTAATTATGGGATAACCATAGATAAACAATACACATATTGTGGAACCGATAAGAATAACGTGTCTCATACTATACGTGTAATTCAACATGAAATGTCACATATGTTTGGTTGTAAGGATACACATAGTCAAGCCCTATGCACTATGAATGGCGGATTTGATGCTTGGCCATTATATACAGAAAATATATGGTGTCAAGATTGTCGAAACGGTATTTTTATAAGAAGTAGTCATCAGGGAAAATAAACTATTAAAAATAAGCAAGAAGGAGTTATGGGCATGAAAAGGGGAACAATAATCATCTGCATTTTACTATGTATGGGATTGGCAGGGTGTAGAAATAATAATGGAGCTGCTTTATCAGAGACAGTTCAGAGAGTTAATAATGGATATACCAATTTAGAGACACTTCAAGAAAGAGATGAAGTTATAATGGAATCCATGGCAAATCAGGAATATGATTCTTTAGATGATTTTTTGAAAAGCAATAATGAATCTGTTGTAGCATTGAATTTACAAACTTCCAGTATGGGGATTGCTTCGGATTCAAATGCGACATCATTTTCTGCTAAGGATACAAATGTTTCTGTGTCAGATAGTTTTGTATTCGTAACATATGAGTGTACATCTGGAGATGACATATTTAAAGTAGTATTAGCAACGTGTAAGTATGAAAATGGATTAGAACAATTGAATTATGTGATAGATACGAATCCGGGTGTTTTTAGCGAGGAAGACCTTGGTGGAGTTACGGTATATTATGGTCCAGGATCAGAATATGATTGGTTTGATTCATATACAATGATAATTAATGATAAAATATTTATAATCGATATAGAAAAGGATTATACTCAACATATTGAAGAAGTTTTGACAAATCTTGTATTACAGTAATTGATGATAAAAATATGTATTATCATAAGTATCAGAATGGATATGAATTAGATAAATTGGTGCTAGAGCGTGTTTGAAAATTCGTTCCTGTCATCTGCACGCCCCCTTTGTGGCATATTTACCCCTCATTTGGTCAACGTAGCCCCGCTACGCCTCCCTCATTCGGGTCAAATCTCCCACGAATTGTGACGCACATCTGCCAGAAAGCAATTTTCAAACACGCTCTAGCGGAATCGGAGGGATAAGGAAAATAAAGTTTTTTAGGATAAATGCTTGTCTTGGAATAGTGAAATTATGAGTGGGAACTATTGTATGGAAAAAGTTGCGCCATAATTGAATGGCCAATTTGAACTGAATCATTTAAGAACCCCAAAAATTGATAAGGACGAGAGAATAACGGGCTATGGAAGTCCTATGATGAAGGATATATCTGATAGCCAGTTTCTCGTGTAATACAAGGTATTATATTTATATATTAGTTTCCCAACTATTCAGATTTACAGGACACCGAATAAAGAGCAGGAGAAAATATGATTATTAAACATTGTGCCATAAGCAAGGCAGATGGGGTGCTGATAGTAGGCTATGCTGTACGGCAGAAAGAAAATTTTTTTATATATCAGGAAAATGGGGGACGAATTCAGGTTATAGGCGGATCTGTCTTTCCACTCGTTGATAAATATGAGAGAGCGAGAGAGGCTGGTTCAGATTTGGATGAAGTTTCCGGAATACCAGTAAGTAATCTTGGTTTAGGTGAATACATCACAACATATAGAAAGGGGGGACAAATTGCATACCTGCCTATCAAAACGATAGCATCGAAGGCACGAGCGATAATCCGATGAGTCTGTAACCCGGTAAGGGCAATACCGGAAATGCCATGACCCGCGATGGAGATAAACCGGAAATTCCCGTTCCCCAGGGTAAAAGGGGGATACTGCGTACAAGGAGGCCGGCCGATCTGACGTCTGTTTGGGCGGTATCACGGTGCTCGTAAGCTCAGGGCAGGTCTGGATACATTAGTTAGGAGACTTTTTGTCTTTTTTGATTTATCAAAACATACATATAGGACAGGCAAAATAAAATAGACTGTACTGGAGAGAAAATCAGAAGGAGGGCAGAGTGTAATGGTGACATTGGAAGAACTAAATGAGATGAGACAGGCTGATATTAGAACTGTGGATGTCAGTCAGCTTACGGATTTGCGGGATGTGGAAATTAATGAGAAGGACAATGTTAAGAAGCGGGTCGCACAGTACATGGAAGCAGTGAAAAACCCCTTTCTGATGAAGATTGGCAGTTACGCAGTGAAATTTTCCTATTCGGAATCCGGAGAAGGAATTGAAGAACGGATGCTGGCTTATATTTCTGATATGGCGAAGTAATAATAACAATGCTTCAATTAGGCTTTTGGAATAATACCCAAAAGCCTGCTATACTTTAGCCAGGATCGGATCAAGAAGTTGTCTTACTTCTAAAGTGCATTCCGCATAGAGCTGTAGAAATTCAAGAAAGGAAAAAATGCCAAAATACTGCCCAACATATATTATGACCGCTTTGGGTCTGGTTTCTTTATAGTTCTTTACTACAACCGGAAGGGATTTTCCCACATAGGGCTTCCCTTCGTCAAGGTTTTTGTATACCTGGAAATAGAGGTAGCCCACCAGCGTCATGACGATGTGGTAGGTAATATAGTTGTACTTCGTGCTTTTGAAATCCTCCAGTTTCCAGAAATCCTTCATCTGACGGAAATCTTCTTCGATTTCCGGGCGCAGTTCGTAGGTATTTACGATCTGACGGGCAGTTCTGGCTGTATCCGTTGTCATAAATACGAAAAACTTTTTTGCCTTTTTATCATGTACCACACAGGCATTGATCGGGACATCTTTTTCCGGCTCGTCGCTCTCCCATAGCGGGCCCAGGCCTGTCACCAGCTGCACTTCCTGGTCTTTTCTTTTTCGGTTTGGGTGTTTCTGCCATTTTCCGCTGGCAACAGCCAGCGCCACCGCGTCCTGGTATACTGCCATGTTCTCTCTCGCGGGAATATACGTGTCCACTTTGCGGACCGTTTTTAAATAATTCGTCATTTCCCGTGACAAAAATCCTCTGTCATTGATCAGTATGTCATTTTCATGAAAACAGGAGGTCTTGCGCAGCATTTCCCGGCAGTGTTCCATATCGTGGGTTTTCAGCGTACCGAACACGGTTTCCTCCACAATTCCGGAATCGCCCAGAACGCCTCTTAAGACACCCAGCTTATATCCGCGTGTCGTTTCTCCATCGATTTTAACAACAGAAGAATTCTCATAGTTCTCATTATCCAGGTTAACTGGAATCTTTGTACAGTCCAGGATATGGATGCAGGGCTGCGCGTCGAGGTTTTTCATCAGATATTTCTGAACATAGGTGTTATAAAAGGAAATCCATTCATCACTGGTGTATTTGGCAAGGAGTTTACGCATAACACTTTCAGAAAACAGCCCCTCGTTTATATCCCGCTCATTATCCCAGATATTCCAGCCCAGCTCTGCCAGAAGTTCGGCTTCGGTCACCGCAAAAGGGACATCGGTAAGGCTGGTTTTAAGTTTGAGCTTGGCCGCTACGGCAAGGCATAGGAGGATATCGAAAGGAATATGTTTGTTGTCACTGCGTTTGTCCGGCAGGGAGGCGGAGAGAAGATCGGTAAGTCCCTGTTTTTTCATGGTAAGGAGAATGTCATCAATTAAATTTGGAAATGACATTTCCGCCGCGTCTATTTTTCCTGTGCGTATCGCATTGTATACTTTTTCTTTATCTTTCCGACATATTTGAATCATAATCTACCCCTGCTCTGATATATAGTATAAACCCATCGTTTATTATAGCAGATTTTGCACTGGTTGGTCAAAAGACTTATTGAAGATAACAATGAAAACCTCTTTACAAACAGAGGGGATTATGTTAATCTATGACCAGGACTAAACAGCGGAAATCCTGATTGAGTTAGGTGACATGACCCCGTAGGACGGGTTTTTGCCAGCCATATTTTTTCAGGAGGACGCAGATGAAAGCAAAAGAACATTATAATGTAGCCATGTATCTCCGTCTGTCAAAAGATGATGGAGATTTTGGCGGTGGAAAGACAGAAAGTGACAGCATCGGTTCCCAGCGGGATTTAATCCGCTCATATATCCGCTCTCATAAAGAGATGGAGCTTTTTGATATATATTCGGACGACGGTTATTCTGGAGCCAATTTTGACAGACCTCAGTTTAAGCGTATGATGAAAGATGTGGAAGAAGGAAACGTTGACTGTATCATAGTAAAAGACTTGTCTCGTTTTGGACGAGATTACATAGAAGCCGGGCGGTTAATTCAAAAGACCTTTCCGGCTTTTTGCGTGCGGTTTATTGCCATAACAGATAATTTTGACTCTCTGACGGCGGATCATAATGAGACTTCTTTGGTGCTGCCCATAAAAAATTTCGTAAACGATTCCTATTGCCGTGATATTTCCCAGAAGGTGAAGAGCCAGAAGAAGATGAAGAGGGAAAAGGGGGAGTACGTAGGGGCGTTTGTGGTGTATGGATATCGCAAGGATCCTAAAAATAAGAACAGGATTATAAGGGACGATTATGCGGCGGAAGTGGTAAAGCAGATTTTTGCGTGGCGAATTCAGGGCATGAGTATGCCGACGATAGCAAAAAAGCTGGATGAAAGAGGTATCCTGCCGCCTATGGAATATAAGAAATGCCGCGGGGAAAATTTTTCTACAGGATTTTCCAAAGGTGGGAAAATGAGCTGGTCTGCGGTTGCGGTTCGGCGAATTTTGGTCAATGAGATGTATGCAGGAATTATGGTACAGGGGAAGACAGAAACCATAAATTATAAGGAGAAGAAGGCCGCGGCGAGGCCTAAGGAGGAATGGGTACGGGTATCGGGAACTCACGAAGCGATTATAAGTAAAGAAGATTTTGAGTTTGTGCAGAAGCTGGCTTTCATAGACTGTAAACCGTCAGGAAAAGGGGAGAAAGGGCATATTTTTACTGGGCTTTTGTACTGTGGTGACTGCGGCGGACTTATGTTTCGGCGGGTGAACCGATATAAGGGGAAAGAGAGCGTTTCTTTTATCTGCGGCTCTTACAATAAGAGACAAGGGTGTACCAGGCATACCACAAAAGAGGAAGATTTGAAAGCAGTGGTGTTGGACGCCATACAAAGCCAGGTCAGGCTGTTTTTGGACCGCGAGACTGTACTTAACCGATTGAATCAGATGGAAATCGGCTTTGATGAAGTTGTGAGATTCGATAAGGAGATTAAACGGCTCTATGAGGAGCAGGAGAAATATGGTTCTTTGCGGTCAGCGCTTTATGAGGATTTAAAAAGAGGAATTTTGACAGAAGAGGATTTTAAGAACTTTAAAGAGATTTATGAGGGGCGGTATCAGGAGATTCAAAAATCCATTGAAAAGCAGGAGCAGGCAGTAAAGGATTTGTTCAAGTCAAAAGTGGAATCAGGAGCACGGCTGGAAAGGTTTAAGGAGGTTATGGCTGTTACGGAGTGCAGTCGGGAAGTTCTGGTGGCCTTTGTGGAAAGAATTGATATTTATGAGGGGAACAGGATGGAGATTACCTTGAAGCATAAAGAACTTTTCCAGAAAGCCGCCATGCTGGAGGAATATGTCTGCGACAGAATGTCCAGGAAAGAAAGGGGAGTGAGGTAAATGCCCAGAACCCCCAGAGAAAAGAGCGTCAGGAGAAAAGAAGCGGCTCCAAAGAAGATATATTCTGTTGGAATTTATGCCAGACTTTCCGTTGACAGCCACAGCGAAAAGAATGAGTCTATTGAGAATCAGGTGGAGATAGCGAAAGAGTATTTAGATTCACAAGGGGATATGGAGCTATATAAGTGTTACAGCGATTTGGGAAGAACAGGGACAGATTTTGACAGAAAAGAATTTGAATGTTTGATGCAGGATGTTAGAAAGCGTTTGGTAGATTGTATTATTGTCAAGGATTTTTCCAGATTTGGGCGCAATTATGTGGAGATGGGAAACTATCTGGAGAAGATATTTCCTTTTCTGGGCGTAAGATTTATTTCTGTGACCGATGGATTTGACAGCCTGAAGGCAGAGGCTAACCCGGATTCTTTGGGAATCAATCTAAAGCACCTTGTAAATGAACTTTATGCCAGGGATATTGGGATAAAGGTGAGAGCAGCCAAGGAAGTGAAATGGGCGCAGGGAAGTTTCATAGGAGGAATCCCGGCCTATGGCTATGGAGCTGTGTGGGAAAATGGAAAGAAAAGGCTGTATGTTGAAGAGGAGCCGGCCCAGATCGTAAAGAAGCTGTACGATTTGTATATATCCGGAAAGAATCAGAAGGAGCTTGTGGAGTGGCTTTACGAGAACCGGATACACCCGCCTAAAGGATACAGACAGACTGGCCATGTGTATTGTCAGAATGACGAACCTTTGTATCAATGGAACCGGGGGACTGTGAAAAATCTTTTACAAAATCCGGTATATCTTGGCCATCTTGTTCAGGCCCATACAGGCAGGGCAAAACAGAAGGGAGAAGAGAGGAAAGAAATGGAAGAGGGGGAGTGGTGCTTAAAAAAGAACACTCATGAACCTATAATCTTTGAAGAGCAATTTTATCAGGCGGCACAGCGTTTTAAAGAGCAGGAGATTTACTGTAATCGCAAAGGATTTTCCAGGACAGTACCTATGGATGATGATAAGCTGGAAGGAATCTTATTTTGTGGAGAATGTAAACGGCCAATGTCAAGGATTGCCAATGTCAAGGAGCTGTCTAATGGAGACAGAATCCGGCTATATGCTTATTTCTGCCACAACTCCCGCAAGATTGACGGAAGCGGATGCGAGAGAAAGTACGTGACATGGAAGGATTTAGAAGAGATTTTAAAGGAATCTCTGAAAAGGGAATTTCTTATGGCAGGAATTGTTCCCGGCAGGATTTTGAAGGAGAAAAAAGGCTTCTGGAAGAAGGACGACAGAATATAAAGCGGCAAAAAGATGAACTGGAAACTAAGGTTCAGGAAGCTAAGAGAATAACCAGCGAGAAATATATGAAGTACCATCAGGGATTTTTAAGTGAAGATGAGTTCCTTCAGTGGAAGGCGGAGCGGGAGGAACAGATTAAGCTCTGGAGAAGAGAAGCCCTGGAATTTGATAAAAAGCTGAAGGAATGGGAAAGGATATCGAAAGAAGAGTGTGATTTTCTGCGTAATCTTATGAGACTTGACGGAAAATCCCAGTTGGATAGGACGTTTGTGCAGGCCTTGATCGAAAGGATTGAAGTATATCCGGGGAATCGACTGGAGATTTCTTATCGGTTTCCGGCTGCAAAGTTTTTATAAACCAGAGTATATTGAATGGACGAGGAGGATCATATGGTAAGGATTGCCATCTATATGCGTCTGTCAAAAGAGGATGAGAAAGATTGTCGAAAGGAAGAAAGCAACAGCATCAGAAATCAGCGGGCATTGGCGGAAGCATATGTAAAGGATCATTTTAAAGAATATAAATTGTTGGAGTTTCAAGATGACGGATATACAGGAACAAATTTTGACAGACCCGGCGTCACGGCGCTTCTAAAAGAAGTGAAGGATGGAAAGATTGACTGCATTGTGGTGAAAGATTTCTCCAGATTTTCCAGGGATTATATTGAGCTTGGCAGTTACATAGAGCAAATTTTCCCGTTTATGAAAGTGCGTTTTATTTCTGTTAATGATCGTTATGACAGTGATGAAAGGGAGCAAAGGGGAGGAATCCTGGATATCCGGTTTAAACATTTGCTGTATGACTTATACAGCAAGGACTTATCTGTGAAGGTGAAATCGTCTCTGGAAGTGAAGAAAAAACAGGGACTGTATATAAGCGGAAATTGTCCTTTTGGCTATGAAAAGGCGGCGGGGAACCGCCATATGCTTGTGATCGCAGAGGACGAGGCCCAGGTGGTAAGAAAGATTTTTGATATGTCGGCAAGTGGTTTTACATCCTCCCAGATTGCCAAAGTTTTTAATCAGGAGGGGATTAAGACGCCGATTCAGTTTAAGATGGAAAAAGGAAGAAGCAGCCGCGCGCCCAAAGGAGGCAGATTTGTGTGGGAGAATACTATGATTTGCGCAATCCTGCGAAATAGAGTTTATGTAGGCGACATGATATATGGGAGATATGAACGGCTCCAAGTAGGAGGAAAAAATCGTCAGAAACCAAAGGACGAGTGGAAGATTTTTATGAATCATCATGAACCCATTATTGAAAGAGAAGTTTTTGAGGCTGTGCAGGAACGAAGAGGAAGCAGTAAAAATGTGATGGGAGAAAGGAAAACAGAAGAAAGACATCCGTTGACCGGGAAGTTGTTCTGCGGCTGTTGCGGACGCAGCCTGACTTATAGAAACAACAATAGAAATCCTTATTTTTACTGCAGCCGCCGTTATGCCAGTGGGATGGGGGAGTGTGTCAGCAACCTGAACGGTGTGTTTGCCGGAGAAGTGGTGCTGTATGAGCTTTGACGGGAGTATGACAGGTGTGTGAGCGCAGACCAGGCAAAAGCGGCTGAATGGGAAAGAAAACAAAGGGAGGAGGAGGCGAGGGCCGGAGAGATTGCAGAGGGAAAAAAAAGGGTTCTTTCCTGTCAGAAACAGAAAATTGCTGCTTATGAACGCTTAATAGCTGCCAGAAACAAAAAGGGGGATGGGACAGCAGAGGAGATGTTAATGAAGGAGGCGGCAGAGATATGCCGGAGGGAAGAAAAGAAGTTGGCTAAATTGGAGATGGAGGGAGAGCTAACCGGTTCAAAAGCAGAGAGGAGAAAAAAGGAAAGACCGGCAGAGGTGTATTTAGGACAGGAAGGAATATTGCGGCTTCTGGAAAGTTCCAAATTGACGGAAGAATTGGTCAAAGAGACAGTGGAACGGATTGCGGTAACAGCCAATGGGGAGATGGAGATTTTTTGGAAATCATCAGCGTTTTGCGGTGTTTTGCAGACAGCGGCCCAGATCGCCATTTAAAATCGCCTGCGACGATGGGCGGTTTGGTTCGCTGCCATTACGCGCATCCCCATGCCAAGCAGCGTGGTGCTTGACATGGGAGTGAACAGTAAGTGCGCCCAGGAAGATTACATGACGTCAACAGGCAGAAGATTGTGATTGAGATTATAGAAAAATAATGATACAATTAGATTACGGAACAGGAGAAGAAAAAGGATGGGAAATATATATGACGGAGCATTCCGAACAATACTTAATGATTGTCGAAAGCTGATTATCCCAGTGATTAATGAAATCTTTCATGAAAATTATATAGGTGATGAGGAAATCCTGTTTTTCCCCAACGAGCATTTTTTGAATCAACAGGACAAAGAGAATAAAGAACGTATCACAGATACGAATTTTACGGTTTTCGGGAAAGTAAAGAAGAAATATCATATTGAGTGCGAAAGCAGCCTGCCAGATGGAAAGATTACAGTTAGACTATTTGAGTACGATGCGCAGATAGCATTGGATGAGGGAGAAGTGAATCAGGAAACTTTGACGGTAACATTTCCAAATACGGCAGTGATATATCTTCGGACATATAAAAAGACACCGGATAAAATGAAATATGTGATTATTACCCCAGGAGGGACGGTGGGGTATGATGTTCCGATTATGAAGGTACAGGCGTATTCTTTGGATGATATTTTTAGAAAACAGCTATTACTGTTAATTCCATTTTACATTTTCTCACATGAGAAGAATCTGCCAGAGTATAATAGTAATATGGAAAAGCTGGCTGAACTGAAAGCAGAGTATCAGGACATTCTGGCAAGGCTTGATGAATTGGAACGACAGGAGATGATAGGAGCATTCGACAAGCGTACAATTATAGAACTTTCCAATGATGTAATGAAGGAATTGACACAGAAATATGAGAATGTACAGAAAGGAGTGGGTGATATTATGGGTGGCGCGTTGATTGAGACAACAGCGAGAAAATTAAAAAATGAGGCAGAAAATGAGACGAAAAGACAGACAGCCCTTAGGATGTTAAAAAGAGGAAAACTTACGCTTGAGGAGATTGCGGAATATTCAGGACTTAGTATTACGGAGGTAAAGCAGTTAGCGGGGATTCATGCCGTGTAAAAGGCAAATTATAAAAAGTTGATATCGTGGCCGCAAAGCAGGAAGATGATAGATTATCAGATTATTTTCCTGCTTTTATATTGGAGATAGATGCCGCAAAAATAGTAATCATCAACTGAAAAAAGTCTCATATGGACGGATTATCTTTAAGGGGAAACAGTGGAAATAGAGTTTTCCCAGATGGAGCGGTTTCCCCAGGCTTCAGGACAGAATCCGACAAATGCACAACATGAGCACAGGTTAAAGAGCAGAGATAAAATCGAAAAAACGGTTTTATCCCACGCCAAGGTGACCAGATATATCCGTATTGTAAATTTTCAAAATGGGTGTGATGCCGCAAAAACAGCATTTTGTCATTGTTGTAACACCAGTGCGGCGGATTCTTGTCATTGATTTAACACCAATGATTGATATTTGCGGATATAGCGAGAGAAAAAAGTGGAAAGTTAGAAAAGTTTTTAAATTTCTGCTTGACAGGTTGGGGCATTGATTATTTCCACGACGATTTCCGCAACAGCGACGGAACCACCCGGATTCTGGAGCTGTGGGACCAGACCCTGGACCGGGTATTCACGGCCCAGGAGATCAATGAGGCTCTTGGGAAGGGGAACCGCCGGGAAGCAAGGCAGGTAGTGCCAAGCGTGGACAGCAGCGGCCACGGGACGGCGGTGGCCGGCATTGCCGCCGGAAACGGGAGGGAGAGCGACGGGCTGTACCGGGGCGTGGCATTTGAAAGCCAGCTTCTGGTGGTAAAGCTGGGAGTATCAAACCCTCTGGGATTTCCCAGGACCACGGAGCTGATGCGGGCTCTGGACTATGTGGTGCGCCGGGCAGCCCAGCTTGGCATGCCGGTGTCTGTCAATGTAAGCATCGGAAATACTTACGGCTCCCACGACGGAACCAGCCTTCTGGAGACTTACATAGACGGGATCTCCAATTACGGGAGAAACGTCATCGTCATCGGAGCGGGAAATGAGGGGGCCAGCGGGGGGCACGTCTCCGGAAGGTTGTCCATGAATGGGGCGGAGAATATTGAGCTGTCCATTGCGCCCTATGAGAGCGGGCTCACGGTGCAGCTGTGGAAGCATTATGTGGACGATTTTTCCATTACCCTGGTAACGCCTTCCGGCAATATCCTGGGGCCTTTGCCTCCGGTCATCGGCCCTCAGACCCTTGACTATGAGACTACCCGAATCCTTCTGTACTACGGGGAGCCTGGACCGTACAGCAAAGCCCAGGAGATTTATTTTGATTTTATGCCCCTTGGACAGGATTACCTCCAGAGCGGGATCTGGGTGTTCCACCTGACGCCAAGGAGGATTGTCCGGGGGAATTATGATTTTTGGCTTCCGTCGTCCACAGTGCTGAATAAGTCCACCTACTTTTTAAGGTCCACGCCGGATACCACGCTGACCATTCCCTCTACAGCTTCTATGGCTATAACCGTGGGGGCGTATAACAGTGATTATCAGACCTATGCGGATTTTTCAGGGCGGGGGTTCACCAGGGTGACTAACCAGGTGAAGCCGGATATTGCGGCGCCTGGGGTGAATATTATGACGGCGAAAAGCGGCGGCGGGTATGAGGCGGTGACTGGGACGTCCTTTGCCGCGCCTTTTGTGACGGGCAGCGGGGCGCTTTTGATGCAGTGGGGGATCGTGGATGGGCGGGATGAGTTTTTGTATGGGGAGAAACTGAAGGCGTACCTGATGCGGGGGGCAAGGCAGATACCGGGGTATGAGGTGTGGCCCAATCCGCAGCTTGGTTGGGGACTGCTGTGCCTGCGGGACAGTCTGCCGGTGTGATATTGTGTATTGTCTATCATCATCTTTTCACAAGAAGGGTTATATTAGCTTTAGAGCTGATTTTTTATAGAAGAAAAAGTTGTAGAAATGTATATAGTTTGGTACAATAACAATACTATTGGCGTCAAAGGAGTTACTATGAGAAAGCAGGTCAGAGAAATTGAGTTTGATGTAGATGCCTATACTGCCAGATTGATCGGGCGGGAGAATGTGTCAAAGTTAGAAGGCGCAGTGCTTGAGATTGTGAAAAATGCGTATGATGCTGACGCAAGTATATGCTGCCTGTATTATTCCAATGCAGAAGATCGAATATATATTGTGGATAATGGATGTGGAATGAAGGAGGAGGTATTGCGCACCCATTGGATGACGATTGGGAATTCTTCGAAAAAAAATGCCTATGTTACAAAAAACGGAAGGATTCAGACAGGAGCAAAGGGGATCGGTCGATTTGCTTTGGATCGTATGTCAGATCAATGTGATATGCTTACAATATCAGAAGAAGGAGGCCTGGAATGGATCGTAGACTGGCGGGACTTTGATGGAAGTAAAAAGATATCAGAGGTAAAAGCAAGAGTTTATGATACGGATGTGCGTCTTCTGGAGCATGTTGAAATTGAAAGTTGGAAAAATCGGGCTGTGGCGGCAGAAATAGAGAAATGTGGGTTTTCAGGAACGGGGACAGCATTTCGATTGGATCATCTCCATGATATATGGGATGAAAAGACAATGAATCGTCTCAGAAATCATTTGGAGAATCTGCTGCCACCAGATGTGATACAGAATTTTCGTATTTGGTTTTTCAATGACGAGACCAGTGTGGAAGAGGCATTGATAAATAGTGCAAATGTGGACTCCTATGACTATCGGATTGATTTTCAGGTTACTGCTGACTTTTTGAATATACAGATTATACGAAATGAATTTGATTTTCGTGGAGAGGAGCAAGAGGTATATAGGGAGGCAGGATTTAATGAGCAGGAACAGGAATTTTTACAAGGAAAAAGGAAGGAAGAGTCTTTTACCCTGGAAGAAATAGGGGAGAAAGAGAATTTCATCGGAGACTTTGAGGGAATATTATATTTTTATAAAATAAGTACAAATAAAAAGGATCAGGAGCGATTTTATTATAAGGATATTACAGGCAGGGCAAACCTTGCTAAAAAGTTCGGTGGGATTAAATTGTACCGTGATCAGTTTCGTGTGCGTCCTTACGGTGAGTATGGAGATAACGATTTTGACTGGTTAGAACTTTCAGCCAGACGGAACCGTTCTCCGGCAGGTCTTGGAAAGGAGAATGGGAACTGGCGTGTCGGTTCAGAACAGATGCTGGGAACGGTGTCAATATCCAGAAAGAATTCAAACCTGGAGGATGCGTCTAACCGGAATGGTATTCAGGAGGGGAGCGGTTTCTCACAACTAAAGCGGATTTTGTTGTTTGTGATTGCGGAGTTTGAGCGGGATCGTCAGTCTGTGGGACGTAAACTGGCCAGGTATGCGGATAAGAAGGATCAATTGAAGGCTCAGTTGGAAAGAATGCGCCAGCTTGCAGAGGAGCGGAAAAAATGGGAGGCAGAACAGTCAGCCAAGCAAGAGCCGGAAAAGACAAAGATTTTGCCCCCAGCAGCTAATCCAGAAGATGTTATGAATCTGGTGATCAATATGGAGCAAAAGCAGGAGGAAGAACTGGAAGAGCTGCGCAATGAGAATAAAATGCTTCAGACATTAGCCACAACAGGGATTATTACCAACATGTTTATGCATGAGATCCGGACATCTACTAATAACATCGGACTTGAACTCAATGCCGCCTATGAAGCGATAGAATATGATAATGATGTGGAGTATGCTTTACAAAATATCCTGCGTGCAATTAGAGTGAAGAAAAATTTTGCATCATGGTTCGGAATCACGATTGAATCCATTAAAAAGGATAAACGAAGGAGAAGAAGGCATAATATTCAAACCATGTTGGAACAGTATATGAATACATGGAGAGATATTCTAGATAAAAGCGATACTGCTTTAATCTATGAATGCGAGTCGGATATAGAACTTTTTTGCTTTGAATTTGATATTGAGAATATCATCAGTAATTTAATTGCTAACAGCTTGGCATCTTTTGACAGGGAAATGGATAGAAGGCTGGAAAAACGGGAAATTTGTTTGCAGATATACAGACGTGGAAATGGATTATCTATGAATTATCAGGATAGTGGATGGGGCCTCATTCCGAAATACAAAAAACGTCCGGAGCTTATTTTAGAGCCATTTGAGAGTGGGTATCATTTCGGTGAAGAGGACGAAGACGATGGGACTGGAATGGGAATGTGGATTGTAAACCGTACTATATCCGAGTATAATGGAACCATTGATCTAAGTAATAACCAGAAAACAGAGATGGGATTTTATGCAACAATCGTATTGGGAGGCTAAAATGTATAGAGTCGGATATATTGATGATGAGCCAACACAATTTGAGAATTATAGGAGATCATTGCGGAGGCGGTGTAAAGAACTTGAATTGGTGCTGATAGATGACTGTAAGAGTAAACAGGATATTTTGGATAAAATTTATGAGAAACAAATTGATGTGCTGTTAATTGATTATAAAATGGTAAAGAATTATGGATTTAATGGAACTACATTAATTAATTATATCAATGATTCCATGCGCGATATCCAGTGTTTTATTATGACTGCTGTGGATACAGAACAAATTACAGATGGGCTTGTGGCAAGACGGGATAAATACTCAAAAAGTATTTTTGATACGGAAGCAGCGGATCAGAAAAAAGAAAGTGAGTTGAAGGATTTTATTCAAGTTTTGCTAGAGTGCGCAAAAGTATTTCAGGTTCGCCGGCAGCAGAAATTGGAGCGGTATCGAGAACTTTTAGACAAGAAGCATCGAGGGGAGTTAGGGGCAGACGAAGAAGAATTTTTGGAATTGTATAAGGTTTTGTCCTCCTATGGGATGGTAGAAAAGTTACCTAAAAATATGCTGGATTCAAAATTCGAAGAGCGGTTACAGAGAATATTGGAATTGGGGAACGCGATTATTGCAGAACATAAGATGGAATAGTGATGGATAAATAGAGGAGAGAATATTGAGAGTACATGGTGATAAAATAATTCGGAGACGGAAAGGCGTATCGGGGCTGAAGCGTTATCAGGAAGGCAGAGAGCAGTTGGAGCAGGATTTCTATTGTATGTGCGGCTATTGTGGAAAAAATGGAAGCATACTGCATCAGAAATTCCATTTGGATCATTTTGTTCCGAAAAGCCTGGATAAAAGTCGGGAAAACGACTATTATAATCTAGTTTTGGCCTGCCCAAGATGCAATCTGTCCAAATCTGATAAATGGCCAACAGGAAATATTGCGCTATCACATAATGGGGAAAAGGGATTCGTGGATCCGGCGGATGGGGAATTTGATGAGCATTTAGGACGGAACAAAGAGGGATATGTGGTTGGGAAGACATCTGTTGGAAATAGCATGTGCAGAATGTTACATTTAGATATCAGAAGGACAGATATCTATTGGAATGCAGCACAGCTAAGGCTTCAGCTTAAAGAGTTGGAAAGGCTGTTTCAAGAAGGCAGATTGACAGAGCGGCAAAAAGATGTATATATCGAAACCAATATGATTTTTAATGAATACATAGATCAAGCATTTTTAAAAGGTGAATAGATGAACAATGATAAATTGTCGGGTACTTATTATACTCCTCCCGATGTAATTGAGTTCATGATGGAATATTTAAAAAAGGAACAGCAGGATTTCTCTAATGTATTGGAACCTTCAGCGGGTGATGGAAGGTTCCTTCCTTTGTTACGGGAGTATGCAGTGCATATAACAGCCATTGAACTGTTTCAGGAAAAGGTAGACCAGATGTGTCGGGAGTATGCCGGAGATTCTTGCACAATCGTAAAGGATAATTTTCTTGACTTTGCTGCTCACACATTAGATCGTTATTCCTTAATTATAGGCAACCCTCCCTATATTAATAAGAAACTTATGGGAAAGGAGAATCTTGAAAAAGCACGTATTATCTGTACAGAGGCAGGCTTAAGTGTAACGGTGATGCAGAATATGTGGCTGGCCTTTGTAGTAGGGGCCTGTCAGTTACTTCAATCAGACGGAAGTATCTTTTTTGTATTGCCGATGGAATTTTTGCAAGTGCAATATGCTGAGAAGTTGAGAGGGTATTTGGAAAAGGTATTTAATAAGATTCATATTATTGTATTTCAAAAAGCGCTGTTTCCGAATATTGAACAAGAAGTTTGCCTGGTTTATCTATCAAAAAAACATTGTGTGGAAAGGCATATATGTTATGAGGTATATGAGGATTGTCAAAGGAGAGTTCCGGTACAGAAAAATAATATTCGTTGGAATAAGCCTTTAAAAAAGTGGTCCAATGCGATTCTCAGTGATGAGGATATTTCTTTGTTGAAAAATGCCATGAGCCGATATCCCAAGATGCAGAATATGGGCGAAATAGCACCTGGCATTGTAACAGGAGGAAACCGTTATTTTATTCTTTCAAAAGATAAGGTAGAAGAGCATCAGTGCAGAGAATTCGTGGTTCCGATTGTCCAGAAAGCTTCTTATATACCAAAGGATACCATAGAGATTTCTAAGTCAACGCTAGAAGGAATATGCCATAATAATAAACCGGTTTATCTGCTGAACTTGTCTAAGGAGAAAGATATACAAAGATTACCAATAAAACTGCAGAGATATCTGAACTGGGCAGGTGATCAGAAAGTGGGGGATATACGGCTAAGAGATTGTTATAAGTGTTCAAATCGAATACCATGGTATGGAGTTCCCATTGTGAAAAAGGGAGAGGTGGTGTTTTTTAAGCGTTATGGATATCTGCCTCGGATTTATTATAATTCAGCGAAGGTGCATACTACGGATGCAGGATATCATATACGGCTTCTAGAAGAGTTTGATGGAGAGAGCCTGGTTTTTTGTTTTTTTAATTCGCTTACCCTTGCCCAATGTGAATTCAATGGCCGATATTATGGGGGAGGCGTATGTGAGCTTGTGCCGACAGAGTTTAAAGATATTGTGGTTCCATATCGTTTTATTGGGCGGGAGGATAAGGAGAGATTAAAGCTTTTGTTCAGAAACGGAGAGTCAACGGAATCTATCACTAGATTTGTAAATGAGCTGACCATCTGTAAGGATTATGAAAATGAGCAGATATATCGTTTTGAAGAGATTCGTAGGGCACTGATGGAGAGAAGGGTTGGCGGAAAAGGAAGCAAATAGTTTATACTATCAAATTGACAAAGGAGGGTTGTATGGACTACAGTGTATTTATAGAATATATTTCCAAAAAGCTTGAAGAACTGCCAATATCACAGAAAGATGCCTGGATATTGGAGCAGGCAAAATTGGCACCACAAGCAGAGAGGCATGATTTTATCATGTCTTTAACGGGAGAAAAGAAAATTACATATATGCCCACAGAGACAGAAATTGACGTATTTTGTAAAAGGGTTTGGAGTGGTGAGATTTATGTGGAATATGAAACTCACTATTATGAATTCGATTCGGATGGCAGATATATAGACGATTGGAAAGTATGGCACAATGATCCTTTAGGTGCTTTTTCGTTTTTAGATAGGACTTTTAGGGGTTGCCATGATCTTTTGCGCTTGGGAGAATATAAGCTTGCATGGAGATTATTAGATAAGGTCTGCCGTTTAGAGTTTCAGGTCGTAGAAGCAGCGGATTCAGAAGATTTTGAAGGTGATTCTCTGTTTACGATTGCAGAGGCAGAAAAGGAACAGAAATTATCCATGGATATATACGAAATAGGATATGACTGGTTGGAAGCATTACTTCTGGTTCATGATGAGGAGGAAGATTTAAAGTTTGCAGAGGATTTTTTGGAAATTTTACAAGGTGAAATATGCAGGAAACTTAATCCAAGCGATTTTATAGGGCTGATTTCGGAACGTATTCTGGATTATTTAAAAAATACTCTGGAAAGGGAGATAAAAGAGATTGATGCAAGTCTTAAGGAATTTTCTGAAGAAAGACAACACTGGCGGAAGAAATCTGCACTCGAAAAGAAAAGAGCGAGAAAGCAACATCTTCTTCTGGATATTCGTAAGAAATGCAGGAAGCAGGAGAAGGAAGCGGAAAATCCGGATAAGGTGTCCGTACTTTGTGCTTCGTGGAAACAGATCAGAGAATTATTGCAGGCTTTGAACTATGAAAGATATATCGACGATCAGTTGGAAATTGATGAAGTATGGAAAATTTGTCAGGCACTAATAAAAAGTGGAAAATTTGAGGAGGATGATTGGAAGCTTAGAAAAGAAATTCTGCATGAGATGATTTCTCATGGCTATTATGACTCCTATGGTTGCTATGATCCGATTAAGGAGTTGGCAGAAAAGCTATACATAACAGACAAAGAAACACTGGAATATGCTGATTTGCTGAGTGAGCACGGGACTTATGCAAGAGAGGCAGCGGATTTATACCACCAATATGGAAAAACGGACAAGTATATCCAATATTTGGAGACGCATTTACATAAGTCATCTAAAGAATATGTTGAATTAATTCAGTGTTATTGCGATGCAGGGGATAATGTTAAAGCACATGAAATTGCGGAACAGGGATTAAGGAAATGTAAAGATGATTTAACGGAACTTTTCATTTACCTTCTAAGAGAAGCAAAGGCATGTAAAGATGGAGAACGATATAAAAAGCTGTATGCGAGTGCCAAGAGAAGAAAGATGGTGTATATTGAACGGATCGATGAAGCAGTAGTTTCTTAAAATGAGGATGCATATTTTCTATTTTCCTTTTATGATAATATATAAAAATTATTAGTCCTTACTTGACAGCAGCGTATGGGGAGAAACTGAAGGCGTACCTGATGCGGGGGGCAAGGCAGATACCGGGGTATGAGGTGTGGCCCAATCCGCAGCTTGGTTGGGGACTGCTGTGCCTGCGGGACAGCCTGCCTTCATAGGAAAATCACCTTGCCTATACCAGCAAAGCATAGTAAAATAGGGATAGGAAACAAATAGGAAACAAATAGGACACAGAAAGAGGAGAGATAATCATGGTACAGCTTGGAATATCGGTCTATCCCGAACAGGAGACACAGGAAGTGATCGAAGCCTATCTGTCAATGGCATCCCAATACGGATTCAGCAAAGTATTTACCAGCATGTTTTCCGTGGAGGGGACCCGGGAAGAAGTAACGGCATATTTTAAAAACTTTTCAGACATTGCCCACAGGTATAACATGGAGGTTTCCGGCGACTGTAACGGCGAATTTTTTCAGCGGATGGGCGCTACGGAACGGGATCTGTCCGTATTTAAGAACATGGGGATTGACATTATCCGCATGGATTTCAGCTTTCAGGATGAGAGGGACGCCATCCTGATCAACAATCAGGACGGTATCAAAATTGAGATGTCCACATCCTTTATTGATGTTATTGAGAAAGCCATTGCCAACGGCGCCAATGTTGAGAATCTTTCCACCTGCCACAATTTCTATCCCCAGAAGTACACGGCGCCATCCGTGGAAGCTATTGGCAGTCTTAATGACTATTGGCATGGGAAAGGCATAAGAACGGCCATATTTATTTCCAGCCTTGTCCGGGGGACCCATGGGCCGTGGCCTGTAAGCGACGGGCTGCCCACTATTGAGGAACATAGAAATCTGCCGATTGAAGTTCAGCTGACGCACTGCCTGGCCATGGGCAATGTAGATGAGATCATCATCGGCAATGCATTTGCCAGTGAAGAGGAATTTAAGGCCATCCGCCGTGTTATGGATCAGGCTTTTGTCACCATACCGCTCAATGATAAGCTGAGCTTTTTAAAAGAATACGTTCCCCACGGGGATGTAAAGAGGATCCCGCTGTATATAGAAACTGAAAAAGACATCACCCCGCTGGAACGGGAGATTTTGTTTGACTTTCCGGCACATTCGGATATGGGGGACTGCATGCATTATATGCTCCGGTCGCGGCTGCCAAGGATTGTTTACAAAGGAATGTCTATACCGGAGAGAACATGCAAAAAGACCTGTTACACCAGAGGGGACGTGGTGATTGTAAATGACAATCTGGCCCACTATCGCGGGGAGATTCAGGTGGTGCTAAAAGATATCCCGGTTGACGGACAGAGAAATCTTCTGGGAAGAATCCGGGAGGATGAGATCTTTATTTTAGATGAGATTAAGGCGGGAAACGGGTTTTCCTTTATGTGAGTTAAAATACAGGGACTGCCATAAAACGGCGGACTTCTGCAATATATGGTGAGACATTTTGGAAATGTTACCTGTATATTGCGGAAGCATCCGACGCAGCGTCAGTCCCTTTTTATGTATCAATCCGTGGTACTCCGCCGTATGAGCACCGGGGTGACTACCTGGTGGACAGGCTCTTTTAAAGGCGTGGGCCTTCTTTTTTTGCGCTCATTCATCTGCATAACCAGAAGTTCCATGGCCTGGCAGGCGATCTTCTCAATCTGTTGTCCCACCGTGCTGATGGGAATGATAGCGGAGGCGGCAATGGGGGAGTCGTCAAACCCCACGATGCGGTATTCCTGTGGAAGGCGTCCGTACTTCCGGATAAGCAGATTGAGAAGGATATTGGCATGGGTGTCATTGGACACAAAGATTCCCTTCTTTTTCCCTTTGTAGTTTTCCTCCATTTCCTGGAGGATCTCCCCCAGCCGTTTTTCGTTTTCCTCATAAGTTCTGCCAAAGCTGGTGAGAATCAGCCTGTGAGGCAGGTCATGTTCCCGGCAGATATCTAAAAATCCCTGGATCCGCTGATAGCCCGGGGTTGATTCTGACACCTGCTGGTTAAGGTGGAACAGGATATCGCAGTTATTTTTGAACAGCAGGCTGGTGGCCTGGACAGCGCCCATATAATTGTCTGTGTTTACGCTGCAGGTGTACTGGTCCTCCCGCTCTATGGTGACTGTGGGGATGTTGTAGGAGGCCAGTTCCTGTGAGGAAATGGTGTGGCTCAGGACAATCAGCCCCTCAATCTTGTAGGCCAGCAGTTCCTGGATGTACTGTTGTTCAATGGCTTTATCCTGGTTTCCCTCAAATACCAGGAACTTGTATCCGAATGTTTCGTAGGTGGACAGAATCTGCGATAACATCTGGGCATAGTAGTGCATGTACAGGTCAGGGATGATGACGCCTACAAATTCGGTCTTTCCGTTGGCTAAGATGCGGGCCACCTTGTTTTCTTTGTAATCCAACGCTTCCAGGGCGTCGGAGATGATCTGCTGGTTCTCCAGGGTCAGGGAGTCAGGATTGTTGAAATACCTGGAAATGGTGGTTTTGGAGAAGTTTGTGTATTTGGCGATGTCGTCGAAGGTTACGTTCTTTTTTTTCATGGGGTGATTCCTTTGCTTAGAGTTGGTTATTGGGGCTCTTGGGGTAAGCCGAAGCTGTTGCAGCCCCAGGAAAATGCATCTCCTGTCCGGGTCCGGATTTGCCAAATATTTCGAAGAGCCCATTGAGGATAATGTTTATAGACAGTTTACCATAAAAATCCCGAAAATGTAAGAGTAACCGGTAATGTTACCGATTTTGTAACAGTTGCATAAAAGGCAGCCCTTAAATTCATGGAGAATGCTGAAATGGAAAATCCGGCATTGACAATACACGGCGACAATGGTAGAATCTGAACCATAAAATAACCGGTTACTTAACCGGTTCTAAAACGAATTATGAACGGAGGATGAATATGGCAGAATCAGTGAGTCCCCAGCTTTTGAAGGTTCACAGAATGGAAAAAAAGCAAATCCACGATATTCCCAGGGAAGAACGGCCGGCGTATCACATGTCGTCTCCTACAGGCTGGATCAATGACCCTAATGGATTTTCTGTTTTTGGGGGGCAGTATCACCTGTTTTTTCAGTACCACCCGTACAGTAAGAAATGGGGGCCTATGCACTGGGGGCATTGTGTAAGCAAGGATTTTATTAAGTGGGAATATCTTCCCTGCGCGTTGGCGCCTGATGAGTCCTATGATAAGGAGGGGTGTTTTTCGGGAAGCGCCATTGAGGCGGACGGGGAACATGTGCTGATTTACACAGGGGTCATGGACCGGTATCTGGATGACGGGTTCCACTATTACAGGCAGGTGCAGTGCATGGCAAAGGGAGACGGCATCCGTTATCGGAAATTTGCGGAGAATCCTGTTATCACAGGCGAAAGCATTCCTGAGGGCAGCAGTTTGGAGGATTTTCGGGACCCGAAGGTGTGGAGGGAGGACGACGGCTTTTACCTGGTGGCAGGCAGCCGGGCAGGGGACGGAAGCGGACAGATCCTGATGTACCGCTCCCAAGATTTAAAGCAGTGGGAGTTTGTGACCATTCTGGACAGAAGCGCCAATCAATATGGAAAGATGTGGGAATGCCCCGACTTTTTCCCTCTTGGCCCGAAGCAGATTCTCATGGTTTCGCCTCAGGATATGCGGGCCGTGGGACTGGAATTTCACAATGGAAATAATTCCATTTTTCTCTGCGGACAGTATGACAAAAAGTCTCACCGATTTACGCGGGAAAAGGTTACTTCCGCGGATTACGGCCTTGATTTTTATGCGCCTCAGACCATGGAGACCCAGGACGGACGGCGGGTTCTCATCGGGTGGATGCAGTCCTGGGATGCCAACATTACGCCGGTATCTTTCCAGTGGTCTGGGATGATGACCGTTCCCAGGGAGCTGACTTATGAGGACGGGAAGATTTATCAGAGGCCGGTGAGGGAGCTGGAGGCATACCGCAGGGATATGGTGCGGTATGACCATGTGTCTGTTACTGAGTCCACGGTTCTGGAGGGCATCCGGGGAAGGGTTCTGGAGCTTCTGGTGGAGATTACGGGATTTGAGTTTGAGCATTTTCGAATCCGGTTTGCCCAGAATGAGGATTATGAGACATTTGTGCAGTACAGCCGCAAAAAAAGGTGTCTGACCATAGACAGAACCCACTCAGGGATTGACCGGGATGTTGTCTGCCGCAGGAAGATGGAGCTTGTGCCTATGAAGGTTCCTGGCGGAAGCGGGGAAGAGGACCGGGAAGTGGTAAGGCTTCGGATTTTGCTGGATAAATACTCTGCGGAAATATTTGCCAATGACGGGGAGAAGGTAATGTCCTCTCTGTTCTATACGCCTATGGAGGCGGACGGCATTGTGTTTGACTGTGATGGGAAAGCGTGTATCAGCGTGACAAAGTATTCTTTTGGCGGGTTATGACAGAGATAGAGCGGGAAATTGTCAGGGATTCGGGATTTGAGACTTTCAAAGTAACCCCCTATGCCGCTTTCCCGGCACCACTATGAATGAAAGGGGGTTACTATGAACCCTCCGGGGGATGCACACAAAATGCCAAAAGCAGGCATTTTGGCGCCGTACGGTCAGCGCAGCAAGTGCGCAGACCTACCGCAAGGATTTGAGACTTTCAAAGGAAACAACGGCAGGACACAAGGAGGAAGAACATGGAAGAGAAGTATGGAAAGGCGGCCCGGGAAATTTTGAGCTGTGTGGGAGGAGAGGGCAATATTGTCAGCGCCGCCCACTGCGCTACCAGGCTCCGGCTTGTTTTAAAGGATGATTCCAAGGTGGATCTGAATGCTTTGGAGAACATTGAACTGGTAAAAGGCAACTTTAACAATGGAGGCCAGTTCCAGATTATTCTGGGAACGGGGATCGTCAACAAAGTGTATGGGGAATTTATAGCCATAGCCCACATTACGGAGATGACAAAGGAGGAATTGAAACAGCAGGCTGCCAAAAAGATGAATCCCGTGCAGAAACTGCTTAAGACTCTTGCGGACGTATTTGTCCCCATTCTGCCGGCTCTGGTGGCATCCGGTCTTTTGATGGGTATTAACAATATTCTTACTGCCCAGGGGATGTTTGTCCCAGGCAAATCCCTTGTGGAGGCATTTCCGGCTATAAAGGACATAGCGGAGATGGTAAACCTGTTTTCCAATGCGGGATTTACGTTTTTGCCGGTGCTCATCGGATTTTCGGCTGCTAAGATTTTCGGCGCCACGCCTATTTTGGGCGCTGTCATCGGCGCCATTATGATTCACCCTGACCTGATGAACGGCTATGGATACGGTCAGGCGCTTTTGGACGGAACGGTTCCCTACTGGCATATGTTCGGATTTTCCGTTGCCAAGGTGGGGTATCAGGGAACGGTTCTTCCGGTAATCGCTTCCGCGTTCTGTCTGGCAGTTATTGAGAAACGGCTGCGGAAAGTGGTTCCTGCCATGCTGGACAATATTGTAACCCCTCTTTTGTCCGTTCTCCTTGCCGGGGCGCTGACCTTTCTGTTCATAGGACCGGTGATGAGGGGCGTGGGCGATATGATGACCAATGGGGTCATGTGGCTGTTTTTTGACCTTGGAGCTCTTGGCGGACTGATTTACGGGGTTACATATCCGCTTTTGGTGATTACGGGCATGCATCACAGTTTGGTAACGGCGGAGACTCAGATTCTTGCCAATATCGGGACCCTGGGAGGCTCCCCCACCTTTGCTGTGGTGGCTGCCGCCAACTGCGCCCAGGGAGCAGCGGCGCTGGCAGTTATGTGCAGGTCAAAAAACGACCCCAAGATGAGAAGCATGGCCTCTGCTTCCGGTATTTCTTCCATGCTGGGGATTACGGAGCCGGCGATCTTTGGTGTAAACCTGAAACTGCGGTATCCCTTCTACGGAGCGCTGATCGGAGGAGGAATCGGAGCTGCCTATGCAACCATTATGCACGTTTTATCTGTTTCCCAGGGGCCTTGCGGAGTCATCGGGGTTATCTGCATCCGGCCTGACTGCATGGTGCAGTTTATGGTTTCCATGGTGATTGCCATTATAAGCGCTTTCGGAGCTACCATGTTTTTGGGGAAAGTTGTGGGGCAGAAGGAAAAGACAGGCAAGGCGGCGCCGGGAACAGAGGAGAAACCTGCCTTGCGGATAGAGACGGAGCCGGGCTGCATCTACGCTCCGGTTGAGGGAAAGGCCATACCTCACACGGAGATTCAGGACGCCACGTTTGCGGCAGGCGTTGTGGGGGAAGGCGTTGGCATCATTCCTGTGAAAGGGGAAGTAGTTGCGCCTTTTGACGGACAGATTTCCATGTTTTTTGACACCAAGCACGCCATTGGACTGGTCAGCGACGACGGGGTGGAGATTTTGATTCATGTGGGAGTCAATACCGTGGAACTGCAGGGGAAACATTTTACGCCTTTGAAGCAGTCCGGGGATAAGGTAAAGGCCGGGGACCGGCTTCTGGAGTTTGATATGGATGCCATTAAGGCGGCGGGGTATGATTTGACCACGGCAGTGCTTGTGCCCGCTCCAAACCATGTGGAGGTGGTGAAAACCGGGGAAGTGAAACAGCTGGATAAGATTTTGACCACGTCATAGTGAGCAGCGGTAATTGTGAAGGTCAAAGTTGTCGGAATGTTCCCAAAGCTTTGAGCTTCACAATTACTTCATTATATAAAGAAGGAGAGGATGAGAGAGTATGGAGATTCAATATTTTGGAACAGCGGCGGCGGAAGGATGGCCGGCTCTGTTCTGTGACTGTGATATATGCCGCAGGGCAAGAGCGGCGGGAGGAAAAGACTTAAGGACCAGAACCCAGTCCATGATTGACGGAACCATTCTCATTGATTTTCCGCCGGATACCTACACCCATGCTTTAAATTACTCCCTGAATCTGGGGCAGGTTCAGCACTTGCTGATTACCCATTCCCATATGGATCATTTTTTCCCGGTGGAATTGATCCACCGCCATGAGCATTTCGGTCACAATGCCAGGGGGATGCTCCATGTGTACGGCAATGAGGCGGTGGAGAAGGCTTTTTATGACGCGGTGCTTATTGACCGGTTTAAGGTTCATCCTTTGGACGAAAGCGTGGCCTTTGTCCGTCTGAAGCCCTTTGAGGAATTTGACGCCCAGGGATATCACATTATCCCTGTGCCGGCGGATCATGACAAGCGGGAGACCTGTTTTATCTACATCATTGAGAAGGACGGAACATGCATCCTGTACGGCCATGATACGGGGATGAATTTAAGCGGGGAAGCCTGGGAGTGTATTTACAGCCACAGGTACAGCCTGATTTCCATGGACGCCACCATGGGGAAGCAGAAGACCAACGGGTACCATATGGGACTTTGGGATGATGTGGAATTTGCCGGACGTCTGGAGGAAAAAGGGTGTATTGACGGGGATACAATAAAGGTGATAAACCACTTTTCCCACAATGGGGGAATGACTCATAAGGATTTGGAGGCATTTGCCGGGGAGCACGGGATGATTGCCGCCTATGACGGGATGAAGGTGGAATTTTGAGGGAAAGTGTGATGATGTTTTAAAACCATGGGGAAAAGGAAAATGGATGAGGTGAAAAACAGCATGAAAAAAGAGGAACAGGCATACAAAAGAAGGTTTTCCCGCTATTTTGACGAACTGAAGTGGCTGTATACAGAGCTTTACGGCAATGACTCCATGTTTGCGGAGTTATGCGATAATATGTATCGTTTTTATGGGGAGCGGGAGCAGTCCCTGAAGCGTCTGGACATGGAGCGGGAGGAGGCGCCGGACTGGTATAAACAGAATGATATGCTGGGTATGATGTTCTATATTGACAATTTTGCCGGTGATATGAAAGGCACAGAGTCAAAGCTGGAGTACCTGGAAAAATGCAGGGTGAATTATATTCATCTGATGCCGTTTTTGGATACGGTTGAGGGACATTCGGATGGAGGATATGCGGTTGCCGACTTCCGCAAAGTGCAGAAACGCCTTGGCACCATGGAGGATTTGGAGAGTCTGACTTCACGCTGTCATAAAAAGCGCATAAGCGTATGCATGGACTTTGTCATGAATCATACTTCTGAGGATCATGAGTGGGCCCGGCGGGCCCGCCGGGGGGAAGGGGAGTACATGAGCCGCTACTTTTTCTTTGACAGCCCCCAGATTCCCCAGGAGTATGAGAAGACTGTGCCCCAGGTATTTCCTACTACGGCCCCGGGGAATTTTACCTGGCTTCCGGAACTGGGACATTATGTCATGACCACATTCTATCCGTATCAGTGGGATTTGAATTATGGAAATCCCAGGGTATTTAATGAGATGATGTACAATTTCCTGTTTTTGGTAAACAGGGGTATTGATATTATCCGTATTGACGCAGTTCCTTATATCTGGAAAGAGCTGGGAACGAAATGCCGCAATCTGCCCAAGGTTCACACTATTGTGCGCATGATGCGCATAATCAGTGAGATTGTATGCCCCGGCGTGCTGCTTCTGGGTGAAGTTGTCATGGAGCCGGAAAAGGTGGTTCCATATTTCGGCACTGTGGAGAGGCCGGAGTGCCATATGCTCTATAATGTGACCACCATGGCCACCACCTGGCATACTGTGGCTACCAGGGATGTGAGTTTGCTGAAAAAGCAGCTTGATATTGTTAACAATCTGCCGAAAGAGTATGTGTTTTTAAATTATCTGCGGTGCCATGATGATATCGGGTGGGGACTGGACTATGAGACGTTAAAATCTCAGGGCATGGAGGAACGAGCCCATAAGGAATATCTGAATGAGTATTTTCTGGGGCATTCAGGCGGCAGCACCAGCCGGGGGGAACTGTATAATTATGACCCTGTCAGCGGCGACGGGCGCTTCTGCGGAACTACGGCGTCTATGTGCGGGATTGAGAAGGCTGGATTTGAGCAGGATGAGGAGGCTATGGCGCTGGCCATCCGAAAGGATGTTATGCTTCATGCCTATATGTTTATGCAGTCCGGGATTCCCATGCTGTATGGCGGCGATGAGATAGGGCAGGTCAATGATTATACATATAAGGAAGACCCCAATAAAGCGGCGGATTCCCGCTATATCCACAGGGGAAAGATGAAGTGGGAGCTGGCGGCAGGGATTGAGGATGAAAAGACGGTTGAGGGACAGATATTTAGGCAGCTTGGCAGGCTGGAGGAAATCAGAAAAACACAAAAAGCCTTTGTCTCCTATGGAACCGTTTGGACCATCGAAACCTGGGAGCCGTCGGTGCTGTGTATTGCCAGGGAATTTGAGGGGGAGAAAGTAATTGGGCTGTTTAATTTCAGTGAGCATGACAAGACGGCATGGATCAATGAGGAGGATGGGCTTTACAGGGATTTGATTTCCGGAGAAAAGCGGAAGGCTGCAGGTATAGATATCCCTGGGTTCGGATTTTATTATTTGAAGAGAGAAAGAGGATGAAAGATGAAATCATATGATGCGGTGGCATTGGGGGAATTGTTAATTGATTTTACGGGAAACGGGGTCAGCGGGCAGGGCAATCCTTTGATGGAGGCTAACCCTGGAGGAGCCCCCTGCAACGTGCTGTCCATGTTAAGCCGCCTTGGGCACAAAACCGCTTTTGTGGGAAAGGTGGGGAAAGACGGGTTTGGAAAGCAGCTAAGGGACGCTCTGTGTGAGGTGGGAATTGACACGGCGGGCCTTGTGGAAGATGAACATGTACATACGACTCTGGCATTTGTCCACACGGGCAAGGACGGGGACCGGGAGTTTTCCTTTTACCGGAACCCGGGAGCGGATATGATGCTTGGGGAGGAGGATTTAAGGGAAGATGTGATTCGCGGATGCCGGATTTTCCATTTCGGCACCCTTTCCATGACCCATGAGGGCTGCAGAAGGGCCACGCAGAAAGCTGTGGAGATGGCTGAGGAAGCCGGGGCTTTGCTGTCCTTTGACCCGAATCTGCGGGAAGCTTTGTGGGACAGTCAGGAGGATGCCAGACAGCAGGTGAACTATGGGCTTAAGCACTGCCGGATTCTCAAAATATCAGATAATGAGATTCAGTGGTTTACGGGCATAAAGGATTTTGATGAGGGAGCAAAGTTTATTCAGGAAACCTATGGGATTCCGCTGATTTTGCTGTCCCTTGGCAGAGAGGGCAGCAGGGCCTATACAGCTGCTCATCAGGTGGAGGTACCTGCGTTTATCCAGGAGAAAACCATTGAGACTACCGGCGCGGGGGATACGTTTGGGGGATGTATTCTTCACTATGTTCTGTCCCATGGATGGCATGAATACACGCAGAAGGAATTACGTGAGATGCTTTTGTTTGCCAATGCCGCGGCATCAATTATTACCACCCGCAAGGGGGCGCTGAGGGTTATGCCGGGCAGGGAGGAAATAGAGAGGTTTATATAAAAATATATTGACAAATCTTTTTGCTGTGTTTATAATAAAAATAAAAGTTGAAACGTTTCATATATAATAAATTTTATGCATCTTTTCCAATGTTCAGAGAGAAATTGCATTAATGTGCTATCTGGATATGGCTTTTTGACGGGAGAGGTGCATTTAAAAGGAAATGATATGAAACGTTTCACATAAAGCGTCAAAAACAAAAAAGGAGGAAAGAAAAATGAAGAAAAACGTTTTAAGCCTGTTACTGGCAGGAAGCCTGGCCGTGTCCATGATGGCGGGCTGTGGAGGAAAGGGTCAGACAGAGCCGGCGCAGACGGCGGCGGACGGTTCCGTGGAACTGTCTATCTGGGTACATGAAACCGAAAGTTCTGATGAGGGTAAGCTTTACGCCAAACTTATCGGGGAATTTAATGAAACGTATGCCGGCCAATATCATGCGACCATTTCTCAGATTGCCCGTTCCGGAGATGCCGGGGGGTATGATGACAAGATTAACGCGGCAATTTCCAACGGCGGCCTTCCGGATGTATTTACGGTAGACGGCGTTACAGTGGCTCAGTATGCGGACGCGGGCGCCATTATTCCCATTGATGAATACTTCACCAGTGAGGAGCTGTCTGATTTTAACCCGTCCATTATCCAGCAGGGGACGTATAACGGCAAGCTGTACACCTTAGGGGCCATGGACTCTTCCGTAGGTATTTTTTACAATAAAGATATGTTTGAGGCAGCGGGCATCACTCCTGCCACGGCGGAAAATCCGTGGACCCTGGATGAGCTGACAGAAGCGGCGAAGAAACTGACTACGGACGACTGCTTTGGCATTACCATGTCTCTGGACGCAAAGGATGAAACCATCATGTATTTCTTCCTTCCTCTGATTCAGTCCCAGGGCAGCAACGTCGTTTCTGAGGACGGCCTTAAAACGGAGGGGTATATGAACGGGGAAGCGGCTGTTAATGTTCTTACCTGGATTAAGGATATGGCGGACAACGGCTATGCCAGCGCGACGCCGGCGGAGAACAGTTTTGAGTTAAAGCAGGCAGCCATGGCTCTGACCGGGGCGTGGGAACCGGCAAACCTGGCAAAATTCCCGGATGTAAACTGGGGCTTAATGCCAATGGCAAAATATGACAGCGGCTCCAAGGCGGTATCTGCCTGCGGTTCCTGGACCTTTGCCGTGTCCGGCCAGTGTGCGGAGGAGAAACGGGAAGGGGCAGCGGAGCTTGTGCGCTTTATGACCAGCACGGAGGCCGCTGCCGGAATGTTTGCCGCCAACTCCATGCCGCCGTCCAGGCAGTCTGCTTTTTCCAAGATTGCGGAGTTTGGCCAGGAGCCTTTAAGCGTGTTCCAGTATCAGCTTACCAACACGGCTCAGGCCCGCCCCGTATCCGTAAATTACGCCGTAGCCAGCAACCAGTTTGCCACTGCCGTTCAGAATGTGCTTACCGGAATGGATGTAAAGGAAGCTTTGGATCAGGCGGTTGAGCAGTATAATTTCCAGACTGATACAGAATAAGAGAAAAGAAAGGGAGGGTACTTATGTCTGCGAATACTGGAAAAAAGAAAGCATTGAGCAAGGAAAGCCTGACCGGGCTGGCTTTTATCGCCCCGGCAGTGGTTCTCTTATTTGTATTCCTGCTTGTCCCGTTTGTACTGACGATCGGAAACAGCTTTACCAATTATAATATTTTAAAACTGGGGCAGACGGAATTTGTGGGGCTGAAAAATTTTATTAAACTGACCAGAGATACAGTATTTATGAAGAGTATTGTAAACACCTTTGTTTTTGTTATTCTGGTTGTTCCGCTGCAGGTTTGCCTTGCTCTGGGGCTGGCGCTGCTGATTAACCGGAAGCTGAAGGGCATCTCCATTTACCGCCTGGCCTTTTTTGCCCCCACGGTTTTGTCCCTGGTTGTTGTTTCGATTCTGTGGTCGTATATTTATAATCCCAACAATGGTCTTTTAAATTCCCTTTTGGGAAATTTAGGACTTGGGCCTTATAAGTTTTTAAATGACCCAAAGACGGCTATGGCGTGTATTGTTGTGCTTTCCGCCTGGCAGGGCTGCGGGTTTCAGATGATGATTTTTCTCTCCGGCCTGCAGGATATCCCCCTTTATTTGTATGAGGCGGCAAGGGTGGACGGGGCCACCAAGTTCCAGCAGTTTGTGAATATTACGCTTCCCGGCTTAAGCAATATCGCCGTATTTGTTTCCCTGAACATTGTGGTATCTGCGTTCCAGCTGATTATCCAGCCTATGATGATGACTGCAGGCGGCCCCCAGAACGCTACCATGACCATTGTTTATGAAATATACCAGACCGGTTTTAAATACAATCAGATGGGCTATGGTTCCGCTATGGCTCTGGTGTTTACGGTTATGGTGCTTATGATTACCCTGGTTCAGAACAAGATTACTTCAAATTTAAACGAAGACTAAAGGGGAGGAAGGAAATGAAAAATAAATGTTTATCAGGGACAATTCTGATGTATATTGTGCTGACGGTTATCGCTCTGGTCTTTATGTTTCCTCTGATCTGGATGCTGGTCAGCTCCTTTAAGGATGACGCCGGAATCTTTTCGGATATTACAGGCTTTGGGGCTTTCCTGCCTTCTTTTAAACCGGATGTGTTTTTCAATTACAAGGAGGTCCTTGGGCGAATCCCTCTGATTAAGGCCATGGCAAATTCGTTTTCCTATATTGTGGTGGTCATTGTCCTGGGGCTGGTGGTCAATTCCATGGCAGGCTATGCCTTTGCGCGGCTGAAATTCCCGGGAAAGAATCTTATTTTTTCCCTGCTTCTTGCGGTGATGGTCATTCCCGCGCAGACGGTTATGCTGCCTCAGTTTTCCATTATTTATAAGATGGGGCTTTCCAATTCCTACCTGGCTTTGATTTTGCCGGCCATTGCCAGCCCTATGTATATTTTCCTGTTCCGCCAGAATTTCCTTGGGATTCCGGAGAGTATTGAGGAGGCGGCAAAGCTGGACGGGGCAAGCGCTTTGAGGATTTTTTTCCAGCTGATTATGCCTCTGGCCAAACCGATTTACGCCACGGTTACGATTCTGGTGTTTATCGCTTTGTGGAATGACTTTGTATGGCCGGTTATGGTCATTTCCGACACGTCGAAACAGACTATTCAGATGGCGTTAAGCAGCCTGTTCAGCATTTCCCCTGTGAATTACGGAAATGTTATGGCAGGGCTTACCATTGTGACGATTCCTGTGCTGGCAATCTTTTTAGCGCTGCAGAAATATTATGTGGCGGGAATTGCCTCTACCGGGGCCAAGAACTGACGGCGGATGAATGGAAGCTGAACGGAAACAGAATAAGGAGATGGAGATGAATTTATTTTTTACGCCGAAAGATGCCAAAGCGGGGGACGTAATACCGTTCTTTAATGAAGAGACAAAGGTGTTTGACAATTTTTATCTGAAACACTGGAACCCAGGCACTGCCAAGGAGGAGGATAAGCTGAGGTGGCACCGGATCACCACAGGGGACCACCGCTCCTTTAGGGAAACGCCGGTGAATATCTGCGGAGGTACAGGATGCATCGTCCGGTCAGGGGGAATGTACCATATGTTTTACTGCACCTTTGATGAGAAGCCTCAGGCTCAGTGGATCAGACACGCCGTTAGCCGGGATTTGACTGACTGGAAGGAGATTTTGGAGGATAAATTCGGTCCGGACGGGGTTATTTACCGGATGACAGACTGGCGGGACCCCTTTGTCTTCTGGAATCAGGAGGAGGGGAAATGGTGGATGCTGGCAGCAGCCCGGGAAAACCGCCCTACAGAGCGCAACGGGTGTGTGGCGTTGTGTGTTTCCGATGATCTTTCCAAATGGGAGTATGAGAAACCGCTGTATTCGCCGGGAATCTATCCTGCGGCAAATGAGTGCGCGGATTTGTTCCGGATGGGGGAGTGGTACTATCTGGTGTACTCTAACTACTGCGACGGCTTCGGCACCTATTACCGGATGAGCAAGAGTCCCAGGGGGCCGTGGATACGTCCCAAAGAGGATACCTTTGACGGAAGGGCCTTTTATGCGGGAAAGACGGTCAGCGACGGGGGCAGCCGGTACATTTATGGATGGAATCCCACCAGGGGAGAAGATCCGTGGAAGTTTGACCCAGGCAGGGATTATGGCAGGGACTATGCTTGCTGGAACTGGGGCGGCACGGTTATTGTCCACAAGCTGGTGCAGCATGAGGACGGCACCCTGGGGGTGTGCCCGGCGGACAGCGTGGCAGACGCCTTCGGCCCGGGAAGGAAGACCTGCTGGAAACCTCTGGACGGGGACTGGAGACAAGACAGCGATACCGTAACCTGCAGCTCTGACGACGGATACGCGTCGGTTCTGTGCGGGAAGCTGCCCCGTCAGGGCGTTGTGCGGGCGAAGATGAAATATGAGGGCAGTCCGGCACGGTTTGGCATGGCCCTCCAGGTGGATGAAAGGTTTGATAAGGGATATTATCTTATGTTTGAGCCCGGTTATCAGAGAATCGAATTTCGCTCCGGGCTGCGGATGTATGAAAGCGGCGGGCAGATGTTCCCTTATGGAGTGGAAATGGAGCGGCCTATGAAGCTGGAGCCTGGAAGGGAGTATGGGCTGGAGCTGTATATTGAGGATACCATTGGGCTGTTGTATGTGGACCGTGATGTGGCTTTTGGGTTTCGTATGTATAATGAGAGGGATAGAAATTTGGGGTGGTTTGTGTTGGACGGAAACATTCGGATTTGGGATGTGGAGGTTGCGGGGGAGTAGGTGGGGGATTTGCCTGTTGGGTGTGGGGCCGAAATTGGTGAATAATTAAGTGAGTAATGGGCGGGGATTGTCGTGAGGCCAGTCAGAGAAGGAGAGATGTCCCGTCCGGG
>CAJUFP010000012.1 GCA_910585645.1 uncultured Hungatella sp. | reverse complement strand
CACGTCCGGTTCTGTGAGGGGCATACCCCGTAAGGGGTATGTCTACTCGACCGGCACAATAAATACTCCCTCTTTTTGGAAACAAAAAAATAGTATTTCCTCTAATAATATGGTATAATCAAAACCAGCAACTATTTTCTTCACATAGGGGAGGTGCCATTATGATGGTTGAACTGGGAAGAGAGAAACGTCAGTGTATCCAGGCGCTCTGTAGGGAAAGCCGCGAGGTGCTGGTGCGGGGCGCTGTGGAGGGGACCATGGGGCGGGTCTGGGTGCCGGGGCTGGACGGCGCGCCCTTCTGTCTCATTGCGTCCGGGGATTTCACCTATCTTCTGGGGCTGCCGCCCAAGGGGGCAAGGGCTCTGGATCTGAAGAGCCAGCTTTACCAGTCAGCCTCCCACGCGCTGATCTTCCCGGAAAATGAGCTGTGGGAGCAGTGGCTTCTTGAGGAGTTTGAGGGGCAGCTGCGCATGGTGACCCGGTATGCCTTAAAAAAGGACGAGCACCATTTTGACACAGACAGGTTAAAGGCCAATGTGAAGGCTGTTCCCCAGGGCATCCGCATCCGCAGGATTGACGAGAGGCTGTATCATCTGGCCATGAAGGAGGAGTGGAGCCGGGATCTGTGCTCTAACTTTGAGGATTTTAAGCATTTCGCGGCCTGCGGATTCGGGTACGGGGCCATGAAGATCCACAGGCTGGTGGCCGGGTGTTCCGCTTACGGCGTCAGCGAGGGCATGATGGAGATCCAGGTGGATACCAGAAAGGATTTCCGCAGACAGGGACTGGCTCTGGCCTGCAGTTCGGCTTTTGTGCTGGAGTGCTTAGAGAAGGAGCTGATCCCCAACTGGGACGCTGCCAACCAGCAGTCCGTGGAGCTGGCGGAGAAGCTTGGGTATGTGTTTGAGCGGGAGTATCAGGTGTATCAGCTGTTGTGATCGCCTGCAAAGGAAAGGAGAATCAATATCATGGACAGAAATAAGATTTTTAAGGCGGTGGACCACACGCTTTTGACTCAGCAGGCTACCTGGAGCGAGATTCAGCAGATCTGCGACGACGCCATCAAGTACGGGACAGCCTCTGTGTGTATCCCGCCGTCCTATGTGGAGGCGGCCAAGGAGTATGTGGGGGAGCGGATGCGGGTGTGTACGGTCATCGGTTTCCCAAACGGCTACAACACCACGGCTGCCAAGGTTTTTGAGACGGAGGACGCCCTGGAGAACGGAGCCGACGAGATCGACATGGTGATCAACATCGGGGATCTCAGAGACAAGCGCTTTGACAGGGTTCTGGAGGAGATCCGGACCATCAAGGCCGTGTGCGGGGATCATGTGCTGAAGGTCATCATCGAGACATGCCTTTTGACCCGGGAGGAGAAGATCAAGATGTGCCAGCTGGTGACAGAGGCAGGGGCTGACTATATTAAGACTTCCACGGGATTTTCCACAGGGGGAGCCACGTTTGAGGACATTGAACTGTTCAAGAGCCATGTGGGGCCTAAGGTGAAGATCAAGGCAGCGGGAGGCATTTCCTCGTTTGAGGACGCGGAGAGATTTTTGGAGCTGGGGGCCGGGCGGCTTGGCACCAGCAGGATCGTGAAGCTGGCAAAAGCGGAGGAGGACCATGGACAGACAGAGATTGATCCAGGCAGCTATTGACGCGCTGCCGGGGGCTTATGTGCCCTATTCCCATTTTCATGTGGCGGCAGCCCTTCTGTGCAAGGACGGCACGGTGTACACAGGCATCAATATCGAAAACGCGGCCTACACGCCTACGGTGTGCGCGGAGAGGAGCGCCTTTTTTCGGGCGGTCAATGAGGGAAAGCGGGAGTTTGAGGCCATCGCGATCTGCGGCGGCAAGGACGGGGTGCTGACGGATTACTGTTCCCCCTGCGGCGTGTGCAGACAGGTGATGCGGGAGTTTACGGATCCCGGGACTTTTAAGATCATCCTTGCCAAGTCCCTTACGGAGTACCGGGAGTTTACCTTAGAACAGCTTCTCCCCATGGGATTTGGGCCGGAGAACCTTTTGTAAGGTCAGGCGGGGCAAAAGCCGGATCTGGCGGCTGCGGGAAGAAGTTATGATGGCGGCAGTGATCTGTAAGGGCGCCAGGAGGCGGCAGCCAGTACAGCGTTGCATTAATTTGCGGGTGAATTAATGTAACGATCTGCTGGAGGAACCACCGCGTCCAGGTGTAATGGTTTGTGAGAGCGCGGGAGCAGAAAGGGGGAGTTGGCCTGTGCGGATGTATGATTTGATCGAGAGGAAGAAACACGGGGGAAAGCTTTCCAGGAGGGAGCTTCATGACATGGTCCGGGGGTTTGTGGACGGGGAGATCCCGGACTATCAGATGTCCGCCATGCTGATGGCTGTCTATTTTCAGGGCATGGATGAGGAGGAGACTCTGGGCCTTACCCTGGAGATGGCGTCCTCAGGCGACATGGTGGATTTATCAGGGATTGAGGGCATCAAGGTTGACAAGCACAGCACCGGCGGTGTGGGGGACAAGACCACCCTGGTCATCGGTCCTCTGGCGGCGTCGTTGGGCGTGAAGGTTGCCAAGATGTCGGGGAGAGGCTTAGGCCACACCGGGGGTACCATAGATAAGCTGGAGTCCATACCAGGGCTTTGTACGGCTGTAAGCCGGCAGCGGTTTTTTGAGATCGTCAATGAGACGGGGATCGCGGTCATCGGCCAGTCGGGCAACATGGTCCCCGCGGACAAGAAGCTGTATGCCCTGCGGGATGTGACGGCCACGGTTGACAGCATCCCTCTCATTGCCTCGTCTATCATGAGTAAGAAGATCGCGGCGGGAAGCGACGGTATTGTGCTGGATGTGAAGACCGGCAGCGGGGCTTTTATGAAGAGCCTTACAGACTCCGTGGCTCTGGCAAAGGAGATGGTGGCCATCGGGACAGGGGCCGGCAGGCGATGCTGCGCCCTGATTACGGACATGGATGTGCCTTTGGGTTCTGCCATCGGCAATTCTCTTGAAGTCATGGAGGCTGTTGAGACTCTTAAGGGCCGGGGCCCGGGGGATCTGACAGAGGTGTGCCTCCAGCTGTGCGGCCATATGCTTTACATGGCCGGGAAGGGGGATCTGGATTCCTGCTACGCCCTGGCCAGGGCTGCCATGGCTGACGGAAGAGGGCTTAAGACCCTGGCAGCCATGGTAAAGGCCCAGGGAGGGGACGAGACCTATATCCTGGACCCGGACCGCTTCCCCAAAGCCCCTTATGCCAGGGAGGTAAAGGCGGACAGGGACGGCCGCGTCACCCACATCGACACGGCAGGCTGCGGGATCGCCTCCACTATGCTGGGAGCCGGGCGGCAGAAGAAGGAAGATGTGATCGACTACAGCGCAGGCATACGCCTGCACAAGAAATACGGCGAGGAAGTGAGAAAAGGGGATCTGCTGGCAGTGCTGTACGCGTCCAGGGAGGAACTTCTGGACGGGGCGTCCAAAAAGCTTATGGACGCCTATACCATAGGAGACGGGGACGTGGAGGCCAAGAAGCTGGTCTACGGGCAGGTTACAGGGGACGGGGTGGAGATGTTTTAGAGGGGACTTTATGTTAGTGAGCATGGGGCGAAGGTTGTCGCGGAGCCAGGCAGGATTCTCTGGCTGAAGTTTGTTCCCTTCCCTCCCTGGCCCACGACTAAATCTGCCCATGCTCACTCAACAATAACTATTTTTTGTAACACATTTCCTCAAAAGTAAAAAATATAGGATTGAAAAAACTCCCGCCATATTGTATAATAACCCTATCAAAACACAGGATTTGTAATTCCTGGGATGTTCGACAATCTTACGTATCTTTGAACCTACATTATGACACAAGGGATTCCTATATTTTCCGGTGGATGTCAGGCCTCCTGTGAGTGGAAGGCAGAAGCCGGAGTGCGGTCACCCACCTAGCATGGCTAGGCGTCAAATTGTAAGAACCGGCATTTTGGGATTACAAAAGATGAAAGCAGCGAGCAATCGCTGCTTTATCTTTTTGTAAAAATGTGGTAATCTATACCCAGGACACAGATTTTATGCAATACATCAAACAAAGGGTTATATAGAAAGGGTTACAGATGAACGAACACAAATTTCGGGACTACATTTACTGGGGCGTTACGGCAGTTCTGGTTATTGTCACCTGCATTGCGGCGGCTCTTGTTTTTATCCGGTGGAAGACGGTGTGTCTGGGGCTGAAAAATCTAAACCGGATCCTGGCGCCCATTATCTACGGGGCGATCCTGGCGTACCTTCTGACGCCGATCTACAACCGGGTGTACCGGTGGACCGACCGGCTTCTGACCCCATATCTGAAGCGGGGGAGGAAAAAGCACGGGACGGCCAAGGCGGTGGCGACTCTGGCCTGCATCGCCTTTTTGGGGGCGGTGATCATGGGGCTGGTGAAGCTGAGCGAGCCGTTGAGAGCCAGCGTAAGCGGGATCATTAACTCCATCCCCGCCAGCGCGGCCAAGGTGGCCCTTTGGATCGAGACGCTCCTTGCCAATTATCCGGATATTGAGCCCACAGTGTTAAGTGTCTACAACCAGGGGGTGGAGAAGCTGGTTTCCTGGTTACAGACCACCACAGACATTCTGCCCAACATTGAGAAGGTCCTCACCAGCATTTTTGCCAGCATCATGGGGATCATAAACCTGGTGAAGAACGTGCTTATCGGCATTATTGTCATGGTGTACCTGCTCAACATCAAGGAGACCCTGGCAGCTCAGGGCAAGAAGATCATCTACAGCTTGTTTTCTCTGTCTGTGGCCAACGAGGTGGTGGAGAAGTGGAGGTTTATTCACCGGGTTTTCGGCGGGTTTATTATCGGGAAGATCTGGGATTCCGTCATCATCGGGATCCTGACCTTTGTGTGGCTGAGCATCTTAAAGATGCCCTACACGGTGCTGATCAGCGTTATTGTAGGCGTGACCAACATCATCCCCTTTTTCGGTCCGTTTATCGGCGCTGTTCCCAGCGCTGTTCTGGTGCTTTTGGTGGATCCGAAAAAATGCCTCTGGTTTCTTTTGTCTATTCTGGCGATCCAGCAGCTGGACGGCAACATCATCGGGCCGAAGATCCTGGGCAATTCCACCGGGCTGTCAAGCTTCTGGGTGCTGTTTTCCATCCTGCTGTTCGGCGGGATTATGGGGCCTGTGGGCATGATCATCGGCGTGCCTACCTTTGCGGTGATTTACCGTCTGACCGCGGAGTGGGTCAACTGGCGGTTAAAGAAGCGGGAGTTGTCCACAGTTACGGATGACTATGGGGATTTGAAGCATATTGATGAGGAGAAGAAAACATTTGTCAGGTAAAGGCGTATGAAGAGAAAGAACATAACAGGTTGGTTTTTGGGGATCCCACTGACCATAGCAGCGCTGGTGATCATCATACTCCTTGCGGAGCCGGACAGGGACGGCGTTACCAGGGCTGCTGCTTACAAGGCGGCGGCCCTTTCCGCGGCCACGGTGGAGGAGTGCCGGCTGGCGTCCCGGAAGCAGTCGGAATTTCCCGCCTCCAGCCAGGGCCAGTGGTATGTGAAATATATGGACGCCCTGTACCAAAGAGGGTGGATTGACAAGGAGCTGACGCCGGCCTCGGAGGAGACCGCGGAGGGGCTTCTGACCTATGGGGAGGCTGACTTTCTGGCAGGCCAGGTTTCCGGCGAGCTTAAGGCCAAGGTGGGGCTGACACAGAAAAATAAGACCCACCCTTATCCGCCCGGGGAGTGGTGGGATCTGTACGAGGATATCTGCAGGGAACTTGGCTCGTGGCAGGAGGAGAAGGTGCGCCAGGAGACCCTGGTGGTCTACGGCACTTTTGAGGATGTGGACGATGGCGTGGCCTGGCGGGCCTACACAAGCCTGGGAAACCGGGGCTTTGAAGGGCTGGGGCTGGGCTCATGCAGGGATCAGGAGATAAAGGTCCTTGTAAGCGGCAGCGAGATCTTAAGGGTCACGGAGAAGATTTCCGGATCCGTGGTGTACAAAAATATCTGGATCATGGAGGCAGGGGAGCATGAGCTGAAGGCTTACGTAGGTTCCCTGGCAAGGACCCTGGAGGTAAAGTCAAAGATCAAAGATCCTGAGGGCATGGCCATGCAGGTGGCGGATATCCATGTGACGGACGGCCAGGTAAAAAAGCTCGTGCTGAAAAAAGAGCGGGTGTCAGGAAAGGTTCTGGAGATCGACGGCAATGAGATCGAGATCGAGGGCTTTGGCAGTTTGGCTGTGGATCAGGATTTTAACGCGTACCGGCTTTACGGGGAGTTTAGGCGGCTGGGACTGTCCAGCGTGGTGGTGGGCTCTGATGTTCAGGAGTTTGTGGTGGCTGACGGGAAGATCTGCGCGGCTCTGGTCATGAGGCCTTTTGACGCCAAGACCATCCGGGTGCTGCTTATGGACACCGGGTTCAAATCCATTTTCCACGATACCATCACCCTGGAATTTCTAAGCCCCGGCGTGGTAAAGCGGGGGGACCAGGAGGAGGCGTACCAGACCGGAGATACGGTCACATTCCGGTCAGGGGACGAAACCCTGAAAAAGGAGCGGGTGATCATTGAGCCCGGGGACGAGAGCAAAGGCGTCCGGGTCTTAACCATTGGCCGGGGGGACAAAAAACCCTGGTATCCGGGCCATTTGGAGGTGAAGCAGGAGAAAGACGGCCTTGTGCTGGTCAACGAGGTCTACCTGGAGGAGTATTTAAAGCGGGTGGTGCCAAGCGAAATGCCTGCCAGCTATGAGAAGGAGGCCTTAAAGGCCCAGGCTGTCTGCGCCAGAACCTACGCCTGGAGGCAGATCATGGCCAACGGGTACAAAAATTACGGGGCCCATGTGGATGATTCCACCAAGTATCAGGTATATAATAATGTAGAAACCAGTCCCAATACGGACACGGCAGTCAATGAAACCTACGGGAAACTTATAACCTATGAGGGGCAGGTGGCGGAAATCTATTATTTTTCCACATCCTGCGGCCACACCACCGACGGAACCATATGGGGAGCCAGCTTGGAGGATTATCCGTACCTGAGGGGCATTGCCGTGAAAGATGGGGGAGGAGTTTTGGATCTGACCGGTGAGGAGGCATTTTCCCAGTACATAAAGAGCTGTCCCCAGGGATTTGAGTCGGAGTTTGGCATGTACCGGTGGACGGCCGAGACCACAGGCAGTCAGGTGGGAAAAAAGGTTACAGGCATTGGGGATATTGTAGATTTGACCATAAAGGAGCGGTCCACAGGGGGGATCGGAAAGGTTCTTCTGGTGAAAGGGAGTGCCGGCAGCAAGGAGATCGCGGGGGAAGGCCAGATCCGGGCCATGCTGGGCTGCGGGGACATGGAGATACGACAGCAGAATGGCAATGTCCTCACAGGCTGGGATTCCCTGCCCAGCGCTTTTATCGCCATCGAGAAGGAGGAGGACGGGGCAGATCCCCGCTTTACCATCTACGGCGGAGGGTACGGCCATGGGGTGGGCATGAGCCAAAACGGCGCTCAGGCCATGGCAAAGGCCGGAAAGAGCTACAAACAGATTCTGGAATTGTTTTATGACGGCACGGAAGTGGCGGAGATTGATGAGGTGTCATGACAGGTGTTTGAAGGCAAAAGTTCCGATGCCATGAAGGGAGCCAGACCCTGATGGCAGCGGGACTTTTCCTTATGGCAGGCGGGCAGGTCCGCAGCGGTGGAGGGCGGAAAAGAAAACGAAAAAATACTTGACATTTCGAACAAATGTTCTATAATAGAGGAAGAACATTTGTTTGGGTAAAGATCTCCAAAGCGGTTACTATTCACGGTGTGGCTGTGAATAGTAACCTGGGCCGCCATTTTGAATCACCTGCGGTGATGGGGCGGCCCAGATTCCGGCCATTACGTGCATCTTCCTGGTTGTTCAGCGTGGTGAACAACCAGGCCGTGAACAGTAACCCAAAGCGTCATAAATTATCAGAATATACGCCCTTTTGTCTTGTACAAATCATAAATTTGACATATAATGAAAGCAGTAAGTTTTTCTTAAGGAGGTACGCGAATATGCATAAAAAGACAGAAGCTGGGAGTATGACCGCGGTGACGGATAAAAAAGACCCGAAAGAAGAGGCCGCAGGCGGCACAGTGGAAAAGATAAGCCTTCCCCGCGCCATCCATCTGGTACCCATGGATCATATTGACGGGTTTGACGTGAGGCCTGGTTTTTATGAGGTTAACGGAGCCACGGCTATCCCCGGGGGAGTGAACTTTACCGTGTACTCCCATAACGCCACATCCATAGAATTGCTGCTGTTCCACCGCCAGGAGAAGGAACCGTTTGCGGTGCTGCCGTTTCCGGACCACTACCGGATCGGCAATGTATATTCCATGATCGTGTTTAAGCTGAATATCGAGGAGTTTGAGTACGCGTACCGGGTAGACGGACCCTACGACCCGAAGAAGGGCCTTATTTTCGACAGGACCCGGTATCTTTTAGATCCTTATGCCAAGGCGGTGACAGGGCAGAGCCAGTGGGGAGATCTGTCGGCCCTTGACCACCAGTACAAAGCCAGGGTGGTGAAGGACGACTTTGACTGGGGGACTTCCAAGCAGCCTCTGCTGCCTATGGAGGATCTGATTATCTATGAGCTTCATGTGAGAGGGTTTACCAAGGATGCCTCCTCCGGCGTCCTCCATCCGGGGACCTTTGAGGGGCTTATGGAAAAGCTGCCCTATCTGCTGGAGCTGGGAGTCAACGTGGTGGAGCTGATGCCTATTTTCGAGTTTGACGAGATGCAGGATTACCGGGTGGTGGACGGAAAGAAGCTGTACAACTACTGGGGCTATAACACGGTCAGCTTCTTTGCGCCCAACACCAGCTACACTGCCAGCACGGAGTATAACCGGGAGGGCAACGAGCTTAAGAACCTGATCCAGGTGTTTAACCAGCACGGGATCGAGGTCTATCTGGACGTGGTGTTTAACCACACGGCGGAGGGAGACAAAAACGGCCCCTTCTTTTCCTTTAAAGGCTTTGACAACAATATATACTATCTCCTGACCCCGGAGGGAGATTACTACAATTTCAGCGGCTGCGGCAACTCGTTAAACTGCAACCACCCCATTGTACACCAGATGATCCTTAACTGTCTGCGGTACTGGGTCACCACCTACCGGGTCAACGGCTTCCGCTTTGACTTAGCTTCCATCATGGGCCGCAACGAGGACGGCACGCCGATGAACAAGCCGCCTCTTCTTCAGTCCCTGGCTTTTGATCCGATCCTTGGGGATGTGAAGCTGATCGCCGAGGCGTGGGACGCGGTGGGCCTTTACCAGGTAGGGACCTTTCCGTCCTGGAACCGGTGGGCGGAGTGGAACGGAAGGTACCGCGACGATATGCGCCGCTACCTGAAAGGCGACGGGGGCATGGCTCAGGCCGCGGCTCTGCGCATCGCCGGTTCCAGAGACATCTATGAGGTCAGCGCCAGAAAGAACGCGTCCGTAAACTTCATCACCTGCCATGACGGGTTTACTCTGTACGATCTGTACTCTTACAATGAGAAACACAATGAGAAGAACGGCTGGAACAATACCGACGGGGCAGGGGACAACTGCAGCTGGAACTGCGGCGCCGAGGGGGAGACCGCGGACGAGGGGGTTAACCGCTTAAGGCGGCGGATGATGAGGAACGCGTTCTGCCTCCTTATGTGCAGCAGGGGGATCCCTATGTTTCTGGCCGGGGACGAGTTCTGCAACACCCAGTTTGGCAACAATAATGCCTACTGCCAGGACAATATCACCTCCTGGCTGGACTGGACCATGTTAGAGAAAAACCGGAATATGTTCCGCTTTTTCCAGTATATGATAAAGTTCCGCAAGAGCCACAGGGTATTGAGACGAAACGTCAGCGACGGGGCCTGCGGGTTTCCGGACATCAGCTTTCACGGGGAGAAGCCGTGGAGAGGGCAGTTTGCGGACCACGAGCGGTATGTGGGCGTTATGTTCGCAGGCCAGGAGAAAGGGAAAGAGCCGGAGGTGATCTACGTGGCTTCTAACAGCTACTGGGAAGAAGTTGCGGTGCTTTTGCCTGAGCTGCCACAGAACATGGCGTGGGAACTGACGGCCGATACATGGGAGGGAAGGACGGAGAATACAGGCAGCGTCCTTTCCGGCAATACGTTTGTCATCCACCCAAGGAGCGTTATGGTGTGGGTGGGCGGCAAGGCCTTTAAGGCAGCTACCTGATTAGATCGCGACGCTAAGAGAGATTTCCGATGTCAGCGCCAGGCCCCTTTAGAGAGCAGGGAGCCTGCGCCATAGAAGGAGGAGCGGCCCTATGAAGAGAGGATTATGTTTGTTTGGCGCGGCGTGGATGTTTCTGACCATATGGTTGACCCATGGATGGGGACAGGGATCCGGCGTCTATGAGAGCCACTCAAAAGATGGCAGACGGCTGCCCTTTGTCAGCGGCGACTCCTACTATGAGTATCAGTGGGCGTTAAAGAACAGGGGCGATTTCTCCGTGCGGATGGAAGGCATCCATGGAGGGCTGACAGAAGGGGAGACGGCTTTCCAGGCGGTTATTGATCCCCATATCCAGAAGGGGAAAGCCGGGGGAGCGTGGTGGGTCAAGGCCTCTGCCGGGGCGGATACGGGCATGGAGGCAGCATGGAAGTTCTATGAACAGGCTCCGGGCAGACGCCCGGTGATTGTGGCTGTTATTGACACCGGTGTGGACATAAGCCATCCGGAGCTTGCGGATTCCATCTGGGTCAATGAGGACGAGATCCCGGGTGACGGCATTGACAATGACCACAACGGTTATGTGGACGACATAAACGGCTGGAATTTCTGCAAAGAGGATAACCGGGTTGTTTCGGGGCCGGAGGAGGACCACGGAACCCACAGCAGCGGGACCATCGCCGCGGCCTGGGACGGCCAGGGGACCTGCGGGATCGCGGACAGCCGGTATGTGAAGCTTATGGTCTTAAAGGTTCTGGACACCCATGAGGGAAAAGGCGTCTCCTCCTCTGTGAAAAGGGCCATCCGGTACGCGCAGGATAACGGCGCCTCCATCTGCAACCTGAGTATGGGCACCATGACAAGGGACGAGGAGCTGGAAAGGCTTATGAGGGATTCTCCCATGCTGTTTGTGGTTTCCGCAGGGAACGGGGACGCGTCGGGCCGCGGCTACAGCATTGACGATCTTCCCATGTATCCGGCCTCCTTTGGGGCGGACAATATCATCACTGTGGGAAGTATGCTGTTTGACGGCTCCCTGGATGCCAGCTCTAATTTTGGCCGCGTCAGCGTGGACCTGGCGGCTCCGGGCATGGCTATCCTGGGCCCTGTTCCGGATAGAGGCTATGCCTATATGTCGGGAACCTCCATGGCGGCGCCCATGGTCACAGGGACGGCGGCTCTGATCTACAGCTGCCGTTTGGATCTGGATCTTATGGATGTGAAGAAAGCCATCCTGGATTCCGCCAGATCTGTGGAGAGCATGGAGGGAAAGACGGCCACAGGGGGCGTGCTGGACGCTTATGGGGCAATTACCTATGGTCTTGAGCCGGGAATATAGAGTGTGTCCGAGAAGAGGGAACCCTGATATTTCATGGAAAGAGGGCAAAATGAAATATCAGGGCTTTTTTATATGGCAAAATCATGGTAGAATGGATGTCAACAGAAGGAGCAGGATTTGCCAGGGAGTTAAAAAGCGAAAGAAGAACGGAGGAGACACAGATGAGTTCCGATACCTCGAAAGGATTTACATGTGACCAGGTTTGGGAGATGATCAGGCAGCATCAAAAGGAGGAGATCCTGACAGCCAAGGGGCTGCCGTTTACGTATACCATGAAGGGCGGGGAGCTGTTTATCAGCCGCAGGACCAAGTCCATTACCAGAAGCACCTTTGAGGCTGCGTGGAACAGGGTACTGGAACGGCCCAGGGAGATGACAGGACCTAAGAAGCTGAATGTGTTTGGGGCGCCCTATTTGTGGGCGATTTTTAAAAGGCTGGAGCTGGTGCCGTTCGGGGCGAAAAACTGTCCTGCCGGTTTGGAGGAAGAAGATAGGGCAGGCAGCGGGGATCAAGAGTGATCTGGAAGGAGTGTATGGATTGATGAAAGCATTGGTGATTGCGGAGAAACCGTCGGTTGCCCGGGATATTGCCCGGGTTCTGAAGTGTTCGAAGCAGGGGGGCGGATGGATCGAGGGGGAGCGCTATATCGTCACCTGGGGGCTGGGGCATCTGGTGACTTTAGCGGACCCAGAGGATTATGACAAGAAGTACCGGGAGTGGAAGATGGAGCATCTGCCCATGATGCCGGAGCATTTTCGGCTGGAGGTCATTAAGCAGACGTCAAAGCAGTTCCAGGCCGTAAAGGCTCAGCTTCACAGAAAGGATGTAAACCAGGTCATCATCGCCACGGACGCGGGGAGAGAGGGCGAGCTGGTGGCAAGGCTGATTCTCAAAAAGGCGGGCAGTGATAAGCCTGTAAAACGGCTGTGGATCTCCTCGGTGACAGACAAGGCCATCCGGGAGGGCTTTGAAAAGCTGAAAGACGGGAAGGAGTACGAGCCCCTCTACGACGCGGCTATGTGCCGGGCGGAGGCGGACTGGCTGGTGGGGATCAATGCCACCAGGGCTCTGACCTGCAAGTACAATGCCCAGCTTTCCTGCGGCCGGGTCCAGACGCCCACCCTGGCTATGATCGCCAAGAGGGAGGAGCAGATCCGGGATTTTGTGCCAAAGCCTTTCTACAAGATCCAGGCAAAGGCTCAGGGGATCACTCTGGCATGGCAGGATAAAAAGTCCAAAAGCTTTACCACCTTTGACAAAGACAGAGCCCAGGAAATCTTAGGGCAGGTGAAGGGGAAGGACGGGCAGGTGATCCAGGTAAAGAGAAGTCCGGGGAAAACCGCGGCTCCCCTTTTGTATGACCTGACAGAACTGCAGAGGGAGGCCAACCGGCGGTTTGACTATTCGGCCAAGGAGACGCTGAACATTATGCAGAGGCTCTACGAGAATCACAAGGTTCTGACCTACCCCAGAACGGATTCCAGGTATCTGACCTCGGATATTGTCCCCACTCTGAAAGAGCGGCTACGGGCCTGCTCGGCAGGGCCTTACCGGGTCCTTGGAGGGCGGCTGGTGAACCGGCCTCTGCCAAAGAGCCTGGCGTTTGTGGATGATAAGAAGGTAGGGGATCATCACGCCATCATCCCCACGGAACAGTTTGTGCAGCTGGACCACATGACTGTGGATGAGCGGCGGATCTACGACCTGGTGGTACGGCGGTTTTTGGCGGTTTTGTATCCGCCCTGTGAGTATGAGCAGACCAGCCTGACCGTGACGGTTGGACAGGAGACCTTTACGGCCAGGGGGAATGTGGTGAAAGATCTGGGCTGGAGAGCCGTGTACGATGGGGAAGCTGGCGGGGCCGGAAGTTTTGACGACGACTGGGAAGAGGGCGGAGACGAGAAAAATGGTATGAGGGATTTCGGCGGCGAAGGCGGCGCGCAAAGGCTGCCCCAGGTGAAGGAGGGGGATGTGTTAAAGGGCCTTGTGTTTGCTGTCATTGAGGGAAAGACAAAGCCGCCGTCCCATTTTACGGAGAGCGCTCTCTTGTCGGCTATGGAGAATCCGGCGGCCTACATGGAATCCGGCGACAAGGCCATGGCCAGGACTCTGGGGGAGACGGGAGGCCTTGGGACCGTGGCCACAAGGGCGGATATCATCGAGAAGCTGTTCTCCTCGTTTTTGCTGGAGAAGAGGGGAAAGGAGATCTTTCTCACCTCCAAGGCAAAGCAGCTTCTTAAACTGGTGCCGGAGGACCTAAAGAAGCCGGAGATGACGGCGGACTGGGAGATGAAGCTGTCAAAGATTGCAGGGGGAAGTTTAAAGAGGGATGTGTTTATGCGGGATATCCGCAGGTATTCTATGGATCTGATCCAGGAGATAAAGGGCGGTGAGGGCAGTTTTCGCCATGACAACCTGACGAACCACAAGTGTCCCCGGTGTGAAAAGAGGATGCTTCTTGTGAAGGGCAAGAACAGCGAGATGCTGGTGTGTCAGGACCGGGAGTGCGGATACCGGGAGACGATCTCCAGAACCTCTAACGCCCGGTGTCCCAACTGCCACAAGAAGATGGAACTGCGGGGCAAGGGAGACGGGCAGATCTTTGTGTGCCGGTGCGGGTACAAGGAGAAACTGAACTCTTTTGTGGAGCGCAGGAAGAAAGAGGGGGCCGGAGTCACGAAGCGGGATGTGAACCGGTATATGGAGCAGCAGAAGAGAGAGGCGAAAGAGCCGTTGAATAACGCGTTCGCCCAGGCTTTGGCTGGGCTGAAGCTGGAGTCAGAGAAGCCTTAAGCCGTGAGAGGAAAGAGGCAAAGGGATGGATGTATATTTTGGGAGAAATTTTTGGCATAACGGCATGGGGCGGGAGGAGCATGGGCCGGGATCTTGTTTAAGATGCGGGGCCAAGTTTCGCTGCGGGGGTTTTTGGTGGCGGGCGCCGGCTGTGTACGTGTGTCAGGAGGGGATCGTGGTGGATATCTGCCGCCGCGTGCCGGGGGAAGCAGTGGGGAAGTTTTGGGATGCGTGGGGAGTTTGGAAGGGACGGGAGGAGGAGATGTCTCCCGCGCAGCAGAGGATGGCAGAGAAGGAGAATCCATTTTCTTTTGAGGCGAATTTTCGGGTGGAGATAGATGGGAGAGAGTGGGCCAGTGCTGGCGGCAGCAGTATGTGCATCCAGCCCAGAGGGCTGGATGGGGAGGCGGATGTCAGGGATGGAGGAGACCGGGAGGCGGATGTTAGGGATGTGGCAGGTTGGGAGGCGGATGTTAAGGATGTGAGAGGCCGGGAGGCGGATGTCAGGGATGTGGGAGGTCAGGAGGCAGATGTTAGGGATGTAGCAGGCCGAAAGGCGGATGTCAGGGATGGAGGAGGCCGGAAGGCGGATGCCAGGGACGGGGGAGGTCAGGAAGCGCATACCGGAGAAGCTGTAGACCGACCGGCATATGTGGGAGATGGGACAAGTCAGGAAGTGAGCGGCAGGGCTGTGCCAGACCAGGAAACGTGTGCCGGGAAGGCGACTGTCGGAGATGGGGCTCCTGGGGATATGAGACGCAAGGCTGCAGGACATCGTCCGGAGGATGTGTTGGCCGCGGAGTACGGGCTGGATGGGCTGGACGGGTGGCAGGTGTTTCGGCGAAGCTTTCGGGCTAAAGACCCAGAGTCGGCCGCAGCCCTGAAGAACGCGGCGGCAGGAGGGACTCTGACTTTTCGGCTGACTGTGGAAGCTGGGGAGGAGCAGATACCCTGCGGGTATACTTTTGTCACAGAGGTGGGCTGTGGGGAGAGGACAGAGCGCTTTTCCCACCCTGTTACAGGTCAAAAGATGGAGCTTGTGATTTTGGGGTGCAGGCCATATAATATGGAAGCTGAAGTGAAGAATATAAAGAAATGTCTGAAAGATTACCGCATTCCCTCTCATGGCTGTGTGATGGAGTATGTTCTAAAGTCAGAGCTGCCTTTGGGGGAGTCTCTGGCTGTGAGGGATTGCTGTCAGGGGGACGGGCCGGTTCTTACAAAAGAGGCAAAAGGGGTTGGAAAAAGGGCTGCCGCCGTTACTCTGATCGGCGGATGTGACGGCCCTGTCTCTGTTTTTATAGGGGGAACGACGAAGGGGCAGCACGAGGAGGAAAGAAGTCTTGGGTATTCTTCCCTGTATGTTGAACCCGTAAAGGAAGTCCGGTGGAGGGTGGAACTGCGCGGGGGTTTATTTGATCCGGAGACATTTGAGCTGAGAGCAGAGGGAGAGGATTATGGAGCGAAGGGACAAGATTAATTACTATCTGGATCTGGCGGATGTGGTGGCCAGGCGGGGGACCTGCCTGCGCAGGCTTTACGGAGCGGTCATCGTGAAAAACGACGAGGTGATCTCCACAGGGTATGTGGGCGCTCCCAGAGGGAGGAAAAACTGCTCGGACCTGGGAGTGTGCGTCCGCCAGAAGATGAATATCCCCAGGGGGGAGCGGTATGAACTGTGCCGCAGCGTCCATGCGGAGGCCAATGCCATCATCAGCGCGGAGCGGGAGCGGATGATCGGAAGCTCCCTGTACCTGGCAGGCAGGGAGGTGGGAACCGGGGAGTATATCGCCAATTCCTGCAGCTGCTCTATGTGCAAGAGGATGATCATTAACGCGGGGATTGAGACCGTGTATATCCGGGATGATGAGGAGCATTATCGGGCGGTGAGCGTGGCCCAGTGGATCGAGGAGGATGAGTCTTTGACAGGGGAGTTTGGGTATTAGGAGGGGATAGGATGGGGAAAGGGGGCGGAAGTAACGGGCAGATATGTGAATTTAGGAAACGATGGTTTTCGGGCTATTAGAAAAGGGATCTATGTGGACAAAACAGGCCTGATCTCTTTTATAAATAAGACTTTGGGAACATCAGACAAATTGAGCTGTGTAAGCAGGCCAAGACGATTTGGCAAATCATTTGCGGCAAAAATGCTTTGTGCTTACTATGACAGAAGCTGTGATTCCAGAGATCTGTTTAGGGGCTTGGAGATCGAGAGAGACAGAGATTTTGAAACGTATCTGAACAAATATGATGTGATCTACCTGGATATTACATGGTTCATTTCCATTGTTAAAAATATAAAAGACGTAGTGAGATATCTGGAGAGGGAGGTGGCAAATGAGCTTTGTGAGATTTATCCCAAGGCTGGGAGGAAGGCGGAATCTCTGCCGCTGATCCTGTCAGAGATCAACAGGGATACGGGAAATAAATTTATTGTCCTGATCGATGAATGGGATGCCCTGTTTCGGGAGGCCAGTGAAGATAGAGATCTGCAAAATGAGTATATCCGGCTTTTGCGCGGGTTATTTAAGAGCAGCCAGACGGATAAAATGATCGAAGCCGCCTATATGACGGGTATTCTTCCGATAAAAAAATATGGCACTCAGTCCGCGATCACGGATTTTCGGGAATATTCTATGGTGACGCCTAAAAGGCTGGCAGAGTATGTGGGGTTTACCCAAGCAGAGGTGAAGTGCCTGTGCGAGACCCATGATATGGATTTTAAAGAGATGAGATGGTGGTATGACGGATACTCGTTTAGCCGCCAAAAATCCGTGTACAATCCGAATTCTGTGATAGAAGCCATAAAAAATGAGGAATTTGAAAGCTACTGGACCAGGACAGAAACATATGAGTCCCTGCGGTTTTACATTGACCTGGATGAGGACGGGCTTAAGGAGGCTATTATCCGTATGCTGGGCGGAGAGAGCTGTCATATTGACGCGGGAATGTTCCAAAATGATATGACCAGTATCAAGAGCAGGGATGATGTTTTGACACTGTTGGTCCATCTGGGGTATCTGGCCTATGACCCATCGAAAAAGAGGGTATTTATTCCAAATGAGGAGATTCGCCAGGAGTTTGTCCGCGCGGTGAAGGGCAGCAGATACACGGAGGTGGCTAAATTGATACGCTCTTCTGAGAAACTTTTGGAAGATACCCTGAATGGGGATGGGGATGCGGTTGCGGAGAGGATTGAGAAAGTACACCGGATTGTGACAACTCCTCTTGCCTATAACAGTGAAGATGCACTAAGAAGCACGATACGATTTGCCTATCTCTGCTGTCTGGAGGAATTTATGGAAATCCAGGAACTGCCATCAGGAAATGGATTTGCGGATATCGCTTTTTTGCCGAAGAAAGGATCGGATATGCCGATTTTACTGATAGAACCGAAATGGAATAAGAGCGCGGAGGGAGCGATCGCACAGATTAAGGATCGAAAATACCCAGAGGTCTTCGAGGGATATGGTAGTGATATCTTGCTGGTGGGAGTTAATTACAGTGAGAAGAGTAAGAAGCACAGCTGTGAGATAGAAAGGATTCAAATGGGCAGGGTATGACAAAGGCTGTTGACAGGAGGAAACTATCATGACAGGCAGGATCATCGGTTTTATCATATGGCTGGCAGTGGGGTTTTTGTTCGTGGGAAACGGGCTGTGGTGCTTTAAGGCGAGAAAGCCTTCAGGCTTTTGGGCTAATGCCAGGACAGCTCCCATAGAGGATGTGAGAGCATACAATAAGGCCATGGGGAGATTATGGTGCGTCTACGGGATTGTTCTGATGATACTGGGAGTCCCCTTTCTTTTGGAAAATGGGCTGTGGATCGTGTTGTCCTGCGCTGGGGTGATGGCGGAAACCATTGGGCTCATGGCAGTGTATACATTGGTTATAGAGAAAAAGTACAGAAAAGAATAAACATTTTTTTACTGAAATAATTTTGGCGATCCAGGGTATCCTATGGTTGTAGATCAAATTCATGTTCAGGAGGAAAACCATCATGACAAAACTGGATTGCAATGTTACAAACTGTCTCCATAATTGTGATAATCACTGCTGCAAACAGGCTATCATCGTGGACGGAAGCAAGGCAAAGGACTGCTGCGATACTTGCTGCGGAAGCTTTGACGAGAATCGGGACGGGGCGTTTCACAACCTGTTTAAGACGCCGGAGAGCCGTCTGGAGGTTGACTGTGAAGCTGTCAACTGCGTCTACAACCGGGACCGTCACTGCGAGGCAGAGCACATCGGGATCGCAGGGGACGGAGCGTCTGACGCCAGCCATACAGAGTGCGCTACGTTCCAGATGAGGTAAAGGAAGCAGGCCGGTACATCATTGCTTATCAAAAGCTATCTACTGGCAAATTCGGATAGCGGTGTACTAGGAGAGTATGACAGGAAGGCTGCTGTGGGATATCATGTTTCCGGAGAGAAGGGAAATGTGGTTCTTGTGGCAGTCTTTTTTTGTGTTCTGGATATTGGAAGCAATGCCTGAGAAGAAGAGGATTTTGTTGACTGATCAGGAGATTTATGGCAAAATGGATACAAGGAGGAGACGAACATGAATGTTTTGATGATCAACGGAAGCCCTCACGGGCAGGGTAATACCAGCATTGCATTGAAGGAGATGGAGAAGATCTTTGCCCAGGAGGGGATCGAGACGGAGACGATCCATGTAGGGAACAAGGACATAAGGGGCTGCATTGCCTGTGGTTCCTGTATGGAAAAGGGAAAATGTGTGTTTGAGGACCTGGTTAATGAGACGGCTCCCAAGTTTGAGGCCTGCGACGGGCTGGTGGTAGGGAGCCCGGTGTATTATGCGTCGGCCAATGCCACATTGGTGGCGTTTTTGGACAGATTATTCTACAGCACCCGGTTTGACAAGACTATGAAAGTGGGAGCCAGCGTGGTGGCAGCCAGAAGAGGCGGGCTTTCGTCCACGTTTGATGAGTTGAACAAGTTTTTTACCATCTGCGGCATGCCGGTGGCATCGGGACAGTATTGGAACAGTATCCATGGCAGAACGCCGGGGGAGGCTTTGGAAGATGAGGAAGGGCTGCAGTCCATGAGAACGTTGGCCAGGAATATGGTGTTCCTGATGCAGAGCATAGCTTTGGGGAAAGAGAAGTATGGACTTCCGGAGAAAGAGAAAGGGATACGGACGAATTTTGTGCGGTGAGGGATGTAAATAGAAAGCTGTAGAAAACAAAGATCAATTACTCTCGGAAATTCAGCCACAAAGATGGGTGGAAGGAGGTTTCCCGGAGTACATGAAACCAGAAAAGGAGGTGAGGGCTGTGGAGCGCAGCTTTAACACAGAGGGGTTATGTGATCCGGATCTTCACTATATGGTGAGACTTGATGAAAGGCTGTACAAGATAAAAAAGCTTTTAGTGGACAGAGGTAAGTATTTTGTTATCAATCGGGGCAGGCAGTATGGGAAGACTACCACTCTGCGGGCTTTGGAAGGATACCTGAAAGAGGACTACTTTGTGATCTCCATGGATTTTCAGCTGCTAAGCGCCTCAAACTTTGAAGAGGAATCGCGTTTTGTGGCCGCCTTTACAAGATATCTTACGGCCTGTGTCAGGGAGGGAGAAATCTTTGAAGATTTTCCGGAGGCGGAGGTGGCGGCTTTGGAGGAGTTGATCGATCAGCCGTCTGACAGACCCTATGATATGGGGGAGATGTTCATACGGATCAGCAGATTCTGCAGGAAGTCTCCCAAGCCGGTGGTGATGATGATCGACGAGGTGGACAGCGCGTCGAACAACCAGGTGTTTCTTGATTTTCTGGCCATGCTTCGGGGGTATTATCTGGAGAGAAAGACCAGGCCTGGATTTTACAGCGTGATCCTGGCAGGGGTGTATGATATTAAAAATCTGAAGTTAAAGATCCGGCCGGAGTCAGAACACAAATTTAACAGCCCCTGGAATATTGCGGCCAAGTTTCCCATCGACATGAGTTTCTCTGTCGGGGATATTTCCTCCATGCTTCGGGAGTATGAGGAGGACAATGGCACCGGGATGGATGTGGAGCGGGTTGCCGAATACATTTATGAGTACACTTCCGGATACCCCTATCTGGTGTCTTACATCTGCAAGTGCCTGGATGAGGAGATCTTAGGTGCTGAGGGATTTGAGGACATGGGGGATGTGTGGTCGCGGGAGGGGATCGGGGAGGCGGTTAAGATTCTCCTAAAGGAGAGGACGCCGCTGTTTGACAGCATGGTGAAGCAGCTGGATCTTTATAAAGACCTGAAAGAAATGATCGAGGAGATTTTGTATCAGGGGAAGAGGGTGTTATACAGCCCCTATGTAAAATCTGTGAATCTGGGTCTGATGTTTGGTTTTTTAAGAGAGGAAAACGGACAGATCATAATAGCGAACCGTATTTTTGAAATGGGACTTTTGAACATGTTCATTACAGAAGAGTCGATTAACAGCAGAACCTATGAGCGCGGTGAAAGGGACCGGAACCAGTTTATCACGGATACAGGGCTTGACATGGAGCGGGTGCTTGTAAAGTTTGTGGAGTATTTTACGGATGTGTACAGTGATAATGACGAGAAGTTCGTGGAGGCTTACGGGCGGAAGTTTTTCCTTTTGTATCTGAAGCCTATTATCAACGGCGTTGGCAATTATTATCTGGAGGCCCAGACCAGGGATGCCAAGAGGACGGATGTGGTTGTGGACTATCTGGGGGAGCAGTTTGTGGTGGAGTTAAAGATCTGGCACGGAAATGAGTATAAGGAGCGGGGGGAGGAGCAGCTTACCGGCTATTTGGATTATTTCCGTCTGGATAAGGGGTATATGGTCAGCTTTAATTTTAACAAGAAAAAAGTGCCTGGGGTCAACGTGATCCAGGTCGGTAAGAAGACGATCGTGGAGGCGGTTGTCTGAGGAAAGGAGGATTTTGGTTATGCCATTTATTGATTCAAGGATCACCGTGCCGGTGAGCAGGGAGAAGAAGGAGGAGATCAAGGCAAAGCTGGGTCAGGCCATCGGGGCGCTGCACAAAACAGAGAATTATCTGATGGTGGGCATTGAGAGCGATTATGATCTGTGGATGGCGGGAAAGAAGCTGGAGAAAGGGGCCTATGTGGCGGTCAGCCTTTACGGAAGCGCTTCACCGGAGGATTATGACCGGATGACCGGGAAGATCTGCGATATTTTGTGGGAGGAATTGGGGATTCCGGGGACGTCGGTGTATGTCACTTATCATCCGGTGCCTGACTGGGGATGGAACGGGAGGAATTTTTAGAGGGGCTTAAGAACGGTCTTTTTATAAGATGGCAAAATAATTAAATTGGTGTATTGTTGAGTGAGCAATGAGGGCGGGGATTGTCGTGGGGCCAGACAGAGAAGGAGAGATGTCCCGTCCCACCCTGGCCTCACGACTCCCCCGCCCATTGCTCACTCAATTATACACTAATATAACGAAATTAAAGTTCCAGTTTATCCAGATCAGGAGTTATATCAGACAGCGCCGCAATTGCCAAGAAGGCGAACGATGGTTTTAAGAAGATTTGGAAATACATGGTATTGGCAAAGGAGGAGAACGGGGTTAAGACGTATGCTGAATGGAAGGACGAGTATCTGTCCCTAAAGGCGGTCCTTCATGTGTTTGGGGTGAACCTTGCAGAGATTGAAGGAGAAAGGAATCAAGATTTTGGCGCATATGGAAAGGCGCGGAATCCCGGGTAAATCCCGGGAAACTCCGCGCCTTTTTTCTACTATTATAATACCACAAAATCCCCCAAAATACAAGACTTGTAACCGGACCCTTCGGATGCTATAATCATCCTCCATAAAGAGGAGGGGATACATTTGGAGAATAATTGGATGGTCTTGATGCAGCAGAAAAACCAGATAGCAAAGGTGATGGAGGCCGGTCAGGCCGGTATTGGGTACGGGCTTTCTTTAAGCGAGGAGGAGGCAAAGCTGATCGTGGAGGCCAGGACTCATGCTCTGGGGCAGGAGCGGAGGGTGGAGTTTGGGGAGGGGATTGCTCCCAGGATTATTTATGAGTTCTGTGATTCAGACTTTATCAGTCAGGATGATTATGCGTTGACCATCATTCGTCTGCAAGACATTTTCTATCTGTACAAAAATGAGACCCAGGATGAGCTGACAGATGAGGAGCTGCTCCATTTTATGAAGGAACAGTTTGAGACAGTCTGTTTTGGGGATCTGGATTATCTGGAGGGGACCTGTCTGAACATTTTTTCCCAGGCTGTCAGGGCGGGGTATGAGGGCTATAAGTCCTTAGGCGGGCGTGGGGAATACGGGAAGTTTGATGAGGTCAAACGGTGGGATTATGAGCTGTATCTGGAAGCTTTGAGAGAGCTGTGCTGGAGGTGAGGCGGATGGAATTTGAGATGGAGGAGCTGGTTCCCATTGTGGGAAAGCTGGCCCGGCTGTACACCGGGGCGGAGAGTACGTCTATAACCTATGAGAGGGCAGAGGCGCTTATGGAGGCGGTTTTGTACTGTATCCATGAACTGGAATTGGCCGGGGAGGGACAGATCGCGGTGGCGGGGCATAAGGGGAAGATGACGGCTGCGGATGCCTATGAGGCCGGGGCGGCGCTGGTGAAGGAGAAGACCAGGGCAGCTTTGGAATTATACACAAATATATTGAACGAGTTCAATGATTTCGGAAACCGGTGTCTGAGGGATACCTTTGTGAAGGGGTTGCCGGAATTCTTTGGCAGGTATGATGTGAGATTTCGGCCGCAGGATGAGATCCTTACGCTGGATTACCCGGTTTTGAGGGATATTTCCGGGTATGAGGGGATTGATAAGGTCTATGAGTTTATCCGGTGCGTCGGGACGGAACAGAGGTTTTTGGGGCGGTTTTGCGGAGGGGCGGCAAAACATATCCTGTCCCGGTATCAGGGGGATTATAGGGATATGATTGACAATGTGTGCGGGATCGTGTTTACGGCTGTCATGGGGAGGATGCTTGCAGAGACGCCCTGGGATCAGGAGCCGGACGAAAGGGATCATGAGAAGATCCGGAACATATGCGAGGAGGGGAGAGAGGCGCTTCGGGGGCGGATCGTCCATGAGACAGAAAGACTTGTGAGGCAGTATTATGGAGGGGATGAGGAGCTGCTTGCTTATCTGACCGGGGCGGCGGGTGAAGCTGCCGCCAGGATCGAGATATATTGGCAGAAACCTGCCGGCAGGTTGGATTTCGTTCATGAAACAACAACGTCTTTTCTCCCTACGGATTCAAAAACACCGAAGCGTAAAACACCCCGCCCTCGTATTTGAAGTCCGCGATCCCGTGGTACTGGCCCGCGATATTTTTTATGGACACGGTTCCGGTTCCGGTTCCGCCGTGTTTGGAGGAGAGGAGGCTTCCGTCCTTTGTGGACGGCGCCTGTCTGCTGGAGTTGTCTACGGTGATGGAGATGGCCCGCTCCCCGGCCACCCTGGCGTGGATGCGGATAAAGGGGGATCCTTCCGGCATCAGAAGACAGGCCTCCAGGGCATTTTCCAGAAGATTGCCGAACAGGATACAGATATCCGGCTCGTCCACCCACAGTCTGGCAGGGAGTTGGATGCAGGAATCAAAGCGGATATGGTTCTCATGGGCCATCTCAGCGTAATGACGGACCACGGCGTCCACGGCGTAATTGCTGCAATAGGTCCTTGGGGTCAGGGACGAAAGCTTCTGGCCGTATTTGGTCAGGTACTCTTTCAGGATCTGCTCATCACCGCTGTCTAAGTAGGCCTGTATGAGATTCAGGTGCTGGCGCAGGTCGTGGCGGGCCTGGCGGGTGTTTTCGATCTGCTTCTGGAGCCGGGAATACTGCATCCTCTGAAAGATCAGCAGCTGTTCCTGGTTCCGGGCCCGCTCCTCCGCCTCGCCCTGGAGCCGAAGGGACTCCAGGGAAGTTACGAGCACATAGTAGATCACAAAGATCATGATGAGAAGGCTTAGGCGGGCCAGAAGGGTTGCCAGGGTTGCCACGCTGGCAACATTGATGTTCCAGGTCAGAGCCAGGATGGTGAAGGAGGTAAGGCCGGGGATGAGCCAGATGGTGCGCCACAGCTGAGGCGCGTGGCTGTGAAGAACCCGCTCTTTGGTGATGGTCAGAAACTTAAGCATAAAGGGGGCGGTTATGACCACGGGAATGACGCGGACCATAGTGTCCCCGGGCGCGCCAAGGAAGCGGTAGATAGTTCCGGGCTGGCTGAAAAACCGGATGTCCAGAAAGATGGCGGTGCCCCGGGCGATCATCACATAATCCACCACCAGAATGTAGATAAAAAGCAGTTTGGAGATCTCGGCATTGACGCACCAAAGGTAAATGCACAGGGAGATGACTGCCATGAAAAGGTCCCAGGTCCGAATGTCTTTTCCCAGAAAGTAGCAGTAACAGCACACCAGAAATTCGGCTGTCATGTTCAGTCCCACCAGAAGAGTCACAAACCAGGCGGGGTAGCGGAGGCGGTCCTGAAAGGGATAGTAGGCAAGAAGATGGTAGGGAAGCAGTTCGATCAGGTAGCTGGAAGCAGCCAGCAGACTGGCAGGGGTAAACATGGACACATCTCCTTTCATTCGGCAATATCCCGGGTGTGGCGGAACAGGTAGTTGGCGTAAGCGGTCTGCATCTCTTTGTACCTGGGGCGGCTTATGGGGATCCTGCTGCCGTCGGACATGAGAAAATCAGAGGCGTCCAGAGAGCGGACGTGGTCCAGGCATACCACATAGCCGCGGCAGCAGTTCTGGAACCGCAGTCCCAGAGCCGCGTCCCCGTATTCCCCCAGGTCTCTTAACAGGGACTGGAAATATTCCATGGTCATGTAGGGCTTTAAGCTGCCCGTGGAGGTCTGTATCTCCAGAAAATGGCCGCTGGAGCGGACGTAAAGAATGTCGTCCAGATACAGCTGCCGGGTCATGCGGTTTTCCTTGATCTCGATGACGTTTCTGGGACCGGCAGTTTTGTTCAGCCGGTCCATGACCTTGTAGAGACGTTCTTTTTTCACGGGTTTCAGGATGTAATCCATAGCCTGAACTTCATAGCCTTCCAGGGCGTAACTTTCCTCTGTGGTGATAAACACAATGGGCACATCCATGTCCATGGTCCGGACGCGGCGGGCTACGTCCATGCCGTTTATGCCGCCTAAGAGATTGTCCAGGAAAATGACGTCAAAGGTCTGAGGGCCGAAGGCGTCTATAAACTGCTCTCCGCTGGAAAACAGGGAGACGCGAAACTTTGTATCACGGTTCGAAAAGTATTCTATGATCAGATTCTGCAGATTTCGCAGATCATATTCCATGTCGTCAACTAGCGCAAGATTCATCAAAGATTCTCCTTAGATCAATCTGTTTTTTGTGTAATATACCCAAAATGTCAGGCGGCAATAAAGCTGCTCATGTTTCTATGTCCATTATAGCAAACCCGCAAAAGGGTTGTAAAACAGTTCGTGCGATAAAACGTCAATTGGTGCTAAGTAGGTTGAAAGAACCAGACGGGAATTGTATGATGGAACAAATGTGAGGAGGGGTATGATGGGGACAATGACAGTGCCGGCCTCCATGGAGTACCTGGATAAGGTCATGGCAGAGGTTGAGGAGGCTTTGATGAAGGCCGGGTGCGGGGAGGATGAAAAGCGGCTGATAGAGATCTCCGTGGAGGAGCTGTTTACCAATATCGCCTCCTACGCCTACGGCGGCAGCGGGGGGCAGGTGTGGCTTCAGTGGGAGATTCGGGATCTGGAGGAGCCTGTGAGGGAGGCGGTTTTCTGCTTTCAGGATGAGGGCGCTCCCTATGACCCGTTTGCCAGGAAGGACCCGGATTTGACAAAGCCCATTGAGGAGCGGCCTGTGGGAGGCCTTGGGATCTATATGACCAAAAAGTTTATGGACCGGGCGGAGTACCGGTATGAGCAGGGGCGGAATGTGACTACGGTGAGCAAGGTATTTGCCCCGGTTGGCGGGTAAGAGGATCGGGCCGTATGGCCGGGGAGTCCGCGGTTTGGCCGGATAGTCAGAAAAATGTCTGGCGGGAGGTGCTTATGAGAACGTTCTATGATCTGGATCTTTTGGAAAACCAGGTGTTTGGGGCGGACCCGGAGGAGGGAGATCCCCCCTGGGAGCAGGTTGAGGAGTGGGAGACGCCTAAGGACCTTGAAGGCGGCCGGACGGTAACGCTTACGCTGACCGTGGATGAACAGACCCAGATGGAGTGCAGAGTCATAGGAGTGTTTTTGGAGGGTGATAAGGAGTATATCGCTCTGGAACTTCCTCAAAGCCAGGTCCAGCTTATGGGGCTGGAGCCGGGGGAGGATGACGGCATCGAACTGGTAAGCATCCAGGAGGAAGAGGAGCAGGAGCGGGTAACAGAGAGATTTATGGAGCTGTTCGCAAGGGATGGCGGGCCGGATATGTCCGCAGTACAAAAAACAGAAAGTGAGAAAGAATCATGACAGAGATCAAAACAGACAAAAAGATTGACGCGGCCACGGCTCCGAAGCTGGACGCGAGGCTGAAGGAGCTTCTGGCATCCGGGGAGCAGGAGCTGGTGATCGATATGGATGAGACCAATTACATATCCTCCGTGGGGCTTCGGGCATTTGTGTCCGCCCAGAAAAAGATCAACAAGACCGGAGGTTCCATGGTATTGACCCATGTAAAGCCCTGTATCCTGGAGATCTTTGAGGTGACCGGTTTCGCAGGGGTGCTGACGATTGAAAGCTGACCAGATAAACAGAAAGCCATCCATAGGGGAACTTTCTTTTGAGCAGAAGCTGTGGAAAGGCGGGCAGATCATGGTGCAGAGCCTTCGGCCTGTGGCGCTGTATCTGTGTCTGCCGGCGCTTTTGATGAGCGTGGGGATGGTTCTCTTTGGAGGGCGGAGCGCGGAGGCGGTCATAGGAGACAGCGGCAATTTTTACTATACCCTGGGCATTGTGCTGACCATGTATATGCTCCATAAAAGAAGCAGAAAACGGGGGAGCAGCCTGTGGGAGGAGTGTGTACTGGAGTATCGGGGGCTTTCCTTAAAGCGGGCGGCGCTTTTGGGGGCCGCGGGCCTGGGATTTGCGGTGTTTTTCTCATCGGTGATCACGGTTGTGCCTTTTCCCAGGGGGCTTATGGATTCTTACCACAGTTCTTCTGACGGGCTGAGAAACGGGACGGATATAGGGTTAGCCATGATATCCACCGTGGTTCTGGCTCCGGTGGCGGAGGAAGTGGTGTTTCGGGGGTATATGCTGGGGCGGCTTTTACGGTGGTTTACCCAGAAGCAGGCAGTCTGGATTTGCGCGGTGGTATTCGCTTTGTGCCATGTGTCGCTTTTGTGGATGGTTTACGCCTGTTTCATGGGGCTTTTGCTGGCATGGGTGTGTATACGGGAGGATAATATCGCCTATTCCATCGCGCTGCATGTGGGCTTTAACGCAAGTGTTATCCCGGTTCAGTTTATCAACAGCCGCGGGGCGTGGAGAGAGGCTGTATTCGGAAGCGGTTTTCGCATTGCCCTTCTGGGAGGGGTTATGCTTTTCTTGGCAGTGCTGGCCCTTGGCCGGTACAGAAGGGAGGAAATCATATGATAAAAAAGATTGGCCTGGGGGCTTTGGGGTTTGTGTTTGGCACGGTTTTGCTGGGCTTTGGGGCCAATGTGCTCATCGCAAGGCTGGTGCCGTCCCTTCTTGGCATCTATGAGGGGAACGTGCTGGATTTCGGCCTGCTTTTGGACGGCATGACTTATCTGTACGGCGCCGTGCTTACGGTTCTTTTGTTTTTGGTGTTTTTGTTATTTGCCAGGCCTTCTACGGCAAAGTCCAAAAAGCTGATGCAGTCTAAGGCGGAGAATTTTGAGAGCAATCTGGAAAATTCCCGTTTTATGACGGAGAAGGAGCGGGACTCAAATTTTGCACCTCATAAATTCACGAAACTTTCTGAGTCGTCTAAGGATGGAATTCCCGTATATGCTTGTTTCAACAAGAAGCGAAAAGAGCTGGACGTGAACCTGGCTTCTCCCATGCACGGCCTGGTGATCGGCGCCACGGGAAGCGGCAAGACCACCACGTTTATCAACCCCATGATTCAGATTCTGGCCCGGTCCGGGGCCGGCTCTTCCATGATCTGCACAGACCCTAAGGGGGAGCTGTTTCAGCTTCACAGCGGCCTTTTAAAGGAGCGGGGCTACAAGGTGATGGTTCTGGATTTGAGGGACCCTTACAGCTCTTTTCGGTGGAATCCTCTGGCGGAGCTGTACGACCGGTATCAGCTTTACCTGAATACGGGCAATGAGATTTACAAGCGCACCGATTCTGCCGCGGACAGCGGCCTGGAGCTTATAAATCCTCCTGACAGCTACGGGGAGGAGTGGTATGAGTTTGAAGGGAAGGCTTACGCCGTGCGGCGGGAGCTTTTGACGTACATAAAGATTACCAGGCAGAAGATTTATGACGAGGTTTATGAGGATTTAAATGACTTGATCAGCGTTATCTGTCCCGTGGAGTCCCAGGACGACCCGGTGTGGGAGAAGGGGGCCAGGTCCCTGATTATGGCGGTGTGCCTTGCCATGATGGAGGACAGCGAATTTCCGGAGCTGGAGATGACCAAGGAGCGGTTTTGTTTCTACAATATTAATAAGGCCATCGGCAATTCGGATAATGATTATGAGGCCCTGAGGAATTTCTTTAAGGGGCGGTCTCCGGTGTCCAAGGCTGTGGGCCTGTCCAAGCAGGTGCTGTCCGCGGCGGAGTCTACCATGGCCAGCTACATGTCCATTGCCTTTGATAAATTGTCCATGTTTAATGACGAGGGGCTTTGTTCCCTGACTTCGGCCACGGACATTGACCCGGTTCAGTTTGCCATGGAGCCTACGGCGCTGTTTTTAAAGATACCGGATGAGAAGGATACCAGGCATGCCCTGGCGGCGGTGTTTATCTTGTGTATTTACAAGGCCCTGATCAAGGTGGCTTCGTCCAGGGAGGATTTAAGCCTGCCCAGGAACGTGTATTTTATTTTGGATGAGTTTGGAAATATGCCTAAGATCGATAAGTTTGACAAGATGATTACCGTTGGCCGTTCCAGGAAGATCTGGTTTAACATGGTGGTGCAGTCCTATGCCCAGCTTGACAATGTGTACGGGGATAAGGTGTCCAACATCATCAAGAGCAACTGCGGCATGAAGATGTTTATCGGGTCCAATGATATTGAGACCTGCGAGGAGTTTTCCAAGCTGTGCGGCAATATGACCGTGTCCACCTCCAGCATTTCCTCTTCTATGGGGGATAAGCAGGGCAATATTAACGTGTCCAGCCAGTTGCAGACCCGGCCGCTTATCTACCCGTCGGAGCTGCAGAAGCTGAACAACAAGACGGACACAGGCAATGCCATTATCGTGACTTTTGGAAATTACCCGTTAAAGACCAAGTTTACGCCCAGCTACAAGTGCCCTCTTTACCAGATGGGGGCCATGGATTTGACGGAGGTGCGGATGAACGCGTTTTTTGGGGATGAGGTGTATTATGACCTGGAGGAGCGCAATTATATTGTGGCAGCTCTGGAGGAAGAAGAGGACGAAGGAGAGGACCGGGATGCAGGTTAAGTGGAAAATGGCCATGGGGGCCCTGGCCCTGGCGGCCTGGGTTCAGATTCCGGCCTGGGGCGTGAAAGCCCGGGGGGAGGTTTACGTATCGGATTCTTTGTATGACTGGAGCGGCAATGCAGACCGAAGCCAGAGCAGCGGGAGTTTGCTGTCCCCTTTGTCCCCTCAGACCTCCAAGAGTCAGGATGATTACACGGGGCCGGGGGCTAAGGCCCAGGTCCAGGAGGAGGACGGGGAGGAGGATTTGGCCCTGGGGGTTCCGTCGGTGACCGAGGTGGCGCTGAAAGAGAAGTACCATGAGGCTTACAAGGTTTACGAGGAGTCTATGGAGGACCGGTTCTTTTTCTATACCAATGTGGCCAACGGGGGGATTACGGACAAGAGCGTGATTTTGGATATTCCCCAGAACATGTTTGTGACCATGGAGAAGGACGGGGCGTTTATCGACTACACCCCGGGGAAGGCGGTCAGCGGGTACGGAACTTACGTGGCGAAATTGACGGCCATTGAGGACCCTGGCCTGCCTTTTTCGGAGCAGGAGGAGTACCGGGCTATTTTCCGGTTCCGCATCCAGGAAAAGCCGCCCCAGGAGGACGGGGAAGGTCTGGGGCCGGGCCAGGACGGCTCGGGGCTGGGCTACCAGGTGGACTGGTCCAGTTTAGCCGCCCAGGAGTCGGGGCAGAGCGGTTCTTCGGGGATTCCGGGGATGGGAAGCTTGGGATCCGGTCTCTTTGACGGCAGCGGCGGAAATGGAAGCGGCCCAGGGGGCAGCGGTCAGGGCGCATCCGGCGACGGGACGGGTTTGGGCGGTAACGGCGAGAACGGCGACGGGACGGGTTTGAGCGGAGACGGCGAGAACGGCGACGGGACAGGTTTGAGCGGTAACGGCCAGGACGGCGACGGCACAGGCAGCGGCCCGGAGGGCGAGAGGGCTGACGGTCTGGGCGCAGACGGAAATGGAAACGGTGAAAACGGCGGCCCAGGAGACGGGACCGGCCAAGGGGGAGAGAACCCCGGCGGTTTGGCGGGACCGGAAGGGTCCGGCGGTGGGGATGGCGCTTCGGGGTGGCAGAGCCTTTACGGGCCCCGCACCCAGGTTTACGACAGCGGGTCCAGGAAGTATGAGGTGACTTTTGGAAACGGCAGGAAATTGGTGAGCAATATTCCCGAGGGCTTTATGGGGCCCGGGGCGGTGGAGTTTTCCGTGTCCGACGGGGAGCCGGCGCGGTTGTACTGCGATGACGTTCCTGTGGAGTACACGCCGGGGGACAGCATTACCCAGCCGGGGAATTACCGGCTGGACGTGGACGGACAGATGTGGTCTTTTGTCATTGCCTCGGCGGTTGGGGATTTGGAGTGGTATCTGGCTCCCGCAGGGATGGAGATTACCGGGGCCGCGTTTAACGGGGACGAGATGGAACTGACTTCTTCCCGGTATCTGCCTATGGACGTGGACGGCCGGTATGAGATTGCCCTGACCGGGGAATCCGGCGAGGGGGTGGAGGTGGTTCTGGAAAAGGATACTCTGCCGCCGGAGATTGTGGTGACGGTTAAGGGGGGACGGGCGGATATTCAGTATTTGTCCGACGACATTGCCACCATCACCCTGGAGAAGGACGGAAAGGTGCAGGAGGGATTTTCGGGCTACGTGGTTAATTCTCCCGGGTCCTACAAGCTTTCGGTCGCGGACGGGGCCGGCAATGTGAGCAGCAGGCAGTTTACGTTGAAATACAAGGTGAATGTTTACGGCATTGTGGCGGTGGTTCTGGTGATATTGCTGATTATCGGCGGCGCGGTGTTTGTGGTTCATGTGAAAAGGACGGTAAAAGTCAGGTGACAGATAGGGGGGTGACTTCGGTTTGACTTCATTTATTTCGGGGTTACAGAAAATACTTTCCGTAATTTTGGAGGAGGTGTTTAAACCCATTCTCACGGATATCCTTGAGGTGTTTATCAACTACTTCATGTCGGTTATCTGGTCCATGTGGTCGGAGTGGCTGCTGGGAATCCTGGCCATTGTCTGCTCCCTGGTGGATTTTGTGGAGAATATTTTTAATGTGTTTGCGGGCATCAGCCCGGTGACGGTGGGGGAGAAGTCGACGTATTTGCTGGATGCGTTTTTCCAGATGCAGGAGGTCACGTACGCGTTTGCCGCCATAACCCTTTTGGCGGTGGCCATCTCCTTTCTTTTTACCATTTACAAGACGGCGAAGTCGATTTCGGATATGGCTTTGGAGGATAAAAACCCGGTGAGCAAGGTGCTGGGAAACGGTTTGAAGGCGGCGGTTACGTTTATGCTGATTCCGTTTTTGTGCATCGCCATGCTGCAGATTTCCAGCGTTGTGACCAACCAGGCTGTCAGCGCCTTTGAGTCGGCCCAGGGCAAGTCTACCACGGGAACGGTGATTTTTCTGTCGGCGGGGCTGGACGCGGATAAGGCTACCACCAAGAGAAAGAACCCGGTTACGGGCATTGCCCAGGAGACGGTGGAGGGGCGCAGCCCCGCCCTGGACGACGAAGTGAGGGAGCCTTACCTGAAAGGGGAGAAGGATTACAAGAGCATGTCCACGGTGAAGGAGGATTTTTACGCCTCGAATTTTAATTTTATCGAGGGGTTTGTCAGCGGCGTGGTGATGCTGTTTATCTTGGCGGGCGCGGCGATGATGTTTATCCGCAGGCTGTTTGATTTGCTGCTGCTGTATTTGATATCGCCGTTTTTTGTGGCCACCATCCCCCTGGACGACGGGGCCACGTTTGCTAAGTGGCGGGAGCTGTTTGTGGCGAAGTTTTTTTCCGGGTTCGGGGTTATTTTTTCCATGCGGTATTATCTTCTGCTGGTTCCCGTCATCGCGGGAAAAGAGTTGTGCCTTTACAAGCATACGCTGCCGGGAGGCGTGATGATTAATAATGTGCTGAAACTGTTTATGATTTTAGGAGGCGCGTGGGCGGTGTACAAGAGCCAGAGCCTGATTATGCAGATTATGAATCAGGAGGCGGCTATGGCGGAACAGCAGGCGGGAGCCCTGATTTCAGGGATGATTATAGGAACGGCCACCACGGCGGCTAATTTGGGAATGGCGGCGGCTACAGGCGGCTCGTCGGCGGCGCTTTCGGGGCTGGGAGGTCTTGGAAGTTTGGGCGGCTCGGGCGGCGGTATGGGCGGTCTGGGGTCTATTGGGGATATGGCTTCGTCCGCGGGGAAGATGGTGTCTTCGGAGGCGGATAATCAGAAGTTTACGGGGCGGTAGGTCCCCGCGGAATTTGGCTGTCCCCTGTGGACCCGCCAGCAACAAGGAGGCGAGGATTTGGAAGTTGTTTATCTTGGATTATTTCAAAAAGTATTTAACTGGGTCTTAAGCAGAATCATAGACCCTGTATACCGTTTTGTCAGCAGCCTTCTGACCACGGTTCTAAGCTGGGTTTTTGAGAAGGTCCTGTCCCCCGTTTTGATGCCTGTTTTGGAGGACGCGCTGGAATTTTTCATCAAGTTGTGGCTGGATGTGATGAGTACCAGGCTGTATCTGCTGCTTTCCGGGGTCTTGAAGCTGATTGATTACCTGGAAACGGCGTTTGATGTGTTTATCGGCTTGAGGCCCGTAACCTACACGGCGCCTGGCGGCCGGGTCATCGAGGGAACCCTGGTGGAGGTTTTGCTGCAGCAGGAAACGGTGAGCAAGGTTTTCTGGCTCATAACCTTCGGGGCTTTGGGGCTGGCTCTGCTGCTTACCATATACGGCACGGCCAGGTCGGCCTTTGACCTGGATTTTGAGAACAAGCGGCCTGTGTCTAAAGTGCTGACGGCCATGATGAAAACTTTTATTCAGTTTTTCATGGTGCCGTTTCTGGTGTATTTTATGCTGCAGTTGTCATCCGTCATCCTGACGCAGGTTACGGATATTATGAAGTTCGGAAATACCACATCCCTTGGCAGGATTGTGTTTATGATATCCTCCCTCAACGCGGCCAAGGAGGATGAGTATAACGTGGGGTCGAAAAATGCCCTGAAAATTGAGTTCGGCACTTCTCCCGAGGACAAGGTGCGGTTTCCTTTTTACAACATGGACACTCAGGGGAGCCTGGAGGTGAAGGATTACGGCAATTTAGCCCAGGTGACGGAAAAATTTGACTTGTCGGAGATGGATTTCCTGATTGGATTTCTGGCGGCGGTATTCCTCTTGTTTACCATCGGGGTGTGCCTGATTATCTTCGTTCAGAGGATTTTTGAACTGATACTGTTGTATCTGGTGTCCCCCTATTTTGTGTGCATGATGCCTTTGGACGACGGGGAGCGGTTCAACCGGTGGCGGGAAATGTTTATCGGCAAATGTTTTACGGGCTTTGGCTCGGTTATCGCCATGAGATTGTTTCTCCTTGTGTGTCCCCTGGTTATGGGGGGACGGATACAGTTCGGAAAGGCGGTGAGCCCGGAAATGGATTATATGATGAAGCTGTTTTTCCTGGCTGGAGGGGCCTGGGCCATGTATAAATCTGGTTCCATGGTTACGTCCCTGCTTAGCTACCAGGCGGGTTCGTCGGAGGCCAACACGGCGGCAATGGCCGGGGGCATGCTCTACAGCCACACCGTGGGAATGGCCATGGCCAAGGGCGGCCAGGCGCTGCGCTCAGGAATGAGCCGTCTGGGGTCAGGCGGGAAAGGAGCGGCGGCTGCCAAAGAAGGCGGCAAGTTCGGCGGCAAGGGGGCAAGGGACTCGGTGATGCGGGACAGCAAGAAACCGGGACTTGGAACCCGGCTTAAGAACACCGAGGGCCTTGCCAGTATGACCCGAAAGAATTTAAGCGCCACCATGGGCAATTTAAAGAACAAGAACTTTAAGGAGGCGGGCAAATCCGGCTTGAAGGCCATTGACGGAATCTCCAATTTAAGGAGGGTTTCCCAGGGCAAGGAGGCTAAGGCGGGCATCGGGGAGCGGCTGAGAAACCGCTACAACAATACGGTGGACGCCGCCACCAGGGGAAGCGATTTGCTGTCGGAGAGCTTCGGAAAATCTAAAGAGAGCGTGCTGAAGGGGGCGCAAAGCCTGCAGAGCGCTTATGAGACGTTCCGCAAGCCGGGCAGTACCGGGCAGGAAAAATTCAGCGGCCTGGCCATGGCGGCCAGGGATATTTACGGGGCGCGGAAAGACTTTAACCAGGCCCGACGGGATTTGGGCAATGTTACCAGGGACGTAAGGGGGGCCATCCACAGGGTGGATGTCAACGGCTCTACCCTATCTATGGATTATAACGGAAAGGTGCTGGCCAGGGAGTTTGACGGGCTGGGGATTTTTTCTAAACCGCCGGAGAGACCGCCGATTCCGGGAAACGGGCCCGGGGGGATTCAGGTGAATATTGATAAGGGCTTAAGCCGTCTGGAGAGCGCCATTGGGGGGCTTGACAGCGGTTCGGGCAGCAGCGGCGGCAGCGGAAGCGGTTCGGGCAGCGGCGGCGGAAGTCTGGGAAGCGGCGGCAGCATGTCCAGCGGCGGCGTGGCGGGAAGCGGCGTGGGAAGAGGCAGCATATCCGGCCTTGGCGGCGGTTCGGGCCAGGATAATTCCAGGCGGGCCGGGACGGTGCCGTGGACTTCCGCCACGGTTTCCAGAAATCAGGTACGGTGTACGTCCATCCCTGCGGTTTCAAAGGTGAGCGGCAGCGGGTCCGGCGCTAAGGTTACTTACCAGAGCTTAAGCGTTAAGGGGCTGAGCGCCAGCAGTGAACAGGGAAAAGGAAAGATTACCAGGAGGAATTCCATATGAGAATCATACCTAAAAAGACGAAAGTGGCCATGGAATTTTTTAAAGGGGTGGAGGTTCCCGACGTGATTGTGGGGATTATCGGCATTTCCATCGTGATTTCCGTGGTATTTTCCAACCTGCCCTTTCGTTTTTACATAGGTGCGGCCGTGGGGGTGCTGTTTGGGGCGTCGGTGGTGCCGGTGGACGGGGAGAAGGCGTACATGATGCTGTACAACTTCCTGAAATACCTGGCCAGATACCGGCTGTTTCAGATGGAGCCTAAGAAGAAGGGGACGCCGGGGGTGAAGGATATTACGCCTTTTACCGGGGTTGACGGGCCGTTTATCGAGTATGCGGGGGAGTATTACGGCGTTGCGGTGAACATCCCGGACGTGGAGTTTAAGTTTTATACGTTACAGCGCCAGAATCAAATGATTGACCAGGTGTTCGGCTCTGTGCTGCGGACCATTTCCGGCACGGAGACGGCGGCGCTGGTGAAGATTGACCGGCCTGTGCTCTATGATTCGTTTCTGGAGACGGAGGAGAGGAAGATACGGGAGCTGGAGGAGGCTTTTGTTAACGGGCTGTTAAATGAGGAGGAACTGACCACCAGGGTGGGTATTATTTACGACCGGATGGAGCAGATTCGGTATATTAATGAGCGGGATAAGGTGTATGTTCCGTTTTATTACCTGCTGTTTTTCCACAAGGATAAGGATATGCTTATGAGCCAGGCGGAAAATATGCTCCAGACCATGAACAGCGACGACATGGAGTGTCATATCCTGGATGAGAAGGAACTGGCAGTGTTTTTGAAATATAATTACACCATGAATTTTGACGAGCGGGAGGTGTACTCTTTGAGCAAAGACCAGTACATGGACTGGATTCTGCCTAAGGAGATTAAGTTTACCAGCCGCACGGTGCAGTATGACGATTTGATTACCCACACTTTTCGGGTTACGGACTATCCCACCATTGTGAGCAATGCCTGGGGGTGCAATCTGTTTGGCCGTCCTTCCACCAGGGCGGTGATGAAAATGAGGATGGTGGACCGCTACAAGGGCATCCGCCAGATTGACCGGGCCATTGACGAGCTGCGGGAGCAGGCTAATTCTACGGGCAAGACCAGCCGTCTTATGGAATTGCAGACCCATGTGGATACGCTGGCGGAGGTCCTTGCCATGCTCCAGAGCGACAATGAGACTCTTCTGGATATTAACGTGTATCTGACGGCTTACGATTATGAGCTGTCGTGGCAGATGAGCCTGCCGGAGAATGAGCGGAAGAAGAATGTTTCGACGCTTTCCATGAAGAAGCAGATTAAGCGGTCTTTGTCCGAGGAGAGTTTCCGGTCTACGGATAATTATGTGCAGCAGTTTGAGGCTTACGCTTCCAGCCAGATTTCCGGGTACGATTATTTTAAGCGGGTGAGCCGGGGGGTGCATTCCAGCTCGGTGGCGGCGGCGTTTCCTTTTGTGAACATGACTTTAAGCGACCCCAGCGGCGTGTGCATCGGCAACAGCGGGGGGAAGCCGGTGTTTATTGATTTTTTTGTGAGGAATAAGGACCGGGTCAACAGCAACATGGTGGTTATCGGAAAGTCGGGAAGCGGTAAGTCTTATGCCACCAAGACCATATTGGCCAATCTGGCGGCGGACAACAGCAAGATTTTTATTCTGGACCCGGAGAATGAGTATTTTGGCCTGGCCCAAAATTTAAACGGAAAGATTATTGACGTGGGCAGCGCCACCCAGGGGCGGCTGAATCCGTTCCATATTATTGCCAGCCTGACGGACGAGGAGGAGGGGGACGAGGAGAGCGTCAATACCAGCTTCAGCACTCATTTGCAGTTTTTGGAGGAGTTTTACCGGCAGATTTTGCCGGGGATTGAGCCGGACGCCCTGGAGTATCTGAATAATATTACGGTGCGGATGTACGAGAACAAGGGCATTGACGGGGAGACGGACCTGGGGGATTTGGAGCCGGAAGATTATCCGATTTTTGATGATTTGTATGAGAAGATTCTTAATGATTACCAGTTGGCTACGGGGGAGTATGCCAAGGAAAATCTTCGGGTGCTGCTGAATTATATTTCCAAGTTTGCCACTGGGGGGAGGAATTCTCTGTTGTGGAACGGGCCGGCTTCGGTGTCTACCAATGAGAATTTTATTGTGTTTAATTTCCAGTCTTTGCTTGCCAATAAGAATAACATGATTGCCAATGCCCAGATGCTTTTGGTGCTGAAATGGCTGGATAATGAGATTATTAAGAACCGGGATTATAATATCCGGTATCAGGCCCAGCGGAAGGTGATTGTGGTTATTGACGAGGCCCACGTGTTTATTGACAGCAAGTTTCCTATTGCCCTGGATTTTATGTACCAGTTGGCGAAGCGAATCCGTAAGTATAACGGGATGCAGATTATTATTACCCAGAATATTGCGGATTTCGTGGGAACGGAGGAGTTGGCCAGGAAGTCTACGGCTATTATTAACGCCTGCCAGTATTCGTTTATTTTCCCGCTGTCTCCCAATGATATGCATGATTTGTGCAAGCTTTATGAGAAGGCGGGGGCGATTAATGAGAGCGAGCAGGAGGAGATTGTGAATAACGGACGGGGGCGGGCTTTTGTGGTGACTTCGCCTTCCAGCCGGACGGGGATTAATATTACGGCCAGCGAGGATATGGAGCGGCTGTTTACGGTTTAAAGGGGCGGCGGAGCGGCAGGCCCCGGCAGGGCGCTGTTTTGAAGTGGCCGGCAGCTTGGCAGGATGGTGTGCCGGGTGCGCTTAAATGGGAGCGCAGAGAGGATGGACAGAAAGAGAGGTTGGATTGTGGGTTTGACGGGAATATCCGGGAGAGTGTTTTTGGCGGGGGCGGCTCTGGGGTGGGCTTTGTTTGGGGCCGGGTGCGCTAAGAAGACCGCAGGGGATGTGGAGAGGATTCAGGCGTCGGGAAATTTCCGGGTGGCGATTGTGGATACGGACAGTCCGTATACGTCCCTGGAGGGGGAGACGCCTGTGGGGATAGAGCCGGATTTGGCGGAGTATATCGGGGAAATGCTGGGGGTGAAGGTGCAGTACCAGGTCTGCGGCAAGAAGGAGGCCCTGGCGGCGGTGGCTGACGGGGAGGCGGATGTGGCTTTGGGGTGTCTGAACCGTTCGGGAAATCTGGCGTCGGATTATCTGGTGTCCACCAGCTACGGGAAGGGGTATTTTTACGTGGTTACGAAAACCGGGGATTACGCCCTGACCATCGGGGCCCTTGAGAATTCGCCTGTGGGGGTGGACCGGGGGCTGGACGAGGATACCCGAAGTTCTCTGTATCAGGCGGAGGGGGTGCGGATTGGGGATTATGATTCCCCCCAGGCCGGGGCCCAGGCGGTGAAAAGCGGGGCCATACGGGCTTATGTGTGCTATGAGAACCAGGCCAGGCTGTTTTTGGAGGATGATGAACTGCAGGTGCAGAATGTGTCTAACCTGGCTCCGGAGGAGTTTGTGGTGGTGACGGGGAAAGAAAACAGGACGCTGGCCAGCGGCATGGATACTTTGATTCGGCAGTTTTTGACGGAGGAGAAGTAGCCGGGAGGGCCGGGCGATTTGGAAAGGCGTCTGCGTCGGGGGCGTCCGGGCGGTTGGGAGATGCGACTGCGTTTGGGGCGTCGGGGCGGTTAGGAAAGGCGACTGCGTCGGGGCGTCGGGGCGGTTAGGAAAGGCGACTGCGTTTGGGGCGTCCGGGCAGTTTGGATAGGTAGCGCAGGGGTCTGGACGGTCGGGGCGGGAGGCAGCGGAAAGGGAGCGAGAGGGAATGGCGTATTTTGACAGTTCGAAAAACAGGGCTTTGTGGGAGATTCGCCTGGGACAGCTTCGCAGGGAACGGGAGCTGCGTCTCCAGGGCGACACGGGGGATGCTTTCAAGGAGGAGGCGGACAGGGAAGTGTCCGCAGGCACCCGGGTCCGCATGACTTACCAGGAACTTTTGAGGGAAGAGGCTATGGCTTCGGAAAAGAATCGGAGGGAACGGGGAGCCAGTACCATGGATAGGGAGATGTCCCGGACCGAGGCTTATGAAAGAGAGGGGATGAGGCATGACATGGGGTAAGGGCCGCAATGGCTGCGGACGCCACAAAAGGAAGCGGGCTCCGTGTATGGGGAAGGAAATCCCGAAAACCGGCGCGAGGGCGTCCCGGAAAGTTGTCTGGGGGCTTGCGTGGGTTTGGCTGATGGGGGCTTGCCTGGGGAATCCGATGGTTTGTGAGGCGGCCGGAGGGTACGGGCTTAAGGGGCCTGGCGATTTGGCGGGCTTAAGCGGCTTGCGACGGATTGGCGATTTGCAGGGTTTGGACGGCTTGGGACAGACCGGTGATTTTGACGGTCTGGACGGCCTGGAAGGGCTGGATGATTTAGAGGACGCGGACAGTCTGGAGGAGCTGGAAGGGCTGGATGAACTGGAAGAACTGGAAGAGGAGATGTCTGATGAAGAGTTAAATCAGGCGTTGGAGGAGTATTTTCAGGGGCTTGACGGGAGGACCGCGGAGCAGGATGTGGTGACGCCGGAGAGGGTTACAGACCCGGCGGTGAAGGTGGAGACGGTTCGTTCCGGAGATTTTAAGTATACGCTGCCCAACGGGAATTATTTTATCAGTTCCGTTCCGTCGGGCATGATTACCTCCGGGCCGGTGGATTTTTATGCGCCGGAGGGGGTTGTGGGGCTGGTGGAGCGGGACGACGTGAAGGTGGCGTTTCCCGATTCCTGGCATTTTACGGAAAAGGGCGTATACCATATGATGTTTTTGGTTTTGCAGCCGCCGGGGGACGCGGCCATTGATTACAATATTTATGAAGTGAATTTTTATTTTACCATTATCGGCGGGACGGACAATTCCCTGGGGGCGGTTCCGGCTCCCGAGGGGTTTGTGATTACCGGGGCGCGTCTGGACGGAAAGGCCCAAAAAGTGGAACAGGAGCGGTGTTATTTCCTCAGAGGGGACGGGTATTATGAGATTGAGTTTGAGGCCCAAGGGGATTTGAAGGCTTCGGCCCGGACCGAGTTTACCAGGGACACCATGGCGCCGTTTTTGTCGTTTTCCCGGGAGATAGAGCCAGAGGGGATTACCGGGGAGGTGGAGTTTTATCCGTCGGAGCCGGGATGCCGGGTGTATATGCATTACAACGGAAACCGGGGGTATGCGGCGACCAACCGTCTGACGGCGGCGGGAGTTTATGAACTGTCCGTGGAGGACAAGGCGGGAAACAGCCGGATTTACCATGTAAGGCTCAGGCAGACCTACAGCCTTGTGGACTGGCGGGTGTTTGGGGCCGCGGCTGTGCTGGCGGTGTTTGGGCTGGTCCGGCTTTTGATGGTCAGGCGGGATATGAGAGTTTTGTGAGCGCTGCCCTTTTGTGACATGGTTTGTTCTCGGGTCTTTTCGGAGTTTGGGGAGATTCGATTGCAAAATATAAATTTTAATCTCAAGGAGGAATGGAAATGTATTTTTTGTTGACAGCTGGCACTAACCCTTTTGAGACGGTTAGCAAGCCTATTATCAGCCTTCTGGACATGGCCCTTATGCCGGCGTTGGCGATTGTGGGGGCTTTGGGAGCTATCTACTGCATCATTCTGGGGGCGAAGCTGGCCAAGGCGGAGGAACCACAGGACAGGGAGAAGGCAAAAAACAGCCTGAAAAATGCCATTATAGGGTTTGTGCTGATTTTCGTGCTGATTGTGGTGCTGAAGCTGGGCATGACGGCTATGCAGAGCTGGATGAACAGCAATATCGGCGGCGCAGGCGCGGCGGGGTCCTGGATTACGGGGCTGCGGCTTTAGGGGCCGGGAGCGGCATATGGCGTATGGCGATAGCTGGCGTATGAGCATTTGGCTTAAGAATTGGTTTGTTTTGTGATGTGAAGTTTAGGTGGTCGTGAGCCCTGGAGCATCCCTCTGCCGTCCGGGTGAATTTTTGCCATGGAGATGAGACCTGCATTTGGGGCTCATGGGAATGTCCGGCAAATCTGAACCCGAGGGCAGAGGGATGCTCACGGGCCGGCGACAACCTTCCCATAGCCACCAATCAGCCACATTTTCCCCCAAAAAACTCACAACCCACAAGGAGGTGCAGATTGTGAAAAGGATATTAACCACCATATTATTACCTATGACAGTTGCTATGTTTTTCACAGGCTGCAGCTCCCTGGCCGGAGACGCCCATGTGGATATGACCGAAATCGAGAGTTCGGCCTGGCAGGAGGCGTATACCGACGAAAACGGCGACCGCCGCCTGGACATGAACGAGGAAAAAGAAACCATGCCCAACTACTTTGAACAGAATTTGACCGAGAAATTCAAAGACCTGGGGGGCAAACCGGCTTTTCGCATGGAGAAGGGCCATTCCCAGAAAACCGACGACATCGAGGCGTTTTTCATCGCCGGACTGCGGGCGGACAAAACCTTTGTCTACGGATACACCACCAGGGTGGGCAGCGGGGAGGAAGGCGGGGAAAACGGAAGCGGAAGCGGCGAAGGCGGAGCGGGAAACGGAGCCGAAAGCGGCGAAGACGGAGGGGAAGACGGAGCCGAAAGCGGGGAAGACGGAGCCGAAAGCGGCGAAGGCGGCGCGGAAAGCCAGGAGGAGGAGCTAATCCTGGTCAAAGACAAGGACAACAACGTCCCTCTGGTTCACTGCGGGGCTTTTTACAACTACGACACAGGGGAGTTCCAGGTATTCCACGAGACCACTTTTACCCGTTCCCAGGAGGAAACCGGGGAGGATGAAGAATCCTTTTTCATGCAGCTGAGCGAGACAGACGGCCAGGTCTTTGTCTACGACAACGGCCACGGTTACGTGTACGACAGCCAGGGAACCATGAAATTCCACGGCGATATCGAAACCTTTGTGAGAGCCCAGTTTGCGGACGCCTACTCGGTGACCGTGGCCAACGCGGTGACGGACTGGCAGAACCGGGTTTATTTGGAAGTGTCCATAGAGAAGGAAAAAATCGAAGTTCCAGAGCCGGAAAAGATAACGGCGCCGGTTCTGGCTACATCTCCCAATGCCTGGAAGGAGACGGAGCAGTCCAACGAGGACGAGGATGAGGAAGAGGACGACAAAGAGGCGGAGGAGATGGAGAAAAAAATGGAATCCCGAATCGTTGTGTACGAGTATAAGCCGGTGAACACGGGCCTTGACCAGAACAACGACGCCTTTGAGGTCCAGAAAAACGCCTGGGCGGCTATGACCGAGGGGAAGGAATTTTCCTCCGCCCCCGACGGCCTGGCAGACTGGAATCAGGTGAAGGCGGCCATCCCCGACCTGTGGGGCGACACATTTTTGGGAGGGCTGGAGAGCAAGCCTTTGGTGTACCAGTGGAAAGATAAACCGGATTTTTCCAAGGAGGATAAGGTCACCAGTCTGCTGCCAACGGCCAGGACCTATATTCCGTTTCGGGATGTGAAAGAGCATTGGGACGCGGAAAAGCTGTTTATTATGGACAGCGACCACTACAGCGGAATTTACGGGAAAACTGAACATTTCCGCTACTACAACCCCCAGTCCATTGAACGGTCCTACATTCTGGTCTGGGAGACGGAGAAGAAAGATGAAGAGGGGAATCCGGCGGGCACGGAGAAACATTCTGAAACCCATACCCAGACGCTTCACAACATCAACATCAGCCGTTATGCCCAGCTTACCAACGGTTATACGGAATCCTACTGGATGATGGACCAGGAAAAGGCTATGTATTTAGGCCCATGCATCGGCGGTGAGATTCTCTGCCAGGGCGAGGACAGCCAGGTGCGGTGGATTCGGCCCGGCGGTAAATTCAGGGATACTCCCTATTCGGTGTGGGAGGAACGGGAAGCGGGGGCATTTTTGGAAAACGGGGTGGTCTACTATGTGGACTACGGGAAAACGTACATGGTGGTGGGCAGGGACCGGGCCCACGGAGGAAAGGAGGAGGACGCAAAGGCCATCTGGTACAAGGATTTGGCTGGAAGCTACAGCTCCGGGGACACGGTCTACGACAAGATGCTTGAGAATGACATGTCCGGCAGCCTGGGAAAGGGGGAGAGCCTTTACGGAAATGAGTTCTTCACCCCGGACCAGGTGCTTCACGCCCAACTGGACCTGGATGAAACCCTGGCCTGGGATTTAATTCAAAGGGACTGTAAAGGGGTGTGCGAGATGGCCCGGAGTGATGGGGAGGGATTTTTGCTTACTTCCCAGGGGAAGGGACTGATTTTCTATTCCAATTTCGGGGGAAAGAGCGCGGTGCTGGAAGAGGGCACCTGGTACAGAACCTGGAACATGGGTGATAAGTACGTGTCCGTAGGGTTCCCCAAGGGGGAGAGCTCTTACGGCAGCATAGACGTGGCATTTGCCAGGGTGTACGAGTATGATTTGTCCCAGCTTTGCAATGAGAGCATGAAGAATACTCTGGAAGAGCTGGAACAAGAGGAAGAGTCCAGGCGGCAGGAGGAAGAGGAGAAGGCAAGGGAATCTCTGGAAGCTTCCGCGGAGGGACAGGAAGACGAGACGGTGCAGAAACCCCTGGATAAGTGGAATGAGGAGTACCAGCAGAAATATGAGAGGACCCTGCCGCAGCCCGGCGGCAAAGAGAGCGGGGCGGGAACGGAAAGCTCTGGAAGCGGCAGCGGGGAGAGCGGGTCAGGGCCGGAAAGCCCGGGAACCGCAAGTTAAGGATTCCGGGAGACGATTTCCATATTGAGCGTGCTCATTGATAAAAAAAGGAGGCGAAACCAGAACCATGGAGGCGACGAAGGATTTGCGGGACAGAGTGTGGACGGAGGATGAGTTTGACCGATTCTTTGAACGGGAAGCCCAAAAAGAGGGGAATTCGGAAAAGTTCCGGGCAGTGGCGGAGGCTTACGCCCAGGTGGCCAGCCTGAGGGACACAGCCATTACCAGGGAAAGCGCCGTAAACATGGTCAGGGCCAATGAGGCGCTGATGAAAGCGTGCAGGGAGTATTCCGACAGCCGGAAAAATGCCCGCACCTTTGGCGGCAGGCAGAGGCTTGCAGTGGTAGACAGCCTGTTCATGTTTCAGAAAGATTTGAATCTGGACCAGGCCAGGGACTTGAAAACCGTCCGGGAGCTGGAGGGAAAGACCTGGCGGGAGGCCGGGCAGTTTCAGGTGAAATCCATTGACTTAGGGAACCAGAAAGTCCAGGTGGTGGGGGACGCCGTAAGCCGGCGGATGAAGGTGGAATGTCAGGGGACGCCGGGATATTTTACGGAAGAATTTCAGATAAGAAGCAGCGGGAAGCATCTGGAGGACGCCATCAGGGAGATGGGAAGTCAGGCCCCGGAGGTGGAGGCGGCGCTAAACAGCCATAAAGGGGAATTGGAGGAGCGGCTCAAATCCCTGCCGGGCAACAGTTTTGAGGGGAGTGAGTGGCATTTCGGCGTGGCAGAGTGGTGGCAGCAGTTGGGGGAGAAGGAGCCGGCCAAGGGCAAGCTGGGCAAGGCGGTAATCGGCGACGACAGGGCCCTGGGCAAAGCCGCACAGGCGGTGAAACAGTATTACGCCGGCTTAAAGGCCGAGAAAGGCCCCGTAAGCGGAGAGAGGCGCATAAGGCTTATGGAGCAGGCCATTGAACATTGCGCGGGGGATGAGGATAAAAAGCTGAAAAAGCTTTTCCAGGAACAAAAGACCTTTCTCATGAGCGTTCCGGAGCCGGACCCCAGGATGAAGGAGTCGGCAAAGGCCCACCATATGGTGAAGCTGACGCTGATACAGGCCAGGGCCAGGAGCGGGGGCTTGTTCCGGTCAGGGAAAAAGGAGGCTTTGGCCCTGGATAAGGTGATTGAGGACGGGAGTTTGATACACCGGCTGGCCAGAAACGCCTATGAGGCGGATTCCTCCTCCATTGCGGCGGCCAAGGGGCGGTTTGAGACGGATAAGGGCAATGAGCTTTCCGCCCGCAACATCGCTTCCACCCGGGTGGCGGAGCTTTTGGGAATCGGCTCCATCATTGCCCGGTCGGAGAAAATGACGGTGAAGGCCGCGGGACAGGTGATGCAGGGGTGCTTTATGGAGCAGGCAAAGGGCATTGACCTCCTGTCAAAGGACGACGGGGTGCGGCGGATGGTGAGCCAGACAGAAATAAAGCCCACGGCGGGGCTGAACCGGGATATGGCCGCCATGGAGATTTTTGATTATCTCTGCGCCCAGAATGACAGACACGCAGGAAATATGCTCTATCAGCTCAGCGAGCCGGATGAAAACGGGAAGCGAACTGTCATCGGCCTCCAGGGGATTGATAATGACCTTGCCTTTGGGGACCAGGAGCAGCCGGATTTCCAGTATCAGGGGTTTCGAAAAGGGATGGAGTCCATGACGTTTATTGACCGGGACCTGGCCCAGCAGGTGAGGAAGTTGGACCGGGCGTCTTTGGAGTACGCCGTGGGGGATTTGGTTTCCCAGGGCCAGATTGACGCCATGATGAAGCGGGTGGAGAAATTTCAGAGACATATGGAAGAAAACATGGTGGTCATTGAACCTGACAAATGGGAGTTAAATGAGTTTGCCATAGACCAGCCTGCAGACAACCTTGGAAAGCGGGGAAAAGCCTACGTGGAGGGGCTGAAAAGCTACGACAAATCCCTGCGGGCGGTGTATGCTTCCGACGGCGAGCATAAAAACCATCACATCAAGCAGGCTTTTGACGGCTGGCAGAAAGAGAAAGCCAGGGAGGAACTGGTGGAGGGCCGGGTCCTGGAGGGCGTGCAGGATATGTTCCGGGAAAAGGTGACTTTTGAGGATTTGAAGCGGCAGGAGCCGGCACGGCGCCGGGCAGTGGAGCGGAAAACGGGGATTCAGATTGGCGCGGGCCGGGAGAAAGCCCAGGTTAAGCAGACAGAGGCATTGAAACGTTGAAGGCGTTCCCAGAGCACATTTGAAAAGTAAGGAGGACGGCAATATGAAGTTATTTGGTTTGGCTCAGGGGGGGGCAGACCCCCGCACACAGCAGTGGAATCTGGAGGATTTTAAAGAGTATTTTAAAAATGAGAGGGGAAACCTGGGCAATTCTAAGAAGTTTCAGGAGGTTATCCGGGCCTTTGACCAGTTTGCCGGGCTGAGAGGGCAGCCGGTGAACCAGGAGACTGCCATCAAGATGGTGAAGGCCAACGAGAATCTAAAGAAAGCCTGTGCGGCCTATGTGGAGAGCCGCCGGGGAGCCAGGACCGGTTCCGGGAAGGAGCGGCTGGCGGTGGTGGACTGTCTGTCCATGTTCCGTGAGGATTTGAACCTGGACCAGGCCAGGGACATGAAGGTGGTGCGGAGCCTGGAGGGAAAGACCTGGGAGCAGGCGGGAAGGTTTCAGGTGGCGGAAGTGGTCCTGGAAGGCGGCGACAAGCAGGTGGTGGGAGAGGCCATGAGCCAGCGGCTGAAAGTGGAGCACGGAGGGAAAAAGGGATTCTTTACAGAGCAGATGGAGATGGAAAGCCTGGACGGCAAGGTGGACAAAATGATAGACGGTGTTGACAGGGAAAAGAATCCGGCCCTCAGGGGAGCCCTGGACGCAATCAGGGGCAATTTAAAGGATACAATGAGAGATTTTATGTCCACAACAGAGATTCTTGACAGCGGATTTGAGGTCATGGAATATTTTTCCGGGATGGAGGAAAAAAATCCCATGCGGGACGACTTAAGGAAGGTTGTGTCAAGCGCCGCCGGCATGGACATGGCCGTGAAGATTATCCGTGAGTATCAGTCTTCTTTGAAAGCCTTGGGAGCAGATGCGACCTCCGGGAAAAAAGAGGAACTGATGGACAAAGCAGTGGAACAGACCATATCTTCCAGCTCGTATAAAGGGTACGGCGACAGTCTGAGAGCGTGCAAAGGGGCATTTATGGATATGCCCCCCGTTGAGGAGGTGAAGAACCGTTCCGCCAGGATGTACCGAATGGTAAAGAAGAATTTTCTTTTGGCAAGAGAGGCTATTGACGGTAATTCTCAGGCCGGGAGGGAGCAGAGAGAAGCCCTTGACAAGGCTTTGGAGGACCGGGATTTTATGGAGACCTGGCAGAAAGGCATAGACATCGCCCATGCTTCCGAGGTGGGAGCCGGCAGGGGGTATATTGGGCTTGACGTGGGAAATGAGCTGTCGTCCCGCAACATCGCTTCGTCCCGAATCGCGGAGCTTCTTGGAATCGGGGGCATTGTGGCCCACTCGGAAAAGATGGTGGTCCGGTCAGGGGACAAGGTAACTGCGGGCTGCTTTATGGAGTTTGCCGAGGGCGTGGATATTACCGCCAAAGGCGAAAGGAGCCGGCGGGTTCTGGACCAGATAGATGCCACCATTCATCCGGCAGGTTTTTACAAGGATATGACTTCCATGGAAGTGTTTGATTACCTGTGCGCCCAGAACGACAGGCATGGGCGAAATATGTTCTACAAACTTGGGGAGCCGGACGGTCAGGGACGGAGGGCCATCATCGGACTGCAGGGGATTGACAGCGACCTTGCTTTTGGAGACAAAGACAGGCAGATGTCCGAAACCCAGGGAGTGATGAATGAAATGACGTTTATTTCCAGCGACCTGGCGGACAAAGTAAACGCTCTGGATGAAGATACCTTGCGGTATGCCATCGGGGATTTGATACCGGAGAATCAGATTCAGATGATGATGCGCCGGGTGGAAAAATTTAAAGAACATATGAACAAGAACATGGTGAGAATTGAGGATAACGGCTGGGAATTGAATGAGTACTCCAAGGACCAGCCTGTGGACGGCCTGGACGCCAGAGGAAAAGCTTATGTGAAGGGGCTTAAGGAGATGGAGTACAGCATATTCAGCCGCCATAAAAGCGACGTGATTCAAAAGGCGTTCAACGTGTACAGCAAAGAGAGAGAAGCAGGGCCAAAGGCGGCCATAAGCTTTCAGGAGATAAAGATGCAGGGGAGAAATGCCGCCAGGCCGGAGGCCAGGACGCCTTTGGGGAAGAAGTCGGAGGAAGCGGTGGAGCGGGCAAGGCTCCTTCGGGAGGAGTATCGAAAGAAGATGGAGGCCCAGAAGGGAAAGCAGGGGCCCATAAAGCAGGGGAAGGAAAAGAGCGACAGGGAAAAGGCTCCCCAGGAGGCGGGGAGAAAGAGGTAGACCGGGGCTGTCCGGACATTTTCCAGGGGAAAGGCAGGGGCAGCTCCGAAATCATAAGGAGGATGACATATGAAGTTATTCGGTTCGGAACAGGGGAAGGACCCCCGCGCGCAGCAGTGGAACCTGGAGGATTTTCAGGAGTATTTTAAGAACGAGAGAGGAAACCTGGGCAATTCTAAGAAGTTTCAGGAGGTTATCCGGGCTTTTGACCAGTTTGCCGGGCTGCGGGGGCAGCCGGTGAACCAGGAGACTGCCATCAAGATGGTGAAGGCCAACGAGAATCTAAAGAAAGCCTGTGCGGCCTATGTGGAGAGCCGCCGGGGAGCCAGGACCGGTTCCGGGAAGGAGCGGCTGGCGGTGGTGGACTGTCTGTCCATGTTCCGTGAGGATTTGAACCTGGACCAGGCCAGGGACATGAAGGTGGTGCGGAGCCTGGAGGGAAAGACCTGGGAGCAGGCGGGAAGGTTTCAGGTGGCGGAAGTGGTCCTGGAAGGCGGCGACAAGCAGGTGGTGGGAGAGGCCATGAGCCAGCGGCTTATGGTGGAGCACGGAGGGAAAAAGGGGTTCTTTACGGAGCAGATGGAGATGGAAAGCCTGAACGCCAAGGTGGATAAACTGATTGACAGTGTTGACCGGAACCAGAATCCGGCCCTCAGAGGAGCTTTGGACGCAATCAGAAGCCGGTTAAAAAGCGGCGAGCTGAAAGCTTTTATGGGAATGACAGAGGTCCCCGATGAGGGATTTGAAATTGCGGAATATATGTCCAGGATGGAGCAGGCGAACCCGGCGCGGGCTAAAATGAAGGAGCTTGTGTCAGACGGAGCCCGCATAACCATGAAGGCTGTCCGTGAGTATCAGTCCTCGTTGAGAGCTTTAGGACCGGGAGTAACCTCAGAACAAAAAGGAGCGCTGATGGACAAAGCGATAGAGAATGCCATATCTTCGTCCCGGGCTGCTTCTAAAGAGAGCAAAGATAATATGAGAGCATGCAAAGAGACCCTTATGGATATGCCTCCTGTTGAGGAGGTAAAGAACCGTTCCGCCAGGATGTACCGAATGGTAAAGAAGAATTTTCTTTTGGCAAGAGAGAACCTTGACGTTAGTTCCCAGGCCGGAAGGGAGCAGAGAGAAGCCCTTGACAGGGCTTTGGAAGACAGAGAATTTATGGACGCCTGGCAGAAGGGTATAGACATAGCCCATGCTTCCGAGATAGGAGGCAACACAGGGGTAATTGAACTTGACGTGGGAAACGAGCTGTCGTCCCGAAACATCGCTTCGTCCCGGGTCGCGGAGCTTCTTGGGATTGGAGGCATCGTGGCCCACTCGGAAAAGATGATTGTCCGGTCAGGGGATAAGGTGACTGCGGGATGTTTTATGGAGTTTGCCGAGGGCGTGGATATCACCGCCAAAGGCGAAAGGAGCCGGCGTGTCCTGGACCAGATAGACGCTACCGTTCACCCGGCAAGTTTTTATAAAGATATGACCTCCATGGAGGCGTTTGACTACCTGTGCGCCCAGAATGACAGGCATGATAGGAATATCTTCTATAAACTTGGGGAGCCGGATGCTCAGGGAAAAAGGGCTATCGTAGGGCTGCAGGGGATTGACGGCGACCTTTCTTTCGGAGACAGTGAAGAACATCGTACCGCCGCCCAGGGATTTTTAAGGAACATGACGTTTATTTCCAGCAGCCTGGCGGATAAAATAAACGCTTTGGATGAAGATACCCTGCGGTATGCCATAGGGGATTTGATACCGGAGAAGCAGATTCAGGTGATGATGCGCCGGGTGGAAACCTTTAAAAACCATATGAACAAGAATATGGTGAGAATTGAGGATGACGGATGGGAACTGAATGATTATTCCAAAGACCAGACAATGGACGGCCTGACCCCCAGAGGAAAAGCTTATGTAAAGGGGCTTAAAGACCTGGAAGCAAGCGCAGTTAACATTCATAAAAGCGACCTTATTCGAAACGCTTTTGACAGGTATCGCAAGGAGAGAGATGCAGGGCCAAAGGTGGCCGTCAACTTTAAAGAGATAAAGGAGCAGGAGAAAAAGGCCCCGAAAACAGAGGTGAGAACGCCTCTGGGAAAGAAGTCGGAGGAGGCCGTGGCCAGGGCAAGACAGCTTCGGGAGGAGCGCAGAAGGAAGCTGGAGGAGATGAAAGGAAAGCAGGCCCCCGCAAAGCAGGGGGCGGAAAAGAACGGCCGGGAGAAAGCCCAGGAGGCCGCAAGAAAGAGGTAGGGCGGGGCGCCAAAGGGGATTTTGATTGGCGCTTTCCAGGAGAGACTCCGAGAGCACATGGAAGGGGAAGGAGGACGGCATATGAAGTTATTCGGGTCAGCCCAGGGGAAGGACCCCCGGGCTGCGCAGTGGAACCTGGAGGATTTTCAGGAGTATTTTAAGAACGAGAGGGGAAACCTGGGCAATTCCAAGAAGTTTCAGGAGGTTATCCGGGCCTTTGACCAGTTTGCCGGGCTGAGAGGGCAGCCGGTGAACCAGGAGACTGCCATCAAGATGGTGAAGGCCAACGAGAATCTAAAGAAAGCCTGTGCGGCCTATGTGGAGAGCCGCCGGGGAGCCAGGACCGGTTCCGGGAAGGAGCGGCTGGCGGTGGTGGACTGCCTGTCCATGTTTCGGGAGGATTTGAACCTGGACCAGGCCAGGGACATGAAGGTGGTGCGGAGCTTAGAGGGAAAGACCTGGGAGCAGGCGGGAAAGTTTCAGGTGGCCCAGGTGGTCCTGGAAGGCGGCGACAGGCAGGTGGTGGGAGACGCCATGAGCCAGAGGCTTATGGTGGAACACGGCGGAAAAAAGGGATTTTTTACGGAACAGATGGAGATTGAAAGTCTGGATACCTGCATAAACAAAGCCATGGAGGCAGTTGAAAAGTCTGAGGATTCGGTCTTAAGGGCGGCGGTGGAGGCGGCCAGGAACACGGTGGCAAAGGAACTGGAAACCATTATCATGACCGAAGACAAGCCGGTGACCGGGGAGCTGGAGATGGCGGAATATATGGACCGGCTGGAGGAAGGCAGCCCCGCCAGAGAGTCTGTGAAAACGGCGCTGACGGCCAGGGACGCGAGAGAATTGGCCGGGGATATTCTGGAACAGTATCAGGGCCTGTTAAAAGAGGCAGGACCGGACATCACCCGGGGGCAGAAGGGGGAGCTGATGGATAAAGCCATGGAGAGCGCTTTTTCCAAGGCCCCCAAGGGCAGGGCAGAGCAGTACGGGGAAACTCTGCGGGGGTGCAAAGAGGCGTTTATGGATATTTCCCCTGTGGAGATGGTCCACAGTTCTTCGGTGCAGATGTACCGGACCATAAAGTTGGGATTTCTCATGGGAAAGGCACAGATGGACCCTTCCACCCAGGCGGGGAGGGAGCAGAGGCAGGCCATTGACCGGGCTTTGGAGGACCGGAATTTTATGGAGACGTGGCAGGCGGCGGCAAACCAGGCCAATGCCTCGGAAAAGTCCAGAAGCGTGGGCACGATAGCCGTTGACCGGGGGAATGAGGTGTCCTCCCGAAACGTGGCCTCGTCCCGGATAGCGGAGCTTCTGGGAATCGGGGGCATTATCGCCCACTCGGAAAAGATGGTGGTAAAGTCCGGGGACAAGGTGATAACCGGGTGTTTTATGGAATTTGCCCAGGGGATGGACATTTCCGCCAAAGGGGAGAGGAAGAAGCGCATCCTGGATACGGTGGACACGGGAATACGGACTCCGGGCTTTAACAAGGACATGGCCACCATGGAGGTGTTCGACTACCTTTGCGCCCAGAATGACCGCCATGAGCGGAACATGTTCTACAAGCTTGGGGAGCCGGACGCCCAGGGAAAGAGGGCCATTATAGGGCTGCAGGGGATTGACGGCGACCTTTCTTTCGGGGACAGTGAGGAGTTGAAGTCCAGGTATCAGGGCGGCCTTTCGGATATGACGTTTATTCCCGACGACCTGGCCAAAAAGATAAATGCTTTGGATGAGGATACTCTGCGGTATGCCATCGGGGATTTGATACCGGAGAACCAAATCCAGGCCATGATGAAGCGGGTGGAAACCTTCAAAGAGCATATGAACAAGAACATGGTAACTTTAAGCGGGAAAGAATGGGAGCTGAAACCTCTTGAGGGCCAGCTTGACCCCAGGGGAAAGGCTTACATGAAGGGCCTTGCCAACCTGGACTATGCCCTTAGGTCCAAGAACACTTTTGGCAAGAATCATAAGAACCGTGTGGCCCAGGACGGTTTTAAGGCGTTTAGAAACCGCAGGGAAGAGGAGCCTGAGACAGCCATAAACTTTAAGGAAACCATGGCCCAGAAGAAAAAAGACGGCCCGAAACCGCCCAGACAGCCTGGGGCGGTCCTGGGAAAGAAGTCGGAGGAAGCCGTGGAGCGGGCAAAGCTTCTGCGGGAGGAGTACCGGAGGAAGATGGAGGCCCAGAAGGGAAAGCAGACTTCTGCAAAACAGGGGCCCGCAAAGGAGGGAGACGGGCCGGAGAGAAAGGCTTTGGGCGCAGGGATAAGGAGGTAAGGGATTGGATTTATTTGGTAAGGAAAAGGCGGCGGATGAGAAGGATAAGGAGCTTATTTTGCAGACGGAGGTTGACTATGATGCGGGACTTCTGAGAGATACCTGCGCCATAGAGGTTCTTGATTACCTGTGCGTCCAGAGCGAACGGACCCCGGGGAGCATGGCCTACAGCTTAAGCGAGCCGGATTCCAGGGGAAAACGGACCGTGACCGGGCTGCAGGGGGTAAGCAATGAGAATTGTTTCGGGAAGTATGAGTGGCAGTCTAACATGACCCAGTCCCAACTGGAGAATTTAAGGCTAATTGACGGGGAAGTGGCAAAAAAGATTACGTCCCTGGACCGGGATACCCTGGAGTTTACTCTGGGAGATTTGCTGCCAAAGGACCAGATTGACGCCGCCATGAACCGGGTGGAGAAATTGAAGGTGCATATTAAGAAACATATGGCGGCCATTGACGGGGGCGAGCCGGAGGAAGGCCACCACCACCAGGGAGCTGGACAGGGAGGAAAAGCAGGCCGCAGCGCTGAATCCCGATTCCAAGTCGGCGGTTGCCATTGGAAAGAAGTCGGAGGCCGCAATCGCCAGGATGAAGGAAGAGCGGAAGAAGCAGGCCCAGAAGGTGAAGTCAAAGGAACCTGTGATTCTGGAAAAGCCGGCGAAAACCTCGGGAGGAAGGACGTTATGAGACTGTTTAGTAGAAAGAAGTTTGTGTACGGGGCCTTGGCGTGTTCTTTTCTGGCATGTTTGCCCTGGGTTCCGGTTTTGGCGGCAGAGCCGGGGTGGGCCAAACAGGAGGACGGGTGGTATTTTTATATGGAGGATGGAAGTCCCGGCCGGGGATGGGTGGAGAGCGGCGGGGCGTCCTATTATCTTTTGGAGGGCGGGAAGATGTTTGCAGGGGGCCTGACTCCGGACGGGTATTACGTGGACAATGACGGGGCCTGGTACCGGCGGAAGGAGGCCATACTGGGAGGCGAGTTTATGGCCCCGTCCCGGGCCCTGCTTCTTACGGAGAGCTGGCCGGGGAAGGAGGCTTTCGTGTCCTTAAAAACCACGGTGAGCCAGGGATTTTCGGGAAACCGGACCGTAAAGATTTCGGATAACGCGGTGGAGTACGTGGTGGGGGAAGCCCTGGAGAAGACCCAGAGCAAAACTTCCATGGATTACAATGTGGTTAACAGGGATAATGTGGACGCGATTTTAAGCGGCAGGACTCCCACCGTGGTTTCCCCGTCCCAGAGCTCGGCCCAGAGCGCAAAAAAGCAGAAGGCCACGGTGCTTTTGGGGCTTTACCGGGAGGCGACCCAGGGAAGGTTCCGCATGGATATCCACATTCCCCTGGACGGGGACGTGACCGCCAAGTATCAGGCGTCCTCCTATGATTACGGCGTGTTCCGGGCCATGGCTTACCAGATATCGTCCACGCCGGAGATTTTGGCGGACAGCTTGTACAGCGCATGGGAGGAGGATAACCGGTGGGGCATCAGCCGCCAGAAATGGGTGCAGGTGGGGGACTGCCTGGTGCTGTATACTTCCGGGGACGGATTTGGGAGATTTTATATTACGCCGGCTTGGAGAGGGAATTGAGGTGCGGGAGGGTTTGTGTGGCGAGAGGTTTGCGGAAGTGGTTTTGTGCGGTGTGAGACTGTGGAAGCGGTTCTGGGTGGCGAGAGGTTTGCGGAAGCGGTTTTTGTGCGGCGAGAGGTTTGCGGAAGTGGTTTTGTGCGGCGTGAGACTGTGGAAGCGGTTTTGTGCGGCGTGAGACTGTGGAAGCGGTTCTGGGTGGCGTGAAATTTGCGGAAACGGTTTTGTGTGGCGTGAGACTGTGAAAGCGGTTCTGCGTGGCATGAAGTTTGCGGAAGCGTTTTGTGCGGCGAGAGTCCGGGAAAATGGTCGGGTGCGGAAAGGATATCAGGATATGGACAGGGATTGGAAGCATTTAAAGATTGTGAAGGATTTTTTTCAGATTCAGGAGGACGGGCAGATGCCGGAGGGGTCCCGGCTGCTTTTAGAGGCCATGGAGCTTAAGACCTTTGAGGCGGGCCAGGACATTGTCACCGAAGGGGACCCGCCGGAGGACGGCATGTACATCATCCTGGAGGGGGACGCCCATGTGCTGGTGGGGGAAGATACCCTGGTCAATGAACTGTCGGCCGGGGACGTGGTGGGAGAACTGGCCCTGATTAAGGACGGGGTGCGCAAGGCCACGGTCCGGGCGGTGAGTCCGGCGGCCTGCGCCAACATTTCCCGGAAGCTGTTTTTGGAGATTGCGGACAGCAACCGGAAAGTGTACGCCGCCCTTCTGGAGCTTCTTTACACCAAGACCACCATGATGGTGACGGAGCGGGAGCGGCTGAAATCGGAGATCGAGATTGCTTCCAGGATTCAGACGGGTTTTCTGCCCAAGTCGTTTGAGCGGTTCTGTGAGCTGCCGGATGTGAAGATCACGGCCAGGATGAAGCCTGCCAAGGGGGTGGGCGGTGATTTTTACGACGTGTTCGTCATTGACAATGACAGGCTGTGTTTTCTGGTGGCGGACGTGTCGGGGAAGGGCGTGCCTGCGGCTTTGTTTATGACCCTGGCCAAGACCCATATTAAGAATTACATGATGTTAAACATGCCCATTGCCGATGTGGCGGAGCTGGTGAACAACCGGCTGAACGAGGACAATGAGGAGGAATTGTTTGTGACCGCGTTTATCAGCGTGCTGGATACCAGAAATAACCGGCTTACGTTTGTTAACGCGGGGCACAACAAGCCGTTTATCAGCAGAGGCGGGAAGCCTTTTGTACAGTTGGAGTGCAAGGTGGATTTTGTGTTGGGGATTATGGAGGAGATGCCTTACCGCAAGCAGCAGATTGACCTTATGCCCGGGGACCGGTTCTGTCTGTACACCGACGGGGTGACGGAGGCCTTTGACATTGACGGGGGAATGTTCGGGGACCAGGGCATGGAGGATTCCCTCAACGGCCACATGGCCGACGCCGGGGAGCCGGAGATTTTTATTGAGGAATTGTATAAGGATGTGGAGGGGTTTGCCAGGGGGGCGGCACAGTCGGATGATATTACGGTGGTGTATTTGGCCAGGTAGGGGAAAGGAGTGAGAGGGAATGTTTACAGACGGTTGGGGTCAGCCTCAACGGAAAGGAGCAGGCAGTGTATGGATGATGGGTTGGAGGTAAAGTTCTGGGGGACCAGAGGCTCGTTGGCGGCTCCATTTCCGGACCGTATGGAGTTTGGGGGAAATACCAGCTGCGTGTCAGTGAGGTGGAAGCATGGAATCGCGGTTTTTGACGGGGGAACAGGCATGGCGGCTTTCGGAAAAAGCCTGGAGGCGGCCATAGAGCGGGGGGAGTGGAACCGGACGGATCCGCTGTTTGTGTTTGTGAGCCATGTTCATCTGGACCATGTGGCGGGGATCCCGCTGCTGCCCTGCCTGTTTCGCAAGGGGGCTTTTGTGGAGTTCTTCGGCCCGGCATGGGCGGGGGAGGGGTTTGGACAGAGGCTTTCCAGGGTATTAGGTCCGCCCTACTGGCCGGTGGCTGTGGACAGGGTGACAGCCGGGATCCGGTGGCATGATGTGGGCCAGGAGACCCGGTGGATCCTCCAGGGCGGAGCCAGGGTTTCTGCCATGAGGGCCAATCACCCTGACGGAGGATATATTTATCGCCTGGAATACGGCGGGCAGTCAGTGGTCTACGGGCTGGACTGCGAGCTGGGGGAGAGGCAGGGAGGCCCTGAGGGCGGGATCGGCGGTGAGACACAGGAGGAGCCGGGGAGACAAAACACCGGATGGGAAGGTGAGACGAAGGAACCCATGGGGAGTCCGGATCATGAAAGCGAAGGTGAGCGCCTGGAAGCGCCGGATTTCTGGCATCAGTATCGGGCGTTTGCCAGAGATTGCAGTCTGCTGATCTTTGACGCCCCCTACACAAAGGAGAATTACCCCCGCCATGTAGGGTTTGGCCACAGCTACTGGCAGCAGGGCCTTGCCATGGCCCAGTGGTGCAACGCCGGTTATCTGTCGATCTGTCACCATGACTGGAACAGGACCGATACGGAGCTTGGGGCTATGGAGAGGGAGCTTAAGGAGAAGGCCAGGGACTGGGGAAGGCCTGTGGAGTTTGCCAGGGAGGGAGCGAGGATCTCTCTGGGAAACAGGAAGGAGAGAAATGTATGAGAATTCAATGGAAGAAATTGTTAGTGGTGTCGCTGGCAGCAGCTCTTTTAGGGTCGAACCTGATGTCAATGGCCCAGGAGTCGGCCCAGAGCAGAACATTTTCCGTGCTGTCTGTAAGCGGCGATGAGGCCTACGTGATAAAGGGGGCGGGCAAGGAGGTGAAGGCCGCTGCCGGGATGCCTCTGGGACAGGGCACCAAGATCCGGACCGGGGCCCTCACAAGCGTCTACGTGGCGGCGGATGAAGATAAGACCATAAGGCTGGACAGCAACACTCAGGTGGAGATTACCAAGGCAACGTCCAAGTCCTTAAAGATCACGCTGAAAAGCGGGGAGATCTTCTTTAATGTAGATAAACCTCTGAAAGCAGGGGAGGAAATGACCTTTGACGCGGCTCAGACTTCCATGAGCATCCGGGGAACCAGCGGGGTGCTGAAATCTGACGGGGATATTACCACATTATACCTGTTGGAGGGGAAGGTTAACTTGATGTGCGGAACAGAGAGTATTACTGTAAATGAGGGGCAGACTGTGACCGTGAGTGAAGGCGCTAACCATACCGTTAAATTGGCGCCAAATGCCGCTCAGGTCAGCGGGGCTGCGGGGGGAAAGGATGTGGTACTCTCGCCTGTGAGTACGTTTCAGTGGCATGAGCTGTCTGTCGGAGGGATGGAGGCAGTGTTGGAACAGCAGGATCGGCTGGAGCTGTCCGCGATCGGGTTAGGAGGCCCTGTGGTCTCGGATGAGTATCTGGCGCGGTTGGAGGAGCTGGAGAGGGAGAAAGAGGCAGAGGAACGCCAGCAGATGGAGAAGGAGGAGGCAGCCAGGCAGGCGGCGGGAAGCGGCGGGGCTTCGGTGAGAGTTGACGGGAAGGAGCCGGAGCTGCCGGTGAGCGAGGAGAGAAGTTCATCAGGCGGAGGATGGAGTGAACCGGAGACAGATGCGCCGACCGCGGTAGATCCGCCGGCGTCAACGGAGCCGCCGACTGTGGTGGAGCCGCCGGCGTCAACAGAGCCGCCGACCGTGGTGGATCCGCCGGCGTCAACGGATGCGCCGACTGTGGTGGATCCGCCGGCATCAACGGATCCGCCGACCCCAGTGGATCCGCCGTCTTCGTCAGAGCCAACGGTGGAGTCTACAGATACAGATACAAGTGGAGGCTATATAGATTCCAATGGTAATTGGCAGTCAAGATAAAGCCGGAATTGTCAGGGGTTTTTGTTCGAAAAAGAATGCTTTATAGATTTGTTTTATGAGATTTACAAAAAACCACAGAGGTATTTCCAATGAATCAAAAAATCACCCCCCGTCCCAGCGCCCTGGCTGCTGTGGCTATCATAGCCATGTACACGCTTTTATCCCTGTTCCGGCTGGGATATCCCTACGCCCCCGGCACTTCCTGGCAGGCTGACAGGCAGGGGGAGGAGATCCTTCTTGATCTGGGAGAAACCCAGGATGTGGGAAGCCTTTGCTGGTATCTTGGCAATTATGAAAAAAGGGTCTTTGAGCTGTATGTGGGAAACGGGGTTCCCCTTACATGGGTCCGCCTTCCGGATGTGGAGATGAGGCGGGTGTGGCAGTGGGATGGCAGTCTGGTAAATATGCGGTGCAGGTACATAAAGCTGATAACCGCAAATGAGGCTGCGGTGATAAACGAGCTGATCATAAAAGACACAGGGGGCAGTGCCATAGAACCTGCCAACGCGTCCGATTATCCGGCCCTTTTTGACGAAGGCTCTCTGTATCCGGGCTATGGGTCCTTTCTGTCCGGGACAGTGTTTGACGAAAGCGTGTTTGCCCGCACTGCCTACGAGTATCTCCACGGCCTTGTCTCCTTTGAGGATACCCACCCGCCTCTTGGCAAGCTGATCATCTCCGCGGGGATCGTCTGTTTTGGGCTCAATCCCTTTGGGTACCGGGTGCCGGGGGTGGCGGCGGGAGCGCTGCTTTTGGCGGTCATCTGGGCATTTGCCAAAAGACTTGTGAAAGATTCAAGGATGGCAGTTGCAGTGGTGGCCCTGTTTGCCCTGGATTTCCTCCATTTTACGGAATCCAGGCTGGGGCAGACAGACTCTTTTCTGGTTCTGTTCACTACAACCATGTACTACTTTATGTATCGGTACTGTGAAGAAAATGAGAGAGGCAGCAGGGGATGGCGTTTCCTTGCAGGCTCCGGGGTCTTTTTCGGCCTGGCAATATCCTGCAAATGGTCCGGTTTTTATGGAGGCCTTGGCCTTGCTCTTATCTGGCTGTCTGTCTTGATCCGCAGGTTTAAGCGAAAGGGGATCACAAGGGGAGAACTGTGGAAACTCTGCGGGGTGAGTGTGATATGTTTCATCATCGTCCCGGCGGTTATTTATCTCCTGTCCTACATTCCCTACGTGCCTGGGGACCCGGACAAAGGATTTCTGGAGAAAGTGGTGGAAAATCAGGTAAATATGATGCGCTATCATTCCCATGTTGGAGGCGACCATGATCAGGGGTCTAAGTGGTATGAGTGGCCTCTGATGCTAAAGCCTATTATGCTGCACAGCGTTCGATTTCCTGATAAAAAGACAGAGATCGTGGTGTTGATGGGCAATCCGGGACTGTGGTGGGCAGGGATTCTCATACTGTTTTGGGGCCTTTACGATCTGGCTGGCCGTATGGAAGGCAGAAAAATGTTTCTGGCGATTGCCTACGGGATCCCACTGGTTCCATGGCTCTTTATCAGCAGGTATACATTTCTCTACCATTACTATCCCAGTCTGCCCTTTCTGGCGCTGATGACAGGGGTGTGGGCGGAAGAACACGGAAAAAAAGGGAAGGCAGTCATGGCGGGATGCGTGGCATGTTCCGCGGTGTTGTTTGTCATGTTTTACCCCATTATTTCCGGGATGAAGGTGGAGGAGCAGTATGTAGTTCAGTGGCTTCAATGGCTTCCTGGGTGGAAATTCGCGAAAAGCGGGTAGACAAGGCCGTACCAGGGCGCAAAAATGGTTTTTTAAAGAAGGGAGTTAAGATGGGAAGATACAAGAAACGATCAGCGGTAGGATTATGCCTGGCTGCCATGGCGCTGACAGTCATCTGGGGCGCTCAAAGTCTTTTGTGGGCAGCGCAGCCAGAGGAAGACCAAGATCTGGTTACCATAGCCGGAATGCCGGGCAATGGATACAGAGACGGAATGGGGAACGAGGCCCGCTTCGCCGGTCCAGCAGGTCTGGATGTAAAGGACGGGGCTGTTGTCATCGCTGACACGGAGAACAATCTGATCCGCAGTTTAAACGGCCAGAGGGTCATAACCACGGCAGGCAGCCGAAAGGAGGAAAATGCCTACGGAAACGGCCTGGGCGCTTTTATGGACAGCAATCATTCCAGAGCCATGCTGGACGGCCCTGTTGACTGCGTCTATATGGACAACGGCAATATCGCCATAGCAGACCGGAACAATCACGCCATCCGGATTGTGGGAAAATCCTGGGTTTTCACCTTAAACGGCACCGGAGTCGAAGGGTATGAGGAGGGAAAGCCGGGCCAGGCCAAGTTCTCCTACCCGTCAGGAATCGCCAAGGGGTTAAGCGGAAAGATCTATGTGGCTGACACGGGCAACCACTGCATCCGGGTCATTGACCGAAACGGCGCCACATCCCTGGTAGCCGGGGTGCCGGGGCAGGCGGGGCTTAAGGACGGCGAAGTTTCGGAAGCTCTGTTTATGGAGCCCACGGCCCTGGTGATGGCAGAGGACGGCTCTGTCTATGTAGCTGACAGCGGCAACCAGAGGATACGCAGGATAAAGGACGGCCAGGTCACCACTGTGGCAGGCGGGGCTCAGGCACTGTACCTGGACACCCAGTACCGTCAGCCTGGATCCGCGGACGGAGACGGGGCAGCGGCCAGGTTCTGGTTCCCTGAGGGGATCTGCATGGCCGGGGACGTGGTGATCGTGGCTGACACAGGAAACCATGTGGTGCGGGCCATATCCCCCTTAGGCCGGGTGCGGACCATCGCGGGCAATGGGGAAGCCGGATTTTTGGACGGCAGCAGTGAGGAAGGAATGTTAAACCGTCCCTGCGACGTGGCCTGGGAAGATGGAACGCTGTATATCATGGACACAGGAAACTGCGCTCTGCGGACCATAGAGTTTGACCCGAATCAGTGGCTTAACGAGCTGGGAGAGCAGTAGAAGTCCCTTCTGGGGAAATGGATGGAAAGAGCCATGGAACGATCAGGACGTTCCATGGCTCAAATATATGACAGGCAGGAAAGAAAGGACGGATTTCCCGATATGAAAAGACAAAATGGCAGAAAACATCAAAGCCTGGAACGATCTCCATGGCTGCTCTTCATTCCCTGTCTCCTTCTTCTGGGGGCTTACGCAGGAGGCTTTTTAAGCTCCGCGGACTGGCGGTTTCAGGATTACCATTATCAGAAGGGAGGGCTGGTAAGCCCGGATATCTATGTTATTGGGATCGACGAGGAGACCATGATGGAGTACGGCTCCTGGCAGAACTGGAGCCGCAGAGGGACAGCGGATCTTTTGAGAGTCCTCAATCAGGACCCGGACACGGCTCCCGGGGTCATTGGCCTGGATATCGGATTTTTCGGGGAGAGCGATGAGGAGACGGACAAAGCTTTGGCAGATGCCGCCTCCCTGGTTGACAATGTAGTGACAACCTCCTACGCCTCCTTTGGCAGACAGGTGGAGGAGCAGGGGGATGGCGCGTTTTCCACAAAAGAGTCTGTGGTAACCTACGAGACGCCTTACGAAGCCCTGAGAGACCATGTAACCTACGGATTCAGCAATGTGCCTGTGGATGACGACGGCATTGTAAGGCACAGTCTGTACAGCATTACCACCGGGGAGGGGAAGAGGGAGTACAGCTTTGCCGCGGAGGTTTACCGCAAATACATGGGCCAGCTGCCTGTTTGTGTGGAGGAGGGGGCGTCCGGAGGTTATGTAGACTTTGCGGGGCTGCCCTATGATTTCTACGGGTCCGAGACTGCCGGCCTGTCGTTTTCCAAGGTGGTAAGCGGGGAAATCCCGGCGGAGATGTTTGCCGGAGCCATTGTCCTGGCAGGCCCCTACACCACGGGCATGATGGATGCCTATTACACGGCGGTAAACCCCAATGTGCCTATGTACGGTGTGGAGATCCACGCCAATATCCTTCAGACCTTTTTGGACAATAACCAGAAACAGGAGGCGGGAAAGGTTACAGGCCTTCTGCTGACAGCGGCGGTTATGGCTGCTGTGCTTCTGTGTCTTTCCATTGGCCGCATCGTCGTATCCCTGCCGCTGACTGTTGGCATTGTGGCAGTTTACTGGGCAGGGGCGGGATATGCCTATGAACAAGGTTATGTGCTGCCTCTTTTGTACCCAGTCATATGCCCCATGATCCTCTACGGTTTCCACGTGGGGATCCGCTATGTGGGAGAGCGGAAAGCCAAAAAGCGGCTGGAGGGCATTTTCGGGAAATATGTGTCAAAGGAAGTGGCCATGAGTATTGTGAAGGGCGGCGAGGAGGCCCTGAAGCTGGGAGGCCAGAAAAAGGATGTGGCTGTCCTGTTTGTGGATATCCGGGGGTTTACGCCTCTGTCGGAATCCCTGCCGCCGGAAAAGGTGGTGGAGATCCTAAACCGCTACCTGGAGCTGACAACGAAGGCTGTATTTGACAACCAGGGAACTGTGGACAAATTTATCGGCGACGCCACCATGGCTGTGTACAACGCCCCTCTGGATCTGGACGACTACGTGTTTCGGGCCGTGAAGACAGGGCTTGACATGGCGGCAGCGGCTAAGGAGATGGAGAAAGAGCTGGAGGCGGTGACGGACAAAAAGGTAGGGTTTGGCGTGGGCATCAACTGTGGGGAGGCGGTTGTGGGCAACATCGGAACTTCGTCCCGCATGGACTACACGGCCATCGGCAACACGGTCAATGTGGCGGCCCGGCTGGAGGGCCAGGCGAAGGCCGGGGAGGTGGTCATCAGCCAGGCGGTGTATGACAGGCTGAAAGGCAGGATAAAGGTGACAAGCCTGGGAAAGCGGAGCTTAAAGGGCATTGCCGGAGAGTCGGAGGTGTACCGGGTGGAGGGAATCTGCGGAGATGGGGATTCCGGGGAGGAGATGTGAGCCATGGGAAGCAAAGATCAAAAGAGAGAAAAAGCTCTTCCTGCCATCCTGTACCTGGTGATCCCCTGTTTTAACGAGGAGGAGGTGTTGGAGGAGACGGCCAGGGAGCTTCTGACCGTCATGACAGCCATGACAGACACAGGGTTGATCGGGCCAAAAAGCCGTATCCTGTTTGTGGACGACGGTTCCGGGGACAGGACCTGGGAGATCCTTGAAAAGCTTGGAAAGTCCAGCCCTCTTGTCAGCGGTTTGAGGCTGCGGACCAACGCGGGCCACCAGAACGCCCTGTACGCCGGGCTTATGGAGGCAAAAGACTGCTGCCATATGAGTATTTCCATGGACGCGGATCTTCAGGATGACCCGGCCCTTATCCCGGCCATGGTGGAGAAATTTTATGAGGGCAATGACATTGTGTACGGGGTGCGCAAAAGCCGGAGGGGAGAGGGGCTGTTTAAGAGAGCCTCTGCCTTTGGCTTTTACCGGTTTATGAAAGCTTTGGGAGTTCCTATGCCAAAGGACTGCGGGGACTTCCGCCTTATGAGCCGGGAGGCCATGGAGGCTTTGAGCCTGTTTGGGGAGAACCGGCCTTTCCTGCGGGGTCTGGCGCCGCTTCTGGGATTTCCATCAGCCCAGGTGATCTTTGACAGGCGACCCAGAAGGCGGGGCAGGAGCAAATATTCCGTAAAGAGTATGATGCGGTTTGCCATGGACGGGGTGGTGTCCTTTAGCGCCGCGCCCATCCATCTAATTTTTTTTCTCGGGATTGGGCTGTTTTTGGCGGCGGGGGGTTATCTTTTGTACACTGCGGGAAGAGAGCCGGGGGTAAGGCAGATCCTTGGGACCATATGGGCGGCGGCCGGATTAGTGCTTATGGGGATTGGCGCGGTGGGGCAGTATGTTGTGCGGATATGGAGGGAAGTGACAGGCAGACCAAGGTATCTTGTGCGGGAGCGGCTGGGGGAATATGCTGGCGGGGATGAGGGGGAGGAAGCGTGCAGGTAACGGATACGATTCACAGGGGAATGAAATTGATATGTAATTGAGTGAGCAATGGGCGGGGGAGTCGTGGAGCCAGGGAGGGAAGGGAGGCTGTGTGCCGTTCGGGTTCAGATATGC
>CAJUFP010000011.1:33167-65288 GCA_910585645.1 uncultured Hungatella sp. | reverse complement strand
CCGTTAAATGCCATGCCCTTTGCTGGGCGCACTAACAGTTCAGATAGGTCTGCGCACTTACTGCGCTGACCGTACGAAAGCGTAGTGGCAGCAGGCATCCGGCCCATCGCCAAAGGCGATTTTAATTGGCCGGATGCGTAACAGTTCAAGGGGTATCTGAACTGTTACGTGAACCAGTAACCGTTTGGGGGTATCTGAACCCTTCTGTCTGTCACCGGGCTCCCTCTTCCTCCCCCCGGATCCACCGGCCCCGAAGCAGGTCCGGTTCCTTTTCCAGATGGCCATAGTCGTTAAACCGCTCCAGGGTAAACCGCTCTTCTCCTCTGTCAAACCGCAGTTCCGTAATGCTGCAGTTCTCCAGATCTCTCCCAAGAAGCCTGTATTTTGCCGGCTCCATGCCCAGGATGTGAGCCGCCGCGCAGCGGATAACGCCGCCATGGGTCACCACAGCCACCCGCTCCTTAGTTCCACGGGCAATACGGCGCAAAACCGGCATAACCCGCCCCATAACATCCCCGGCCCCCTCGCCGTCAGGGTAGGGAATGTCTGTTTCCATCTTCTGCTGCTCCCGCTTCAGATCCCCAAACCGCTGCCGGATCGCCTCATCGTCAAGCCCTTCCATCCGCCCGAAATCGATCTCCCGAAGGTCAGGCTCAATGATGTGCTCCACATTCCAGTACAGGTTGGCGGCCCGGGCTGTCTGCTCTGCCCGGATCAGGGCGCTGGAATACACCATCTGGACGCGCTCCTTCGCCAGCCGCTCCCCCACCAGGGCCGCCTGCCGAAATCCCGCCGGGGACAGCTCCACATCCACATTGCACAGCCTGCTGCTCTGTCTGCCGTGGCGGATCAGATATAATGTAACATAAGAACTCTCCAAGATCTCTCTCCTAATTCTTAAAGCTATGGACTGGAGCCGGTATGCGCCCTCCCCTGTTTACAAATTTCTCACAGGACCAGGGATTTACGGGCATCACAGGGGCATACCCTAAAAGACCGCCAAACTCCACCGTATCTCCCACGTCCTTGCCGATCACCGGGATCAGCCGCACCGCGGTGGTCTTCTGGTTGATCATGCCGATCGCGGCCTCGTCGGCAATGATCCCGGCCAGGGTACTCTCCGATGTGCTGCCCGGAATGGCGATCATGTCAAGTCCCACAGAGCAAACGCAGGTCATGGCCTCCAGCTTTTCCAGAGTCAAAGCCCCTGCGGACACCGCGTCGATCATGCCCTGGTCCTCGCTGACCGGGATAAAGGCTCCGCTTAAGCCCCCCACGTAGGAGGATGCCATGATCCCGCCCTTTTTCACCTGGTCGTTGAGCATGGCAAGGGCAGCCGTAGTCCCCGGCGCTCCCACCCGCTCCAGGCCGATCTCCTCCAGGATCTCCGCCACGCTGTCCCCCACTGCCGGCGTAGGCGCCAGGGACAGATCGATGATGCCAAAGGGAATCCCAAGACGGCTGGAAGCCTCCTGAGCCACCAGCTGGCCCACCCGGGTGATCTTAAACGCCGTCTTCTTGATGGTCTCGCACAGCACCTCAAAATTCTCTCCCCGGGCCTGCTCCAGGGCCACCTTTACCACCCCCGGCCCGCTGACGCCCACATTGATGATGGCGTCCGCCTCCGTCACGCCATGAAACGCCCCGGCCATAAAGGGATTGTCGTCCGGCGCGTTGCAGAACACCACCAGCTTGGCGCAGCCTAAAGAATCCTGGTCTTTCGTGGCAAGGGCCGCGGCCTTTATCATCTTCCCCATCAGGTTCACCGCGTCCATGTTAAGCCCTGTCTTTGTGGAGCCTACATTTACGGAACTGCACACCCGCTCCGTCACCGCCAAAGCCTCAGGGATGGAGCGGATCAGGTTCTCATCCGCTTTTGTCATGCCCTTGCTTACCAGGGCGGAGTATCCACCCAGAAAATTAACCCCCACTTCCTTTGCCGCCCGGTCTAAGGTCCTTGCGACGGCGACAAAATCCTCCGGCGTTTTGCAGGCGCATCCCCCCACAAGGGCGATGGGCGTCACGGAGATCCTCTTGTTCACGATCGGCACCCCGAAATCCCGGGATATGGCTTCGCCCGTACTGACCAGATCCCTGGCCGTGGTGGTGATCTTGTTGTAAATCTTCTCATTGAGCGCGTTCAAGCTGCTGTCGCAGCAGTCCAGCAGGCTGATGCCCATGGTGATGGTGCGCACATCCAGCTTCTCATGCTCGATCATATTGTTGGTCTCAATGACCTCGAACATATTCAACATACGGTTTTCTCCATTCTTCTCTATTGGCTGATGCTGCTTTGCGGAAATCTCGCGGGGCAGCGCTAGATTCGGTGCATCTTTGTGAAGATCTCCTCCCTCTGGCACTTGATCCTGACGCCGATGTCCTCCCCGATCTTCTCCAGATCAGCGGACAAGTCCTCAAAAGGCTTTTCGGACTTTTCCATATCCACGATCATCATCATATTGAAAAATCCCTGCACAATGGTCTGGGAAATGTCCAGGATATTTACCTGGTGATCCGCTAAGTAGGTACACACCTTGGCGATGATCCCCACCGTGTCTTTTCCCACTACCGTTATAATCGTTCTGTTCATGGTCTTTTCTCCTTTTTCTTTTTAAGATTCTGTCCGCGCGGGTTTTCTCTTCCCCTGCCAGCTCACCCACAGGTAAACTCATATCGCTTTCCCTGCTTAAACAGAACCCCGTCTGTAAGACGGATCTTCAAAATACAGGTGTCCGGGTCTTTCTCGTCCACGTGGCCGTTATCGTACCACTCCTGAAACACAGCCCGCAGCTTACCGGCCATATCCTCATTTTCCTCACTGCATACATGGCCCAGATTCTCCCCTGTGCCGTGGCCCGTAAACCATTCTCCGCAGACCGCCGCCCGGGGATCCCTGGCCATATGCTTCATCTTTCCGGATCTGGCGTTTGTGATGATGTAAAACGCGCCGTCCTCATAGAACGCGTTCACCGGTCGCACATAGGGCTTTCCCTCCCAGACTGTGGCCAAGGCCAGCAGGCTGTCGCACCTAAAGCGCTCATCCAGAATTTCCTCAATCTCTGTTGGTATCCCATGATTCATTGTTTCCGCTCTCCTTTATCTGGATCGAATCCTGCAAATCCGCAGATCCAATCGTGATCTATATGGTAATGATCTGGCTCATAGCGTCTCTGCCGGCCACGGAAATGGCAAAGTCCCTGGAGCTATACCCGCAGTCCCCCTGATCGATCTCCAGCTTCACCGTCTCATAGGCCAACTCCTCATAGTTATTCTCCTTGCTCAAATGCCCCAGGAGAATGTGTTTCATGTCATCATGAAGTATGTAATTTAACAGCCTCCCCGCGTTGTCATTGGACAGATGGCCGTGATCGCTTAAGATCCGCCGCTTCAGATAATAGGGGTAGGGGCCTGTCTCCAGCATCCTCACATCATGGTTGGACTCTAAAAGCAAAGCGTCCAGACCCTGCAGGTGTTCAATGATGTACTGATCAAAATGGCCCATATCCGTGGCCACTGCCGCCCGCCTTTTGCCGCTCTGAATCCGGTAAGCCACCGGGTTCGCCGCGTCGTGGTCAATGGAAAACGGCTTTACCTCCATGTCCCCAATAGAGACCTCCACATCCGGCAGAACCGGGCGGAAAAGTTCTTTCGGGTACTGGCCCAGATACTTCATATTCTTGATCTCTTCAATGGTCTCCTCGGTGGCGTAGATGGGGACCCCGTGTTTTCTGGCAAGGACTCCCAGCCCCTTTACATGGTCCGAGTGCTCGTGGGTGATGAACACCCCGTCCAGCTCGCTTCCCTTGACCCCGATGTCATTGAGCCCCTGCTCGATCCTCTTGTTGCTGATCCCCGCGTCGATGAGGATGTGGGTGTTCTCCGTTCCCGCATAGATGCAGTTGCCGCTGCTGCCGCTGGCGATGCTTACTAATCTCATGGTGTTCTCTTCCTTTTTTGTACCGCATTTTTTCGATCTGTTTCCTTAAAAAGGGCAACAAAAACTCCCGGGCGTCACCTTCATCTGTCGGCAGCTCTCAGCCTTCGGCGGATCTGCTCCCTGACAGCGTCCATGGAGCCGTTGTTGTCGATCACATAGTCCGCGTACTTGCGGTACTCTTCCTCCGACGGCTGCCCTGCCATCATCCGGCGGCACCGCTCCACAGAATACCCCCGGCTTTCCATCAGCCTTCTGACCCGCTGTTCCCTCAAAGTATAAACATACCATATTTCCCGGAAAAAGTCACCTGGATTTTCCAGAACAAGGGCAGATTCCACCACAAGAATGGCCTCGTCCCCTGTTTCTGCCTGGTCCCTGACATACTCCCACACCAACGGATGGATCAATTGATTGACCCTTTCCCTGGCATGGGCGTCTGTAAAGATCATGCCAGCCAGAGTGTCCTTGTCCAGCCTGCCGTCAGGGCCTAAGATGCCTGCGCCGAACTCGTCTACAAGGGCCTTAAAACCAGCCCGGCCCGGCTCCTCTAACCGTTTGGCCACATGGTCGGTCTGGATGATCCTGGCGTTGTATTCTTTGTTCAGAAGTTCAAGGACGCGGCTCTTACCGGAGCCTACGCCTCCGGTGAGGGCGATGGTGAGTTTTTGGTGGTGGGTGGGTTGGTTGGTTGGTTGGTTGATGAGTGGGTTGATGGATTGGTTGGTGGGTGGATGGGTGAGTTGGTGGGTGGGTGGGTTGAGGTTCATGGGATAGGGTCCTTTCTGGGGGGATTTCAGATTATTGTATTCGGTTTTGGGATGGGTGTCAAGAAGAAGGACTGCAAGAGCTATAAGAGATATACCAACCTGGATCACAAAAGTTGAGAAAGCATCTATTTTTACGAATCAGAATACCTTTGAATTAATAACCGTTATATTTGTAAAATATGAAACTATTAGCAGCAACGGTCTGACCGATAATCTGAATCGGCAGGATAGCCTGTACATCAAGACCGCCTTGGATAGGTTTCCCATCATTAAAAATATAGAATATTCTGGTTAGCCCTGCTAAATCCTAAAAATATGTTTTCCCACATACTCCAAAACCCCCTCAATATCCCTTACGTCATCTGTCCTCCCCATCTCAACAGAGACAAACTTATCATACCCCTCCTCATCCAGCAGTTCCTTTAACTCTGTATGCAGCGCCCTCCTCCTGACAATCCCAAGCCCCGGCTCGCTGATGTGAACATGGTTAATCAGCTTAACCTGCCCTCGTATAATCTCTGCGGGCTCCCCATTTTCGATCATGGCTCCCGTGTCCAGATTCAGGCCGAATCCCGGTGAATTTACGGCCTTAACCAGCTCAAAAGCCGCAGGCGTGTCATTGATATAGTTGGTCCCATAAATGGCAGGGTTGGCCTCGATGCTGAGCACCGTCTGCCTGACATGGGCATAATCTCCCAGTTTCCTGAAAAATTCAATCCCTGTCTCCCGCAGGCTCTCTCCCGTCAAAACACGGTTTTTCGGACAGCCGAAAACCAAATTTTTGCACCCTATGACAGAAGCAAACCCTATGGCCTTCTTCGTCAGTTCAAACAGAAACTCCCTCTCCCCGGCAGACCCGAACAGCCTTTCCTGTCTTCCATACCAGATAGACTGCATGGATGAAATCTCAAATCCGTATCTGTCCTTTAAACTTTCCCGCCACGCCGCCGCCCTTTTCAGATCATCATAGGGATTCCCGGAAAATATCCTGGTTGGCGCAATCTCCAGCCCCTCAAAACCCCAGTCTTTCATGAGCCCGTATACCTTGGAATCATCCCTCTCAGACCAGCCGATATTCGAAATTGAAAGCTTCATCTGCTCCATCTCCCTGTAAACCTTTTTATATCCGCCAAAACCATCTCCTTATCGATGATATACCCGTCCGTTCTGCCGAAAAGCTCCCCATAGACAGTCCGGCTGTCATAAAAAGCCGGCTGTCCCGGCAACTGGTTTACAAACTCCTCCCCTGTAAGGCACCTGTATAACTCTCCCGCTGCCATCGGTTCTGTAGCTGCGTGCCAGAGCCTGATATCATGATCCAGCAGGATCCCAATATCATCCCACAGACGGTACAGCGGATAGAACTGATAGACACTGCGGCTATCGGTAAAATTCAGGGCGGTAAATTTAAGTTCCATAAATAGATTCTTAAGTCTCTCCCTCTCCCCGCATTTCAGAGTTCTAACTTTATAAAACCTTTCGTCCCGCAGCTGATAATACTCTCTGATCTGCGGAGCTTTCGCCGACAGTTCATCCATTTTTTCTTTCTCCAGCACAGACGGTATCCTAGTAATGAAATCATAGATAAAATTTTTCTTTATATTTCTCCCGAACAGTCCCGGCAGACGGACAACGGATGCCTTTGGATCATACACCCTCACCCACTGCTCCAGCTCATGCCGGTGAGCACCGTAGGGATGCAGCCCCTGCTGTTCCACAGCGGACGTCTCATCCACACCCCTGGGGATGGAAAACACATCAATCGTGGAGATCAAGACGATTCTTCCAGGCTGAATCCGCTCAATATTCTTTTTAGCCTGACATATGTGTAGACGGTCTCCCTCCGGGTCACTGTTTGCGAGATATTTTTCTGCCCTCACACCCGCATAGACCAGCAGATCCGGTCTTAGCCCGTATGCGTCCTCTATGTCCGAAGAGTGAAATCCCCTGTCAAATCTTCCGCTGTCATACAGATTGCTTCCCACAAAACCGGTACTTCCCACCAGTATGTTCATATACGCCTCCTTACGCATTACGGATTATACATTCCCAGAAAATTTTTCAAAAGAATAAGCAGCAATGTGCCGTTTCCCTTAAAAAAGCTGATTTTCGTGGGAACCCTGCTGCCTGCCGGATATACCCGGGTAACCGGGATCTCGCAGACTCTGTACCCCAGCTGGGAGGCCCGCACCGACAGATATGCCAGAAGTTCATAGGTCATAAATATATCCCTCAGCGGAGCAACCCGCTCATCCCTCAGATACCTGGCAGAATAGGCCCTGTATCCGTTGGTTGTGTCCGTAAAATGGTATCCTGCTGTCAGCGAAATTACCGGAGCGTGTATCAGCCTTACAGACACGGTTCGGATAAACGGCGTGTTGACCGCCTGCCCGCCCTTCACGAATCTGGATCCCTGAATCAGGTCGTACCCCGCCTCCAGCTTTTCGATAAACCGCGGTACATCCTCAATACTGTCCTTGTTGTTCCCGTCAATGGTTATGATTCCTCTATATCCCCGTTCCATAGCCCACCAGATTCCCATTCGAAGCTGAGCCCCCTGTTTCCCTCTATCCCATTTCACCAAGAGGGTATTCACCCCCAGCCGCCGCAGGCGGCCTTCTTCCATGCTTCCGTCGTCAGAGCCGCCGTCACAGACAACAATATCCCCACAATCGGCTACACGGTTTTTATATGCCCGCTTTAGTTCCTTTATGATCCGCTGCCCTTCATTGATGACCGGAATCAGGATCACATAATCGCTTTTCCTTTCTTCGAACTCTATGCACCGGAATCCCGGCACTCCCGGTTTTCTCTCATATATCATTTCTGTTCCTCATATCATTTCACAATCCGAATCATGTTTCCGCCTCCGGACAACTTCCCTTCCCGGTCCGTAAGCAGCATGCCGTCGCTAAACAAAAGATACAAATAATTGTCATCTGATTTTATTTCATCAATACCATACGACTTTCCATCCACAACCGCATATCTGGCGTTCTTTACTGTCTTTTCCGCCCGCGGCTCCCTTTTAATAGAAATAGCCGCCTTTCCCTCAACATTAGCAGCCCCATGAACCTCCACATAGTCAAACGTCACTGTAAAAATATCACTGCATGAAGCCCCATGGATTTCTAGAAAAGTGTCATCCTCCGGACAGCTGCTCAAAATCACCTCTCCGTATCCGTCCGTCACTGTAACCGGAATATATTCGCTGCCGGAAGGTCTCAGATAATTGGATTCGTACCATTCATGGCTTGCGTACACCGCCCCTGTATTCTGTGCCCTTACCATGCTTTGAAACAGCAGAAGCGGCCTCAGTCCTTCATTCTTCTGCACATCATACTCCACATACAGATCCGCGATTCCGTTTACCTCTCCGTCTGTCATCACAATAATCTTTTTAGTCCAATCGTCAACGTCCCCCACAGAGACGTAAAAATCACCGCTTACCCTGTTATCGTCCCTCTCATTGCGCTCCCAGTACATTTCGTAGGTGTTTGCGAAAACCGGATGCCAGTTCCTGTACAGTTCCCGATAGAAAAACCAGTTAGCCCTCTGAACCCAGAATTCCCAGAGAGTATACTCCTCCCTCATGGTAGCAGCGTATCTGAAATCCCCCTCCTCAAAAACTCTCAGATATTCCTCCCGCGGCTTATCGCCAAGTACATGGATAATATAATCCGTTCCAGAAGGCTGATATGTATCTTCCATGACCTCCTGCGCCGAGGCGTAAGTTGCAAAAAACGGTTCTCCGTCCAGAAAATCCGATGTCTCCTCCAAATCAGGATACAGAGCTGTCATATTCCCGCCCATCTGCGCAATATAGATTCCCTCTCTGTCCGTCTGCCGCCAAAATGCCATCTCACTTTTCAATGCAAATAATATCCATATTCCCCCGGCCGCCGTTGTACCGATCCATAAGATATGTTTTAAACCGTTCTTTCCAAGACGGGGCCGTATAAAGCAACACACTTCAAAAAAATATGTTATAAAAAGTATTGACAGAGCCATTCCCCTGGAATTATTTCCGCTGAGCAGTTTATATTCATTGACCGCGCAGAATCCTGTCATATTGGCAAATGCCGGTATCCCATACCGAAGAATCGCTTCCCTCTCCCCCGACTCCCCAAAAAGTTTTGCCATATAAATCAGACATACCAGCGCCTGGGCCGCCACAGCCGGCGTGACATCCACATTATACAGATAATGGCTCTTTTCCGAATTAAAATACCAGGCCTGGTATCCTCCGGTTCCCAAAACGGATTCCATCCACTTCGCAAAATGGCCCAAAGTTAATATCTGTATACAGACATAGATACATGCCAGCGAAAGCGCTGTCTCCATCCCAACACCCAGCAGCGCCCTGCCCCCATCTCTAGTTCTGGCCAGGACAATCCAAAATGTCATCACTGCCATACAGACCCAGCAGCTGATCCCATAGTCATTGCTCCACACAAAGGCAAAGCCTGAGACCAGCGCCGTACCGCATATGGCTGCAGCTCCTCTTCTAGATCCGTTCAGCTTTTCAGTTACCTTAAAGACGCCCATCAGCAGAAAACAGCTTATGGGAAGAATCATCCCCCTAATAAATCTGGCGGAATTGCCGGTCTCCAAAGCGCCTGCCACAGATGAGACAATCATCTCCGTCACTCCGGGCACCTTTAAAAAAAGTGATGGGCGGATAAGCAATATGAGCAGGAACAGATTGGATAGTACTAGTGCATCGGTTCTCTTTCGGAGAATTACCCCCCCGATAACCGTCAATGTCAAAACAAGACTTACAATTGTTAAAAAAGAGAATGCCACCAGGCTAGCCTGGTAATCTCCTCCCAGCAGCGCCGTACACAAGCTTCCTGTGTACAGATGGCCCAGCCCCAAATAGTCCTGAAAATCCCTGCAGGGCACCTGCCCGTTCAGTAGCCTCCTCACCGGATTGAAATTTTGAAATGTGCCGTTGATGGGATAAAAATCAGCATAATGGCCGGCTCTGGCAGCATGGAGTGTACACGCCGCCAAAACAAGAAACAGTTCTACCGCCCCGATCCATCTCCCCATATCTCTATCCTTTATCCTGCCAAACCGTTTTGACCTCTCACAAAGTTGAATCTTCATCCCCTATCTTTCTCACTCCTGCAATCACAAAAAATTCTTACAATCCTCTCACAGATAATATAAAAGCATATCTGTACAAAACCAAAATACCACAGCACATAATTCATATGAGTATGGATATAGGAGTGGGATTTGGCAAGGACAAACCAGGAAACTGCGGTAATCAAAAAAACTGCGTACAATGCAATGCTTTCCGTATCACACGCTCCCTCCCTGCAGTCATGCCAGCAGATTACCGGCGGAATCAGACACATAAGGGGAAACAGATTACCCTCAATACCAGTTATAATCTGGGTAGAAAAATGGAAATACCGGCACAGCACCTCCCACAAAGACGCGTTGAGAGAATCCCAATATCGCACATCGAATGCGCTCAGGCCGGCCCCATACGTTCTCCTCAACACGTCTTTTTCAATAATGTCCTTTATCCCTTTGGAAATATCCCCGTCTCCCCGCAGTCCTCCGTGTATCAGAAGCGCCGCCGCAAACCCCAAAAGCGCCGCCGCACCCATAATAAAAACCGTCCGAAACAGCAGTCTGGCCTTCTCCTTATCTTTTGATACGACTGCTACGGCAAAATCTGCCAGCAAAAAGGCAATCAGCCCCATCATCACCGATGAGATGTACTCATATCCGCAGAGACTCTTCACAGTAACTGCCGCCAATCCCCCTATATAGCTTATAACCCTGCATCTTCTGCTGTCGATTTTCAGACTGCAGAATAGTCCCGCGAGCATGGGCAGAAACCAGGTAAACTCCACCCAGTACAAATTCTCCGCAAAATTTACAATCCACGGCGACAGCCAGAATGTAACATAAAAGCACCCCGCCATTAGCCGGTTATACTTTACGGCAATCAGCATTACAATCGCCGTAAACACAGCTGCCGCGGCCAAACCGCACAGCAGCCGCAGGCCGTTGAGAAGGCTGGCCTGTCCAATTCCTGAAATTCGCGCCGCAAAGCAGAAAATCTTCCCCTGGAGACCGTATTGGGACTCATATGCTCTCAGCATTGGTGCCAATGGGGATGTCTGCCCGGTTTCCGGAACTTTATAGGTTCCCAGACCGTACCGATTCTGCGGCACATGGTCATATTCCGCTGCGACCACACCGGCCGCCAGCGCTTCACTGTCCTTCTGGAAGCCAGAAAAAGCCGTATTCTGGCTGTCCATGGCATTAAAAGTGAAATTCCATGCCAGCATACATGATAAAAAAGCAAACAAAGCTGCCGCCTTTATATTTCTCCTTAACTGCTTCCTTCTTTCCGGCAGAAGCCCGGTGCCCGCCGTCATTGCTCCTGCCGCCAAAAATACGGTGATCAATACCTTTTCGGAAAAACCAAACCAGGGTTCGGCGTATGCATAACCGATCAGAAGATTTCCCGATACACTTTCCGGCGGCAAATACGCCCGGTTCACCAGCGGCATAACCGGAGTCTCCTCACAGCCCACGGCACTGAGCTTTAACACATACCTTCTGCCTCTTTTCAGCTTCTTACTGAGATGTACGTCATACCACTTTTCCGGACTCACCTGGCTGATATCCACGGAAACCTCATCAATCTGTACACCTCCCTCATCCAGCACACGTATCAGAAGACTTCCCCGGTTGTCCCGCAGGCCGTCTCCCAGTCTGATCATAAAGCCGGCAAAATGCTTTTTCACAGGCACGAATTCGATCTCCAGTCCCTGTTCTGTCACAGCGATCGTTCCCTCCTGGCTCTCAAAAACAGGCTGACCGCTCTCCATGACATCGCTGTAAAACCCATGAGTAAAGCAGTCCACAGGCCATATAAGCACCATAGCCAGCAGCGGCAGCAGCAGAAAAACCAGAAGCCCTTTCTTTCTCTTCATCTTATTGTCACTCCCCACTGTCAAGTCAGCTTTTCAATACTCTCAAAACTGTACTGCTTTTTCTTAAAGATCAGATTTACCACGATCTGAAGATACCTGATCATAATTGTGAGAATTCCAAACAGGCCGAAAAAAGCCGCTGACAGGAACATGATGGTTGTGGTCCATCCTTCTATGGGGCTGCTGGTCATATAAATCCACACACAGTAAACGGCCATGGCCGCCGCAAACAGCATCATTATAACGGTCATCATAACAGAGAATCGATACCCCACATTAGTAAACAGTATCAGCGCATCCACCGCCAGATCTATCCGATATTTCCTCTCTTTTCTGTCCTGTTCTCCGTATTCCCTGATCTTTTCACCAAGGTAAGTAATCGCGGCAGTCTTCAGCCCGCAGTTTGCGTACGCCGCCTTGCGATATACTACTGATTTGTTCATGCTGCCCATACGGTTGACTGCTCTCCTGCTGAGTATTCTGAACCGCTCTGTATGGAAACTGCAGGGCGTATCCGAAAAATGATCCATGAAGAAATAGAACAACCTTGAGGAAAACCTCTCCTTTGCCTCAGGCAAAGCGCTCACGATGTCAAAGCCCTCCAGTGACTTCCTGTAAACCTCCATAATTTCAGAAGACGAAAAGTCCTGAATCGTGGAATCAAATTCCAGGACAAAATCTCCTATGGCCAGATCCGTCCCTGCCGCCATGGCCCTCTCCACGCCATGAAAAGAGCTCAAATTCAAAATGGAAACCGCCGTTCCTTTTCTCCCCTGTCCCGCCTCCCGAATCACGGATACACTGTCGTCACAGGATCCGTCGTTGACACAGATGATCTCAGACCGGTCAAACCGCTCTCCCAGAGTAACCATAAGCATTTCCAAAAAATCTCCGATCCGCTCCCGACAATTATGTACATATACCACCGCGGACACAAAATTCTTTTCCCTATCCCTCACCTGTCAGCACCTCCTCCAAATCGTAGACTGTATTGATCTTTCCCGACAGCACCCCAATACAGGTTGGATTCCTGGAGTACACCCGTATTACTGTAGGCCTGGAATCGTCCACCTCTGAACTCATCAGTATGGGCTTCATGGAAAAAAGCGAGCTGTGGTAAGTAAATTTAAACTCTTCTCTCAAATATTTTTTTGCCAAACCGGCCATGTAAGAGAACGCTGTCCGGGGTTTTGCTGTGCAGTCATTGCAGTTGCCCAGATGATTTCTGGAGCAATATCCTCCACTGTGCTCCTGACAGGTAAAGGACGGCAGTTCCTCAAAGCAGACATCATGAGGCGTAAATGTAACTGAGGTCAGAGAGTGCATCCCTGTCTTCCCGAACGGCATAACAGAAAAAAAAGGACCATCCATAACCGTAAACCCGTATTGCCGCAGATTGCTGTTTACGCTGCACAGAATGATCTCACAAAGTTCATATTTTATTTTAAATTTCTCGAATCCCAGCATATCCACAATCTGGTTGGTTGACGCATACGAGGCATTAAGAAGAAACGGCGTACAGTATGTTTCCTTCTCTGCAGTCTCAATCTCATACCGATCAGACGTCTTTCCGATATTCCTGATATCTGTTCTATACCGGATCTCTGCGTTTCCACACTTTTCAATGGCTTTCAGAAGGTAATCTCTCAGAATCGCGGCGTCATATGTGTACTCCCTGGTGAGAAAAGCCCCGTCACACATTCTGTCCTTAAAAAATTTCCCCGGATGAAGTTCCTCACAGGGAATTTCCGCCGCTTCACAGAACTTTTTAAACTGCTCCCCATTAGTCCATGAAAATTCGCTGGATATCCCGTAGACTTTCTGAAATTCGCCGTTGATACAGAATCCAAAATCTCTGTTAAAGCGCTCAAAATATCCGGATGATTTCAGCGCCGTGGAGAGTGAGCGGGGATAGTGATATCCCTGGTGAACCCGGGCCTGATTTATGTAGGTCGCCCTCATAAACGGCCCTGGGTCCTGCTCCAAAACCAATACCTTCTCACCCCCCCGAGCGCAGTACAGAGCCGAGTACAGACCGTACAGGCCGGCACCTATAATGATTTTGTCGTAATGCATGGTTTTGTACCTTTCCTAAAATTCCATCCACATATTCATTCCTCGACAACCTCTGTAAAATTCCACCAATAATAATTGGAGTTAATGTCTCTCGCTTGCCTTTTCCTCTGTATTTTTCCTTCACAATAACAATTATATAACCTCTCAAACAGACTATCTCTTTTTCGCAGCAATCCATAATGCTTTATCTTTATTTCAATTTCTCTTCTAATAGATTCTTTGCTGATAACCGGCAATCCAGCAAAATTTCTATCATGCAGACGATACAAAGTATAGGCCTCCTTTACCTTAACTCCTTTATATCCTTCCAATAACATCCTAGTATATAAATACCAGTCAAAAACAAACGAATCACATTCCCATAATGTATCTATAAATTGGTTATCCAATACACTTATTCTAATTGCCGTATTTGACATTCCAAGAAAATTTCTTTCCGCGATCTCTTTTATATCTGATAATTGTTCCGGTATTTCTGTCATAACACTATTTCCATTGAAAAGTCTACATTCGTTATACGCAAATGCTGCATCAGAATATGTTTTAAATGTAATCACTGTACTCTCGATTCGATTATTAGAAAACAGATCATCTGCATCTCCTATTACTAAAATATCTGCTCCATATTTTTTTGCTTCCTGAATTAGTTTAACACGAAGTTGCGCCGGAGTATATTTTATTCCGTACTGTATTATCCGACAGCGTCTTTGAATTGGATATATTCTATTTTTAAATTCTTCTTCTGGTATTCCATCATTTAAAAGCAGAATCTCAAAATTATCTATAGTTTGCCTTTCAATAGAATCTATAAATTCGTTAAAATATTGTAATACGTCATGATATATGACACTTCCAAATAATACCTTTTTTCTTTCACCGCAAATCTTACTATTCTCTTTCATTATCAAGTCCGCCATGTACCCACAACTCTGCTGTTCTTAGGAATATCATTTAAAACAATGCTGCCAGCTCCTATAATACTACCCATCTCTATCTTAATTCCCTGTATAATTACTGTTTTTGCTCCAACAAATACGTCATTCCCTACCTCAACTCCTCCACAAAGCGTTGCGCCCACAGATATATGAGAGAATTCGCCTATATGACAATCATGTTCAATAACTGCCGCAGTATTTATGATCGCTAAATCTCTAATATTAGAATCTGCATTTATTACTGCATTTTTTCCGATAAAAACACCTTTGCCAATATAACTGGATGAGGCTATAACAGCTGATGGATCACTGATTACTGGAAATATAAACCCTATTTTTCTTGCTCTTTCATATGTTTTTCGACGTATTGTTGTATTTATAATGCTTCCTATAGTTACAAAAGCGTGATAAAATCCATTTTTATATAAATTCACAAGTTCCTCATCCGTCCCCACAACCTTGCTTCCTAATATTATAGAACCACTGGGAATACTATTATCAGTAATAACAATTTCTGAATATTTTCCTCCTGCATAAATCGCATCAAGAACAGACTTACAATGTCCGCCTCCGCCAATCAATACAAGTTTATTACACATCTCCCACCAACCTCTGTTTCAAAACATATTGTACCTTTCACATTGGAGTAAGAACTCCGCATAATGAAAATCATCAATCGTATCTATGTCTACAGATTCTTTTCTACTCATAATAAAGGGAATTGTATTATCGCAATAATAAGTTCTCTTCTCTTTTAATAACTGATAATCAAGGATATATATAGCACCATTGGGAATTAAATACTCCTGATCCAGCTGACGATTATTGACAGCTCCTCTATTTAGTCCAAAATTGCAATTCAAAATTCGACCGCATTTATCCTGGCGAAGGTACCAGCTTGGGGGAATGTCAGCATTTGTCACTGAAATCAACGTCCCAGCTGCTGTCTTCATAAACTTCTGATATGCATCTTCAATATGCTTACTGGTTCTAAACGGTACTGTAGGCAACAGCACAATAAACTTTTCTATATTCTTGTTCTGAATATTTATCATATATTCCACAGCATGAATATACACATCAATAGCAGATGCCGTATCGGAAGCAAGAAATTCTGGTCTTATAAATGGCACCTCTGCTCCGTATTCTTTTGCTGTCGCTGCTATTCTTTTATCATTAGTTGTCACAATAATATGGTCAATACATGGTGCTTCTAAAGCTGCCTGAATTGTGTACGCTATCAATGGAATTCCATTCAGCTCTTTTATATTCTTTCCCGGAAGGCCTTTTGAACCGCCGCGCGCTGGAATTATTGCTAACATATTATTCAAAAATCCTCCTGAGTTAATATTTGATCATAACTAATGTCCCGCTTAGCTATTCTGCCGATAATATATTGGTAATATTTAGGAGAAATTCCTGTCCCCGGACGTTTATATGTAATATCACTCTCAGTAATCACATCTCCTGCCTTAATTTCTTTTGCCGCCACAATACTTCTTTGAAATGCCTCTTTTCTCTCCACATCTTCGCTTACTACCTTTTCATAAGAGCCTAGCATTTTATATCCAACTTTTGCCGCATCACAAATCGCCTTCAATTCAAATGGATCAGCAGAAATTTTATGATCCCAACCTGTCATTCTTTTATCGATCGTATAATGCTTTTCAATAATACAAACGCCTTTTGAAATGGACATTATTGGAGCAATCGTCCCAATTGTATGGTCTGAATATCCAACCATCACTCCAAAACAAGTGCGGAGCATATCGATATTATTTAAATTCACCTGATCATCCTCCGGCGGATAAATAGACACACAATGAAGCAGTACTATCTCCCTGCACCCACCCTCTTTTAATGTCTCTACAGCAAGTGCCACATCACTCATTGGGCATAATCCCGTGCTAAGCACTACTGGCTTCCTCTTCTTAGATACATAAGATAAAAAGGGAATATTATTTAAATCCATTGATGCTATTTTTATAAATGGAACGTCTAATTCATCTACTAATAAATCTACTTCCTGTTTTGAAAACGGCGTAGACGCAAATTCAATGTTTCGTTCATCACAATACGCCTTTAGCTCCTTATGCTGTTCTGTATTAATATGATATTTATCTACAATCTCTTCCAACGTATAGTCTGTCCTATTTCGGTAATCATCCCGCAGGAAGTAATTATCATTATATACTTTCTTTGAAAAGATAGAATCCTTTGTCCAAGACTGGAACTTTACACAATCCGCTCCACATTCAACTGCCGTCTCAATCAATTTCTTGGCAAGCTTTATATCTCCATTATGGTTTGCTCCAATCTCTGCTATTATATATGGTTGTCCGTATTCTTTTATTTCTGTAAACTTCATTTATATTTTCCCTCTTATTCTTCTTGCACCATATTAACTCTGTTATTCCTGCCCGAAAGTTCCCTTTATTAAACGCTCTTCCATCCTCTTCATTTCCTCAAATTCTCCCATATCTAAAAAAGAATTTTCACTAATTGGGTAAACTCCGACCTTTAATCCTTTGTCAATCATCTTTTGAGCCAGTTGTGTCATATGATAAGGAATCCCCTTGGGAATCAGATGAATATACTCTGGTTCCATAATATACATCCCTGTATTAATAAAATATGACAAAACCGGCTTTTCCTCCATACTTCCGATCATACCATGTTCCCTCATATGGATAACACCATAAGGAATTGTAGTATTTTTCAAAGATGAAACTATTGTCATAGCATTCCCAGATTTTTTATGAAACTGAAGCATTTCTTCATAATCAGCCTCAATTAGCACATCGCAATTTGTAACAATAATTGGAGACGGCAAGAGTTCATTAATCAAGCGCAGACTTCCTCCAGTTCCAAGAGGCTGATCTTCTTCTACATATTTAATCACATATTGTTCCTTTATCTCTGAAAAATAAGACTTTATCATTTCTTTCCGGTAATTAACTGTAAGATAAAACTCTTTGACGCCCATTCTATGAAACTGATGAAGAATTCTCTCCAATATTGGTACTTCCCCTATCGGAATCAATGGTTTGGGTAAAATTTTTGTGTATGGATATAACCTAGTTCCTTTTCCTCCTGCCATTATAACAACCGATATATCCTTAAGTATTTCTTTATCTTCCTGCCTATTTATCAATATATCATAGGAATTAAAGACAATATCGACAATTCTGCCATCATCATCTGTTATCGGTAACGCTTTTATATGATTTTGAACCATATAGCTAATGCGCTCTGTCTTATCTGCCTCTCTTAGATATCGTGGATTGATATGTACAAGCTTCTGAATATTTGTATCAAGTCTACCTGTGTTAATCAGCCATCTCCTAATATCACCGTCTGTAAGAGTTCCCCTGAGTTTATCCGCATCGTCAACAATAAACAGTATTCCTCTTCCATTCTTATCCATAAGTTTCATTGCTTCCACAATGGATAAAGATATTTTTCCTTTAAACTTACTAATATCTTCCAAATTCATTATTTTACACCTTATCTCTATAGCATGAAAATAAAGTTTTATGTTTCATCTGTCAAGTTCCAAAGTACTCTTTTAATACGCTCTGCTACATATACAATCTCATTCTCTGTCAGCTGCGTGCTGCATGGTATGTTAAGGACTCTTGAAAAGTAATAGGGAGCCTTTTCCAGACTATAAGTATCCTCTCCTTTATATGGTTTCTGTTCATTAATAAGTCCCCATATAGCACGAGTCTGTATCCCTTCCTGCTGGAGGACTTCAATAATATATTTCATAGAAGCCTTGACCTTTTCCTTATTTATCTTTAATGAATAAAACCATTTGTTCGAATAGATATCTTCTCGAAATTCCATCAAATCCGCCAGCAAAAATTCATCGAATAATTCTTTATAACGTTCATAGTTTTTTTGTTTTCTTCTAATAAATTCTGGCAATTTCTCCATCTGAGCCACACCTAATGCGGCTTGCAAATTGGTCATTCTGTAGTTATATCCTACTTCATGATGGATATAATACTGTTTATCATCCTTTGCCTGGGTAGACAAATATCGGATATGCTCCACATTCTTTTTCTTTTTAGCGGTAACTGCTCCACCGCCGCCAGTAGTAATAATCTTATTTCCGTTAAAAGAAAAAGCCCCATAGTCCCCTATAGTTCCTGCATAATATCCCTTAAATTTTCCTGTTAAACAATATGTTCCCAACGCTTCTGTGGCATCTTCAATAACTTTTAATCCATATCGTGCAGCTGTATCCATAATTAGTTCCATATCAGCCATATTCCCAAAAACATGGACTACGATGATAGCCTTTACCGGCCTTTCACGATAGGTAAGCCGACCGTTCTCAAAGCTACATTCTTTCTCACAAAAACATTGTAATTTTTGTGGATCCATACAAAGGCTGTCATCGCAGTCAATAAATACAGGCACTGCTAACTGGTATTTTACCGGATTCACTGCCGCAATAAAAGTAAGTGGAGGAACAATAACCACATCCCCAGATCCTACACCAGCATCTATTAATGATAAATGCAATGCCGCCGTCCCACTCTGACATGCGGCAACATCATCTGTTTTAAGAAAATCTGCCAGCTGTTTTTCCAGTTTTTCAATATAACTCCCCCCTGTAGATACCCATCCCTGCATTATAGCATCATTAACATACCTCTTTTCATTGCCTTCAAAATTTGGTATCGATAATGGAATAAAATTTTCCATTTCCATCCTCCTTTGATTAATTACATTCTACTGTCCAACGATTTTCCAGTCTCTATATGTTCAAAAGATGGAAGATAGCTCTTTAAAATAGAAATAATTTCATTTTTTGTAGTCTCTTCCCGCCTAAAAGCAGTGTTTAACTGTTCATAAAGCATCATCACTTTATTTTTATCTGTAATATCCTTATTCGTTATAACACCCAATGCTTCAAACCGTTTTAAATCTATGGATTCATCAACTGTATAAAACTCCTCATATGGCTTTTCTCCAGATGTGTTAGAAGCAGAATAATATACGGGATACCATTTACTTCCTTTTATTAGTCCTTCTGATTTAGATAATGCCTCCTGCTCAGAATCACACTGCAGAACATTATAACCATATTCTTTAAGCAAAGCAGTAGCAATTTTATCAAATGTCATCATCTGCGCTTCTTCCAATCGTGGAAAAAAGATCTCTCTATTACCTCCTAATATACATGCAAGCATACATATCTGACCGCTTTCCTCTGGAGAAACAAAATATCGTCTTATATTTAATGGCGCACTTAATGGCTGTAGTTTTTGTAATCTGTTTAAAAAACCTGCTGGAAGTGATCCATTAGAAAATGCAACATTTGCGAATCTAGCTGTTTTTACTGAGAATATGTCAGAATATGCAAATATAACATCTTCCATAATTCTTTTACTTGCCCCCATTATATTAGCTGGATTGGCAGCTTTGTCAGTAGACACACAAAAATATTCTTCTGGAGGAAACTCTGACAACAAATCAAGCAAGCCTTTTATATTCAAAACATTGTTTTGTATCAGTGTCTCTATAGAATAAATATCCTTTTCAGATCTTACATGCTTATGTGCCGAAAAATTTCCGACAATATCAAATCCACCGCGTTTGCGAAACATCTTTTCAAATACTGATGATGCATAATCCATAGGATATGGAATATAATCATCTGGGATAAAAATATCTTTTGTGCTTCGAAGATCTCTACTCAATTCAGCAAGGGCATTCTCGTTATAATCGACAATCACTAATGATTTAGGTTCAAATGGCAGAATTGCCTTGATAAAAGATGATCCTATGCTTCCGGCACCACCTATAACTAAGATATCTTTTCCCCTAATTTTTCTTTTAAGGATTCCGCTATTTGAATTAATATCATTCAGGAACATACTTTCTGATCTTTTAATTACATAATTGCTTATAAACCTATTTAAATCAAACATTATATACCTCTCAAAAATAAATTATTTATAAGTGTGCTCGATTTTGTTCTTTTATCACACACCAATCCCTATTTTCAAAGATTTCATTCTCTATTTGATTTATTGTCTATATAACAGCCCCTCTATCCTTTTCTCCATAAAATCCATTTCCTCCTCCGATACAGTATTCCTCATTACCATGCCATAAGAAACGGTCATACCTCTCAGTATATTTTTCTTATACATAATTCCCAAAAGCGGTACATACAGTTTGTAAACAATTTCGTATTTCATTCGTTTCCAAACAGATTGGCATTTTAATATCCGCTCATAATCAATACCTTGTTTTAACGGAGACTTTAATCGCTGCTCACAAACATCTGCCACTTTGAGATATGCCTTTCCATCTAATCTGTAATATTGGGAATACCCTTCACTTTTTACCTCTTTAGTATCCTCCTGTAGAACCATTTTTAACTCATTATAAGTTTTAACCTTTCGCGCATTATCAAATATAGTAATGTCTTTTTGATAATCCATCTCAACTGGTCTTAATATCACATCTCCCTTTCCCAGTAAAACACTCTGTACTGCCGAAGTACTGCACCAATTCAGTACACGATCACAACAATATATCCACTGGCCAACAGATTCATCTGATATAACATGGAAATAATTAAATTTTCTTTCAAGTTCCTCTAAAATCTGGTTCTTTTTTTCACTTGGATGAGGTCTATATACAATTTCATACCCATCTCCCCCTATTCTAACCAGCCAATCAAGAATTGTCTCTTTTGATTGGATAGATATTTCAATAAACTGTATTCTCTCTTTTCCCAGAAATTCTAGTATCTCCCTTTTCTCTTTATCACTAAATGTTGTATGAGAAAAAGACGATATAAATAATATCCACTTTTTATCTTTACGCAAATTATATTTTGATGCAATCTCATTGCGTTCTTTAAAATATCCCTTTTTCCTAATTAAATCTAAATGCATTGCTCCAGTAACTGGCAGACATTTATCTTCTATGTTCAGCTTTTTTAAATTATTTGCCTGTCTGATCCCCCAACACACATGTATAATTTTTAAGGCCTCATCTTTGGGATAAAAAAAACCATTTAAATTCTCTTCATTCTCTCTTGAAAAAATCTGCTCCCATCTTAAATTTATAATTTTCTGGTGTTTACCTGCAATACAAAATACATATTTATATAAATCATTGTCATTATATAAAAATGGTGTTATAATTACACTTGCCTTGTATTTTCTCTTAAAAAAATATTGTATCTGATCTATTACAACTGAATATCCTCTGTGTTCCAATTCTAGCTTCAGCAAACATAAACTTTCTATCTCTCTTCCCTTATTTTCATATAATAGTAGAAAATCTGTCACTACTGTCTTCTCCATTCTTTGATAGCGTTTTTCACAAATACTCTTATCTCTCCAAGATTATCTTTATATATCACAGCCGAATATACAATAACAAGAAAAATAACAGCTACTCTCATTACAAAGTTAGTATAAAATCTTATATTCAATACCGACACAAGGATAATTACCCCAACGGTAAAAGCAGTTTTTAACGGAACTGATATCGTGCCATAATATCTTTGACCTATTAGAGTTTTTATCACAAACTGAACTAATGCCGCAATACTGACACCCACTGAGGCACCTAAAATTCCCATAGCAGAGTATGTAACATAGGTTATAATCAAATTAATAATAAATGATACTAGAGATATGTACAGATTATACTTTGTTTTCTTAGCAAGCATAATTCCATAACATGTTGTCTCAGATATAAGTGATAAGATAGGATTAATCATTATAAGCAAAAAAATTTCTTGTGATTCCTTATATTCGCCTCCGACAAAATTGTACAGCACATCCTGAAAGGCCCAAAAAATCATCTGCAGCCATATACTTGCCAATACAATATAATCATGAGTCTTTTTAATAAAATCCCTCTCTGTCTTATAATTTTTATATATAAATGGAGACCAATAGGTGGTAAAGGCTGCTGGTACAATTGAAAAAATATTTGCAATACTTGTTGCAATTGAAAAAGTACCTATTGCAGAATAATCTTTAAAATACGAGTACAAAAATTTTGCCACCGAATTATTCAGCCAAACCATAAGTGCTACAGGCATCAAAGGAAATCCAAATTTAAATAATTCCAATGTACTTGCTGAAAAAAAATATGAGGGAAATTCAAAATGAATTTTCTTTCTCTCCACCATACATAGAAATAATACTCCAATTGCAAAAGTTGATAGTGCTATCGCCCAATCTCCCCAGATATAGGATGTAGAAATCGCAGCAAAGCACACAAAAATAATGCGGTTCGTAAAAAGACTTGCTATTTGCGACCAATTATACATCCTGGCATTTTGACCCATACGATACTCATAACCGACAAATTTCATTAATACAATCCCAATTATATAGATAAGCATACCAGCCAGCAGAACATCATTTCTTTCGCCAAATAAATAATATGATATCGGATCTGCAAAGAATAATCTGCATATCAAAAATAAACCTAAAGATGTAATAATTCCGACATATAGAGATACTTTAAGTATCCTGTGACTGTTGTAGCCTTTGGGCGGTTCATAATAGAATCTAAGATAAGCCGAATCAAATCCCAATATGGCAAATGTGCTGATGGTATTTGCCACAGAATAGAATAGATTTATCTTCCCATATTCGTCAGTCGGATATATATCTGTTATTATTGGTATAACTAATATTCCTACGACTGCTGAAAAAACAGATGGAATACAGTATTTTATCATATTCTCTATAAACTCAGCACCCTTCATACAATAACCTCTCAGATCTCTTATTTCCTTCAATTTGTATCGATATCAACAGAATTGTGTATATTGTCGTGTAATGTATATCCAATAAAAAGGTATTAATCGTGATAAATAATACAAGATAAAACGCCAACTTTGTTATTTTTGAAGCCTGATAGCGCAACGACTGAATAAGCAATAATACACCTAAATATCCTTCCTCAAAAAAGAAGCTGAAAAAAGAATTATGTGTATCATGTCCCAACTGTGGTACTAACTGATGTGGTCCCTGTCCCCAAAAATTTAAAACTGCTATCCTTAAGGCTTTAAATTGTGTTTCAAACCTAATTTGTAAAGATATATATTTTGCTTTCCCTCCATCAGAGTATAAGCTCCCAAGTAAGCCTGTACCTGCATTGTAAAAAAACTGTCTATTATTACTCCAAATTATAAGCATTGTAACATAAATACTTAAGCAGATCAGCTGAAACACCATAATATTATTGATGTGAATGAGTTTCTTTAGAGCAGCAGCAAATACACAAATAAGCAATGCAAGTATAGATGTCAATGACCCGCAAAAATATATATCCGTTACCAATATTATAGTTGCAATCCATCTTTTCTTACTATTGAAGTCTCCATCCATCCAGACAAGCAATAAAATACAGCCCAGATATGCAGCCGCATAGTTAGAATCATAAAATGGGCCTGAGTATCTATATCCCAGGTATGTTATAGGTTTCCAGAATCCAAATCCTGTTACTTTATGACAAATAATATCAATCAACATTACTGCAGCAATTATTATCATTATCTTTTTTACTTTCACTAAAACCCGAAACAAATCAATCCTTAATTCTGGGGCAAAAAAAATAATGCATCCAAATATGCAGATAAGGCTCATACTCCTCGATAAAACTAATTTTATAGGCGTACCGTTTATAATAAAACCAAACGTAATTAATACAATTGTTGTAATAATTTCCAAATAATACTTCAAGATTTTTTCGCCTACATATCGACCATTTATCAAATAAAACAACGACAATATTTCTGCGATTAGGCCTATAATATAAAACAGCTTGCTTATTGGTCCAATACTGGTAAATGCACCTGTTACAACATACAAAACCATCAGTTCTTCAATTAAGCAACTGCTCAAACGTCCTTTTAAACCTGCCATACTGACTCATCTCATCCTTACCTTTTAAAAAGATTCTAATATTATTTTTTCTCTTTTCCTCACCTAGATCATTATAGTCGTTTATTAGACTAATCAAATTCTGGAAGTCTGTATATACATACAAGTAATCCTTCAAACAGATGGAATCATAAAATTTGCTTATAAATATTGGCATATATGTAGATAGGCACTGTAGCAATTTCGCCGGTATTACACCATCCATGTTTCCTTTATAAGGCAATATAATTGCATCAGCAATAGAAGTTATCTGATATGCAAGCCTCCTCAAGTCACTCTCATATCCATGGTCCATATACTTAAATCCCAAATTTACCCCCTTTACTCCCCAAATATGAATGATATATCCTGCATTTGCCAAGCTATTCAGCAAATTAACATCTATATGTTTTTCGATACTTCCAAAATATGCAAAGTGTTCTATTTTGGGGATCTTTCTTCTCTGACATCCTTCTACCCATTTTCTGCTCGCTACAGGTAAAAACTGAATCGTCTGCTTCTGGTATTGCTTCATATAATCTGTCAAAAAAAATGAATCTGTAAATACAATATCACTTTTTTTAATTAAGAGTTTTTCCTCATCTAATATATCTTTCCGATAATTACCCCACCCAGAAAAATTTCTGACACAATCGTATACTAGAAAGTCATAATCCAATTGCTCTATAATCATTCTTGTTGTATTTATAGGCAGGTAATTAATAATAATATTAAATTTTGATCCGTATTCTGCAATAAACTCATTTATTTTCCATGCATTATAAATTTTGAAAATTCCATTTTCCGGATTAATAAATCTATAGTCAATTGGTTTAATTCCTTCAGGAAGTTCATTTTTTATTTTTAAGTCAGAATATTCACCAGTTTTTAGTAATCTTCTTCCAATTACATTCCAAAATTTCGATACAGAAAATTTAGAGGACATTATTCTTTCCAAAAAAAACACTTCATATCCCATATGATTTAAATAACAGGAAAACTGCTGATGACGTTGAAATGGTTCATTCCAGTATATTCCTGAAAGTATTAATGCTCTTTTCATGACATATTCATCCTCAATTACTATATTGATCTTTTATTTTTAGAATACCTGCCTTTTCTTTACTTATGCAGTACCCTCCTAAACACCCATCCCCTCACTCCCCCAGGAACCAGTGCCACAACAAACTGTACTCCCAATGTAAAGAAATAATCCCACAAGCTGATATACCCTGTTTCCAATATCTTCCTTCTTCCCGCCCTGTACTTTAAAAAATAGCTAAACCCGCCTCTCCGCTCATACATCCCCTTCCCTATCCTTGCATAAACCAGAGGCTCACTTATATTTTTACATTTCACCCTGTTCTTCATCATCCTGACCCACAGATAGGAATCCTCCATCAACGGACATGTCTTATAATTCCCTGCCTTCATGACCGCCTTTTTCTTAAACATGACTGTCATATGATTAAACCCATCCCGCCGCCTCTGATACCTCTTTATCTCCCGGTCCCCAAGCGGCACCCTTCTCACCGCCACAATCCGACCCGGATCATCCTCAAATTCTTCTATAACACTCCCGCAGATATCAAGCTCAGGGTCAGCCGCAAACTCTCTCAGCTGTCTCTCAAACCGGTCCCTCCGGGCGATGTCATCCGTATCCATCCGGGCGATAATCTCGTTTCCGCAGGCCTCCACGCCCCGGGCCAGAGCGTATCCCAGCCCTCTGTTAGGCTCATAGGAAATAATCTTAAAAAGTCCCGGGTATTCCTCCGTGAATCTTTCCAGAATCCTGTTCACCTCACTGTCAACAGGACCGTCCTTGACCACCACGATCTCCGCCGGCATCACGGTCTGGTTCAGGATGCTCTCCATGCTCTGTAAAAAATATTCCGGCTTTTCTTTTATATAGAGAGAAAGAAGGACAGAAAACGGCATGGTGCCTGTCTTCCTGTCCCCAAAGTTCTCCCTGTTAAATCCCTTATCGCTTTTCTTGTCACTCATACGCTCTTCCAAATACCGCCAGCACTGTCCTGGCCATGATCAGCAGTTCCGATATGAGGCTGAACCTGAGGATCCCCTCCAGATTCCATCTCATCTTCTGCGGCAATATCTCCATGATGTACACTCTATCAATCCGAGCCTTATCGGCTCCGGCCCCGTTCAGCATTCGGCTCTCATCCTTATACCGTATACTGGCCATACTGGTCACCCCGGCGGGAAGAAGCAGTGTAGCTCTGTACTCCCTCTCATACATTTTCACATACTTTACCACCTCCGGCCTTGTGCCCACAAAGCTCATGTCTCCGGCCAGAATATCCAAAAGCTGAGGAAGCTCGTCCAACCGGTATTTCCGCAGCAAAGCACCGGCCTTTGTGATTCGCCAGTCCCCTTTTATGGTCACCATAGAACCTTTTTGGTCGGCATCCGTGACCATAGTTCTGAACTTATGTATCCTGAACTTTCTGCCGTAAGCCGTCACTCTCTCCTGCCTGTAGAAAATCGGCCCAGGTGAATCCAACTTGATCAGGACAGCGATCACGGCCATAGGTGCAATTAAAAAAAGCAGCAACACGCTGCTGACTGTCACATCGAAAATTCTCTTACACACCAGTTCTGTTCTCTTTCTGTCCAGCACCTCCCAGTAAGCTCTCACTTCCGGCACCTGCATAAACGCCGGCAGGTCCTCCCACTGTCTCAAAACCGCTCTCCTCAGCTTTCTGACCATCTCTCCCCTCCACCTGTCCCTGCAAAACCTCACTCCAGAATCCACCCAGTCTCCTTGTTCCGTTTACCCGGTTTTCACACCAGCTACTACATATACGACTCCGTGGCTGTCCTAAACTGCTCAGCCACATATTCCGCATCTTCATCCGACAGCAGCGTATGGAGTGGCAGCGTGATCTCATTCTCATAATACGCCACGGCATTTGGAAATCTTCCGCTGCATAAGTCTTTATACCCGCTCATCAGAGGCAGAGGCTTATAGTGTACATTGCAGGCGACTCCTTTTTCAGCCATGAGGGCGATGATCTCCTGACGCCGGGTGCTGTCAATTCCGGGGATCCTGGTGATATACAAATGGCCCGACGAGATTCCTTCCTTTGTGTAATGCTCCAGATGACTGACCCCCATTCTATCACAGGCCCTGTCGTAGATGCCTATGATCTGTCTGCGCCTTTCAAGAAGTCCTGGGTACCTTTCCAGCTGCTTTAACCCTATGGCTGCCATGATATCGGTCATATTGCACTTATACCACGGACCTATGATGTCATATTCCCACCCACCCAGCTGGGTCTTGGCCAAGGCATCCTTACTCTGTCCATGAAGGGACAGAAGCTGAAAATAACGGTAAATCTCCTCATCGTCGATCCCCTCTATGGTTCTCCAGGCCGCTGCGCCGCCCTCCCCGGTGGTGAAATTCTTCACGGCATGAAAGGAAAATGAAGTGAAGTCCGCAATATCCCCGGCATTCCTCCACTGTCCCCGAAAGATCCTTTTTGCTCCAAGCCCATGGGCGCAGTCGGCTATGACCATGACCCGCCCCATACGTTTCTGTATCCGCCGCCCCAAATCACAGTTTCCTTTGGCCTTAAACACATCCCTGCTTTTCTCCGCAATATCAAACAGTCTCTCATAGTCACACAAAATACCGCCGATATCCACGGGAATGATGGCTTTCGTCCGCCCATTTATCGCCTGTTCCAAAGCGTCATAATCCATCTGAGGCGAACCCGGCTGTGAGTCCATAAAAACCACCTTTGCCCCCACATGGATGGCTGCTGCCGCTGTGGCGCTGTATGTGTACGCAGGGACGATCACCTCATCCCCCTCTCCGATACCCGCCGCCCGGAGTATCATCTCCTCCGCCGCTGTGGCGGAATTAAGGCACACCACTCCGCCTGCCCCTGTAAACCGCGCAAGCTCATGTTCCAGCCGTTTTGTCTTTGGACCTGTGGTAATCCACCCGGACCTTAACGTGTCCGCCACTTCCCTTATCTCCGCCTCGCCGATATCCGGCGGACTGAACGCAATATGACAAAGCCCGCCTCTCTTCTCCGGCGCTGTCCCGCTTCTCACATGATTCATTTCCTCTATCTCCCCCTGTCTGCCATCTCAATTCCCATCTTCAGGTCCACCTTTCTTCCCATAAACTCCACCCGTACCGTCGCTTCTCTCCTGTGCAGGTCCACCTTCACCACATCCCCTGTATAGTCCTTGAGGGGACCGTCAGCCACACGGAGCCTTTTCTTCTCATCAACCATAACCTTTGACAGGGATGTCCTGTGTGTTTCGCCGCCTATGCTCCGCACCAGCTCTTCCTCTTTTTTACTCAGAGCCAGAAACCATCCCTCTTCCCGCCCCAGCAACCTGGTCAGCCTGGGAATCCGCCTTAGCTCCTCATACAGTTCTCCGGGATTTAGCGCCTCCACGAACACATACCCGGGAAACAGCACTTCCTCCACCCGGTTCCAGCATCCGCCAAACTTCTTCAATCGCTCCCTCCTGGGAACAAAACAGTCTTCCATAGAACAGGAAGAAATCATCTTTCTGATCATACCGGCAGTCCTCTCCTCTTCCCCGCCCAACGTCTGAATCACGTACCACATGTTCTTCTCCCCATTTCCAATGAGTCCGACCGCTCAGTCTTTGTACACGTCCTGTTCTTCCGCATTTTGGGCAGGCTCCGCCATCCCGCCGCGTCAGCTTACGCTGTCCCTGCGAGCCTGTCTGCCAATATGACCATAAGAACTGAACCTCTGTGCCAATGCTTCAGCGGCTCCATCCTCAATCCTGTTTATTACTTTTTCTTTTGCAAAATGATATCTGCAGCATAATGCTCTCTGTTACTTACAACTTCTCATAAATCTCCAACCCGACAGTTACTTCTCTCCTATTCCCAATAAAAGGGATCTCTATCCTGGCAGTCCTTTTATGTCGATCAATCTTTCGAACCATATCTTCCCTATCCCTTAAAGGACCGCTTGTTATGACAAGCCTCCCATTTTTAATGATACCTTTTGATATTCCAATCACATTCTTGTCTTGGCACATATCCATCACATAAGGGATTTCACACGGAAAAACAGCAAATTCCTCCATTGTTCCTTTATAATTGTTTTTTAATATCTCCAATTCCGCACCTATCAAAAAGATACAGCCAGGTAAAAGTGTACGCTTTTCCAGATGCCATTTGCCTCCATAACGCATCAAACGCTGATATTGAAAACAGATCACTTCTTCCAGCTGGCCTGTGCTCACAAGCTTTAGACATCTCCTTTTGAAATCTCGTTCATCTTCCACAGCACATCTTAGTAGATACCAGATTATTTCCATCTCCTTTACAAATCTTTGTGGGAAACGTTCGCTTAACTGGATATTAAGCGACACTTTTCGAATCTTATAAGATACCAAAAACTATAAATATTTTGATAAATACTTAAATTAACCTTTAAAACCAAACAAATTAATTAAATTTTCTCAGGAAAACAGCATCTCGATACAGTTGACACCCATGAAAAATAATGATATAATCGGAACCGTTAAAGAAATTTGATATTTTTTGTATAACTCAAAATAAAAAGTGTCGCTTAATATCCAGTTAAGCGACACTTTTTTACACTCCAGAATAAAAAACAGAGGTAACATTTTATATCAAAAGAAACCAGGACTATTCTGGGAGAACTGGAAGAGATACATAAAGAACTCATTGAAATCCAGCAGATCTTAGAAGTAAAAACAAACCGAGGGATCCGGAGCATCGCCGAAGGCTGCTTTGACCGCCCATATGTAAACCACAGACCAAGCGCTGCAATTGTCCCATTTACGACAAATATCTTAGCCCTTGGTCCATACCTTTTCATATGCTACCTAATTTTTCATAAATCAGATGCCACCCCACTCTAACACCGGCAAAACAAATGATACCCCACCGTCATAAGCCCGATAATAAAGATCAGCAATGCCAGCGTTGTGGGGATCAGAACCTTGATCGCCATCCCCACCCCGATACAAAAAAGGACCAGACCGCACAGTCGTCTCATAAAAATCCCTGCTTTCATGATATTAAGCTGTAACAAACTACACTTTATCCTATGCGCCTGGGCCTGTCCCTATGCCAAGTCTCCCTTTCCCTCGGCCATCTCCTCAGCCGTTTTTACCGCGTCCGCCGAAAACGGCTCCCCCACCGTCACCTTTCCCCCTGTAAACCGATTCACAAGGTCAGGCACCATGTCCAGCATCTTGTTCACGGTGTTCTGGTTCTTGATGTTCACCAGCCGGGTGGACCCGTTCTGGATCACTAAGATGGCGCTGGGGCTTAACTTTGCGCTCATACCCCCGGCTCCCTTATTCTTGGCGTTCTCCGCAAATGTCCCTGCAGCCATGCCGCAGGTCACATCCATCAGCGGCAGGATGATGGCGTCGTCCACCCGGACCGCGTCCCCCACCACTGTCTTCGTAGCCACCAGATGGTCCATGCCCTGAAACAGCGCCTCCACAGCCGCTGAAAAACCGCCCTGTCCCCCTGTCTTGATCTCTGCCATCGTCATTTTCCTCCATTCTTAAGAAAGCCCCACAACAGCCTTCTGAAATTTTTATCCAATAAAACCCGAACGCACCGGGCCAACAGGGCTCCTGCCTGCACCCGGCCTTTCAGGCTCCCTTCCACTTCCAGTATCTGCCGGTCAAACACCGGCACGATCTCAAACTTATCGCCATACCAGGCATAGACCACGCTCAGGCCTGACAATACTTTCCCCGTAGTCCCGGGGTCATCAAATCCGAAAACCGCCTTTCCCCGAACCTTCCTTGGGATAATATGGCGGATGATGGCCTTGATCTGGCGGAGAATAACCTTTATGGTCTTGTGATTTTGCTCATCATTCCAGAAAGAGAGGGCCTTTTCCTTGTACTCCTCCATCCTGGACCAGGCAGTTTTCACAGACTCCGCAGCCCGCTTTGCCTTGCCTGTCAATCCGCCTTCCGGGGATTTACGATCCTCCTCCTGGTCTTCTATGTCAAAGAAGCCGTCATCACTCATTCCCTTTTTTCCATCATTTCCACGGCTTCTCTCTGTATCCCTTTTGCACTTCTTTTTGGAACGGCCGCCTCTGCGGCACCGCTTCCTCTTTCGCCCTGCCCCATCCTCTCCGTTTTCCCTATCCTTCTCTTCTCCTTCTCCCTGCCGGCCCTGGTCCGGACACTCCTGGGTGGTTCCTCCATCTTCCCGGAGATCTGCTGTCAGGATGTCCCCGCAGAACATCTCCGCCCGCTGGCCTGACCGTCCCCTCTTCTCCCCGATGTCCTCCTCACCAGCTCCACCTTCTGACATCCGCTGCCTGGTCTCCTGGTCTCCTACAGCCTCTTCCTCTCCCCCAGCCTCTGTCCTCTGCCGACGAGTCTTCTCATCTTCCCCGGCCTCCGAACTCTGCCGCCCGGCCGTCTCAGCTTCCCCGGCCTCTGTCCTCTGCCGCCCGGCTGCCTCATCCCCTCCGGCCTCCGATCTCTGCAGCCCGGCCG